>NZ_LT840185.1:1132458-1467417 GCF_900177405.1 Allosphingosinicella indica | reverse complement strand
CGAAGGCGATCAGCGCGAACGCCGCGGACAGCGCGAAATTGGCGAAGCCGAACTGGAAGGGATAGCCATAGGCCAGCGGCAGCGCGAAAAAGGCGGTGGCCGGGATACGGCCGTGGATCTCGTGCGCGATCCACAGCAGCCCCGCGACGGTGAGCGGCGGGATCGCCAGCACGATCATCTTCACCGCCGGCTCCAGCCCGAACAGGCGGCCGAGCGGTTCGATCAGGAGATCGATGCCAAGATTGCCGATCACCGCCCATTGGAAGCCGAAATAGCGCGCCAGCGCGGCCGATTCGCCCATGTTGAGCTGCACGCGATAGCGACCCATATGGCCGGGCAGATCGACCAGCGGCGGGACAGCAGGCGCGATCAGCGGGATCGCGGCGGCGAGGATGACCAACGCCAGGAACAGGCGGCTCTGCCACCATTGCCCCCGGACCGGGTTCCGGAAATTGAGCCTGAGAACCACGCGCCGCGCCTAGGCCGGAAGCGCCGCCTTCGCAATCAGGAGATTGGCGGCGCCACCTGCCAGACGCGCAGATCGGGCGAGTTGGTCACGGGCACGGGCCGCAGCCACGCAGGCGCGCGCCCACCCTCCAGATCGGCCATGAACCCTTTTGGGCTGGCGGCCAGGTAGAGCTGGATTTCGGGCAGGCGGCGGCAATAAGCCACATAGGTCGCGCCGCTCGCGCGCACGATCGCCTCGGCGTCCCGCGCGCTCCCCGTGAAGCTTCGGATCACCTCGCGCATCGCATCATTGTTGCGATGATAGCCGCCAGCGATCACGCTGTGCTGCGTGTACATCAGCATCGAGGGGCCAACGTCGATCGGCGCGAAGAGTGTGGCGGCGGGCCGTGCCGCGATCTGGGACAGTCCGGCTTCAGACAGGCATTCCTTCCCGTCGAACGCCGGCTGGAGCATCGTCCGCTCGGCATCGTCGAGTTCGATCCGCGCCATCGCGCTGCCTGCCGGAATGGGCGACGGGAGCGCGATCGCGAGGACCGTCAGCGGCACCCGCGCGGCGGCGAAGCGGAGGTTTGCCAGGCGGCGGAGCAGCACGGTAAGCAGCGCCGCCGACCCGATCGTGGCGTACAGATGCGCGACGCCCTGCCCGCGGTAAACGAGAACCGAGAGCAGGAAGGCGCCGCCGAACATCACCGCGAAGGTCGTCCAGCGCCGCGCCGCCTCGGGCGTTTCGGCCGAGCGCCAGCCGATCCACGCGCCGATCATGCCGACCAGCGAGGGCCAGAGCGATCCGACGGCGAGATAGGAGGGCTGATCCCACAGCGGCAGCCCTTCGCGGACATTCTGATACCAGAAGCGATGGACGAGCGGATCGAGCGCCTCGAACGGCCCGCCGAGGCAGGCCGGGCCGGACAGCGCGAGCGCGGCGGCGCCGACAGCCCCCGCCACACCGAGCAGCGCCAGACGCTGCACCGCGCCCTCCATGGCGGGAAGCCGGCTGCCCGCCGCGACGGTTGCGGCGGCGATGGCGAGCGGAAGGAGATAGGGCGCCGACATCGAATCGCAGCGCACCGCGCCCCAGGCCGCAGGCAGCTTGGTCGCGGCGAAGAAGGCGATCGACGCCGCCGCCGCCGCGATCAGATAGGCGACCAGCCGGGCGCCTTCACGCCGGTCGAGCAGATAACGGAGCGCGAGCAGCGCGCCGATCAGCGCGAGATAAGGCAGGCCCTCGATCGAGATATGCGTCCAGAAGGCCGCTGCAATGCCTGCGACGATCCCCGAGCGGCGCGGATCGTCGTCGAGCAGCGCGAGCAGCGCGAGCCCCGCCATCGCGATCTGCCAGCTATGATGATCGATCCGCAGCGGCGCGAATTGCGCGAGAAGATAGGGGCTGGTCGCGACGAGCAGCGCGGCGAGGATTCCGCCTTCCGGCCCGAGCAGCCGGCGCCCGGCGCGCGCGACGAAGTTCATCGCCAGCAGCAATATGCCGAGCGGCACCGCGATCAGCGCCGCGATCTCCGCCTGCGCGCCGCCAAGCAGCGGGCGCAGCAGCAGGATCACCCCCGCGATCGGCATGTCGACGAAGCGCGACCAGTGCATGTCGCCGCCGTGCGGCGGGTAAAGGCGGTGCTGGCTGACGTCGAACCAGCCCTGCCCCGCCAGCCAGTCGCGGACCTGAACCAGGCGCATGTGATCGTCCGGATCGATCATCGAAACGGTAAGGATGCTCTGCCAGCGGCCGGCGATCAGGATGACCGCGACCACCGCCCAGGCGAGCAGGATCAGCCGGCCGTAGGGCCAGCCTGCGATGCCGCGCGCCGGCTGCGGGGCCGGCGCCGGGGTCATGCGAAGACGAACCGCCGGCGCAGCAGGTAGGTGGTCTGGAAGGCGACGCCGATCGCGACGAGCTTGGCGAGCCGCGGATCGAGATGCAGCGCATCGCCGATGCCGACGATCGCGGTGGTGAGCGCAAGGCCGATCAGCGCCGAGCCCAGGAACAGCACCTGCTGCTGGCGGCGCGCGCCGCCGCGTTCCGCAAGGCGTCCGCTGAAGACCGCGCGGCTGGAGAGCAGCCAGTGCGCGCCGATGCCCGCGCCATAGCCGATCGCCGCGGCGAGGAACGGCTCGACGCCCAAATGGATCGCGGCGAGGAACAGCGCGAGATCGAGCCCCAGCGCGCCGGCGCTGGCGACGATGTAGCGGGTATAAGTGGCGCGCAGCAGCGCGAGCATCACGCCGCCGCCTTCAGCCGTGCCGGGACGGCGCGTTCGGACGAAAGCGCGGCGTTGCGGCCGGCGGCATCGTCCTGCCCCTCGTGGCCCGCCTCATGATATTCGGCGTCCTCGTTGACCTGCCAGATGTCGTAGACCCGCGCGCCCGCCTCGATGTTGCGGACGGTCAGCATCGCCGTCATCATCGCATGGTCCTGGTTGTTGTAGCGATGCATGCCGTTGCGGCCGACCATGTGCAGCGTCGGGAAGCGCTCCTCCAGATCGGCGCGCATCGCCTCGACATTGTCGCGATATTCGTCGTCGTAAACCGGATAGGCCTTTTCCTGGCGCACCACCTTGCCGCCGACGACGGTGGCGGGATCGGCGAGGCCGAGCGTCGCCAGTTCCTTCGTTGCCAGCGCGACCAGCTCTTCGTCATCCGCGGACCACAGCCCGTCGCCCTCGAAACAGAAATATTCGAGGCCGACGCAGGCGAGGTCGGGATCGGGCACCATCTCGGGCGACCAGGAACGGAAGTTCTGCACGCGGCCTACCTGCACGCGCGGATCGTGGATGTAGATCCAATTGTCCGGGAACAGATCGTCCGATCGGATCATCAGCGCGACGGTCAGGAAGTCGCGATATTTGAGGTCCATCGCCTGCGGCAGGCTGGCGGGCAGCGGATGGATGCGCCCGGCGAGCTCGCGCATCGGCGCGGAGGAAATGACATGCGCCGCGCTGATCGCCGACTTGCTGCCGTCCGGGCAGTCGACGGTGACGCGCCACCGCCCGCTCGCCTGGTCCTCGGATAGCTGGTGCAAAGCATGGCCCATCAGCACGCGGTTGCCGCATGCGGTAACGAAATCGCGCGCGCGCTCCCACATCATGCCGGGGCCCTGGCGCGGATAGCGGAACGTCTCGAGCAGCGTCTTCACCGCCATCCCGTCGTTCTTGCGCTTGTGGAGGCCGAGCGAGCGCTTGAGCCCGTCGAGCACCGCGCCGCCGAGGCTCAGCCCCTTGATCCGCTGCGCCGCCCAGTCGGCCGACATCTCGTCGGTCGGCATGCCCCACACCTTCTCGGTGTAGGTCTTGAAGAAGATCGAAAAGAGCTTGTGGCCGAACTGGTTCACCACCCACTGCTCGAAGCTCTTCGGGTCCTTGTGCGGGAACAGCTTCCAGCGGGCATAGCTCGCCATGCAGAGCGTCGAGCGCCAGATGCCGAGGTTCCACAGCGCCTCGAACGCGCGCAGCGGATAGGAATAGAATTTGCCTTCATAATAGATGCGGCTCATCCGCGGCCGCTCGATGAAGTCGTCGGGCAGGATCTCGTTCCAGAGATCGACCACCTCCTTGGATTTCGAGAAGAAGCGGTGGCCGCCGATGTCGAAGCGGAAGCCGTCATGCTCCACCGTGCGGCTGATGCCGCCGACATAGACCGGGTCCTTCTCGATGACGGTAACCGAATAGCCGCGCTTGGTCAGCAGATAGGCCGCCGTCAAACCGGCCGGCCCCGCGCCGATGATCGCCACATCGACAGCCTGGTAATCGCGATCCATTGCCACTCCCCGTCCTAGCCCTCCGACCAGTGACGCAAAGGTGCTAAGGGATGGTTAATCGATTCTTCCCGCCGCTGGGCATCGGGGCGACGGCGTTAGCGGGCCCGTTAACCCAGCCCGTTCAAGGTGGAGACAGGCGGTGAAGCGTATTTCCCCTGCGGCAAGCGGCGCTTACCGTCGCTCCCGCCGCGTAAGGAGTATCGCATGAAGAAGCTGATTATCACCGGCGCGCTGGCCGCGCTCGTCGCCGTTCCCGTCGTCGCGCAGGAGATGGCGCGTCCCGAACGCGGCGCAGACATGACCCGCACCGCGGTCGAAGCGCGCGTCCGCGCCAATTTCGACCGGCTCGACGCCAACAAGGACGGCTTCGTCACCAAGGAAGAGCGCCAGGCCGCGCGCAGCGAGCGACGCGAGAAGCGCCGCGACGCGATGTTCGCCCGGCTCGATGCGAACAAGGACGGCATGATCAGCCGCGCCGAATTCGATGCGCCGCGTGCCAAGGGGCCCAAGGGCGAGCGCGCCGAGGGCATGCGCGGCAAGCACCGCGGCATGGGCATGGCGCACCGCGGCGGCGGCAAGATGATGGAGCGCGTCGATGCCGACAGGGACGGCCGCGTCTCGCTTGCCGAGATGACCGCGGCGCGCCTCGCGCATTTCGATCGCATGGATGCCGATCGCAACGGCGTCGTCACCCGCGAGGAGCGCAAGGCGTTCCGCGAATCGATCCGCGCGCAGCGTAGGGGCTGACCGGCCCGACCTGCGAACCGGACACGACGAGAGGGCCGGGGCGTCGCCGCTCCGGCCCTTTCTTCATTCTGCCTGCAATCAGACGCAGCCGCCCGCGGGCGGCCGGCCGGGCCTCAGCCCTGGCGCGCCTTGAAGCGGCGATTCGTCTTGTTGATGACGTAGGTGCGGCCCCGGCGACGGATCACGCGGCAGTCGCGATGGCGCGACTTGAGGGACTTCAGAGAGTTGCGGATCTTCATGGCCGTGACTTTGCCTGTCTGGGATCGGACGAAATTGCCGGGAAAAACGAAGGCGCTCCCCTATGCGGCGGTGCCAGGCAAGTCAAGCGCGGGACGGGTGAAGCGCGCCCTGTCCTATGTCCTACATCCGGATTATCTGCGACTATCGCCGCCTTAGGCTCTTTCCCATCGTCGATCCGCGTTCAACGACACTGCCACGGCATAAGCCCCTGTCACCACCCCCATGGCCAGTGCGAACATTGGGACCTTTCGCGCGAAAGGACCGGACGCGAAGCCCTCAAACCCCGTCGATCGCCTCGAAGATGGTGGCAATGCCGCGGCGTTCTTCGTCGCTCAGTTCGGGCCGCCAGATGTCGAAGATCAGCACGACGCGGTTGTGCGCGCTGTCGTTCCACGCCTCATGCTCGATGCTGTCGTCGAAGATGAGCAGCTTGCCCTCCTCCCACTCGCGCGTCTCGTTGCCGACGCGAATGCCGCAGCCCTCCGGCACCACCAGCGGCAGATGGCAGACCAGGCGCGTATTGAGCATCCCCGTATGCGGCGGGATGCGCGCGCCGGGCCGCAGCATCGAGAAGAAGACAGAAGGCGTGCGCCCGCGCATCTGGGTCAGCGGCAGCGCCTCCAGCGCAGCCATCGTCCGCGGGCAGCGCGCGGCATGCGCTTCGTTCATCGTGCCATGCTCGACCAGGTAGAAGGCGCTCCAGTTCGGATCGTCGAGCAGGTCATGGAAATCCATCTTCGGACGATTTTCCTCCTGCTGGACGTACGGCTTGAAGCCGGCCTCTGATTTCAGCAGCTCGACCAGCTCGGCACGGATCGCATCGGTCTCCGCTTCCACCCGCTCCGCCCACTCGAACGCCCCGCGCTCGTAGAACTGGATGTGCGGCAGCCGCGGATAGAAGAAGGCGCTCGGCTGCTGGAAATAGGGCTGTTTGCGCTGGAACAATATGTCGAGCGATTCGGCGAAGCGCGCCCCGATCGCCGCCGGATCGACACCGCCAGAGAGAATGCGGTCCTCCAGGTGCCCCTGGAAATTGGAGCCCGCCTCCTCGGTGCGCCGCGCGATCCGTTGCAGCTCGCGCGCCATGTTGAGCGGCAGGCCCGGCGTGGCGGCGCCGACCTTCGCGGCCATCTGGTAGAAGCTGACCGCGGAGCGCGGGTCGCGCGCGTCCCAGCGGCGATCGCCCTTGCGAATGAGACCCATCAGGTGGCGCGGCGCGATCTCCAGCAGCCGGTCGATCCACACCTCCTCCGCCGCGCGGTCGCCGATCTCGGAATGCGATTGGGCGATGAGCGTGAACAGCGCCGGATGCCGCTCACCGCCGTCCGCCACCGGCTGGAGCAGCCGCAGCGCGCCGCGCGGATCGCCGCGCTGGAGCATCGCGGCGGCGGATTGCAGCGTCGCGTCGATCGTCATGCGGCCGAGCCCTCCGCCTGGCGTTCGGCCAGCGACCGCTCCCAAGCGAGCGCGTGGGCGACGATGGTGTCGAGATCGTCGCGGCGCGGGCGCCACGGCAGCGTTTCGAGGATGCGGGCATTGTCCGCGACCAGCGCGTCGGGATCGCCGGCGCGGCGCGGCTCCATCCGCCGATCGACGCGCATGTTTGTGACGCGATCGACCGCGTCGAGCACTTCGAGCACCGAGAAGCCGCGCCCGTAGCCGCAGTTCATCACATGGCTCGCGGCGGGATCGCGGACCAGCATCTCCAGCGCGTCGACATGCGCATCGGCGAGATCGCTGACATGGATATAATCGCGCACCCCGGTGCCGTCCGGCGTGTCGTAATCGCTGCCGTAGACGGCAACGCCGTCGCGCTTGCTCGTCGCCGCCTCGACCGCGACCTTGATGAGGTGCGTCGCACCGGCGGTGGATTGCCCCGTGCGGCCGTGCGGATCGGCGCCGGCGACGTTGAAATAGCGGAGCGCGCAATAGTTGATCGGATGCGCTGCGGCAGTGTCGGCGAGCATCCGCTCGGTCATCAGCTTGGACCAGCCATAGGGGTTGATCGGCCGCGTCGGCGCATCCTCCGCCACCGGCACGCTTTCGGGAATGCCGTAGGTCGCGGCGGTCGAGGAGAAGATGAAGTGGCGCACCCCGCCTTTCACCGCGCTCTCGATCAGCGCGCGGCTCTTCACGGTGTTGTTCTCATAATATTTGAGCGGATCGCTCACCGATTCGGGCACCACCACCGATCCCGCGAAATGCATGATCGCGCCGACGCCATGCTCGGCGATGACGCGCGCGACCAGCGGCTGATCGGCGATGTCGCCTTCAACGAACGCCGCCGCACCGGGCACCGCCCAGCGGAAACCGGTCACCAGATTGTCGATCACCACCACCGGCCAGCCGGCATCGAGCAGCGCCAGAACGGCGTGGCTGCCGATATAGCCGGCACCGCCCGTCACCAGCACAGCGGGTTTCTTCGCTTCGTCCATTCGCCCCTCTCGCCTGCCGATGCAGCGAAATGCCCGCACGATCGTTTAGGAAGTGCAATGATCATCATAGCGGCGAGGTGCGCAAAATGAAGGCGGTGATGCGGATCGGCGGAGCGATGCTGCTGGCGGCAACGGTTTTGACCGGCTGCGCTACGGGCGGTGGGGAGCGGCGGCTTGGTGGCGCGGACGTCACCCGCTTCCACCTCGGAGAGCCGATCGCGCGCGGCCAGATTGCAGTCGAGCCGTTCGAGCCGGACATGGCGGGCAGCCTGGAATTCCGCAGCTATTCGGGCGCGGTCACGGCGCAGCTCGCCCGGCTCGGCTGGACCGTCGTCGATTCGCCCGGCAAGTCCGAGCAGGTCGCGCTCGTCGATGTTCGCCAGGGCAGCCGCGAGGCGCTCCGTAGCCGCCCGCCGGTCACCATCGGTATCGGCGGCGGCACCGGCGGCTGGTCGAGCGGCGTCGGCGCGGGCGCAAGCTTCGGTGTCGGCGGCGGGCGCGGCGGCGAGATCGTCGGCACTATGCTGCAGGTGAGCATCAAGCGCCGCTCCGACGGCACCGTATTTTGGGAAGGCCGCGCCGAGACCGAGGCGCGTGCGGAAGATCCGCTCGCCGATCGCCGCAATGCGGTCGAAAGACTCGCCGACGCGCTGTTCCGGGACTTCCCCGGTGAATCGGGACGCACTATCTCGGTGCCATGACCCTCAGCATCTCGAGCGCCTTCGATGGCGGCAACATCAAGCTGGTCGCCATCGAAGGCGATCGTGTCGACCTGGAAATCGTCAAGGACCACCAGTCCGATTTCTACCAATGGTTCTACTTCCGGCTGACCGGCGCTGCCGGCCGCGCGGTGGAGCTGCGCATCGTCAACTGCGGCGATTCGGCCTACCCCAAAGGCTGGGAGAATTACCGCGCGCGCTTCTCCTACGACCGCGAAGATTGGCGGCAGGCGGAAACGGATTACGCAGGCGGGGTGCTGACGATCCGGCTGACGCCCGCTTCGGACAGCGTGTGGCTCGCCTATTTCGCGCCATATTCGATGGAGCGCCACAACGATTTCATCGCCGACGCCGCATCGCACCCGGACGTTTCCTACCGTTCGCTTGGGACTACGCTCGACGGGCAGGACATCGACTATCTCTCGGTCGGCACCGGGCCGCTCTCGGTGTGGCTTTACGGCCGCCAGCATCCCGGCGAGACGATGGCAAGCTGGTGGATGGAAGGCGCGGTGGCGCGGCTGCTCGACGATTCGGATCCGGTCGCACGGCGGCTGCGCGAGCGCGCGACCTTCCACATCGTACCCAATATGAACCCCGACGGATCGCGCCTCGGGCATCTGCGCACCAACGCCGCGGGCGTGAACCTCAACCGCGAATGGCATACGCCCACCGCCGAGAAGAGCCCCGAAGTGCTCGCCGTGCGCAATCGCATGGACGAGACCGGCGTCCATTTCGCGATGGACGTCCACGGCGACGAGGCGATCCCCTATAATTTCCTCGCCGGCTTCGAGGGCATCCCGAGCTGGACCGATGCGCTGGGCGATCTCTTCACCCGCTATGCCGAGCGGCTGGAGGCGATCTCGCCCGATTTCCAGCGCCGCCACGGCTATGAGGTCGCGCAGCCCGGCCAGGCCAATCTCTCGATGTCGACCAACCAGGTCGCCGAGCGGTTTGGCGCGGTGTCGATGACGCTGGAAATGCCGTTCAAGGACAATGACGATCTGCCCGATCCCGATCAGGGCTGGTCGCCGGACCGCTGCGCCGCGCTCGGCCGTTCGTGCCTAGACGCGCTCCATGCCATGCTCGACGATCTCGACGCGCGGCGGTAAGCGGCCAAGCCGGAAGCGTCCTTGCGAGGAGCATCGCGACGAAGCAATCCAGCGGCCACCAACGCCGCTCTGGATTGCTTCTCCCGGCATTCGCCGGGATCGCAATGACGGCAATATTTACGGAGACCCCATGCCCACGCTCGTCCTCATCCGTCATGGCCAGTCGGCCTGGAACCTGGAGAATCGCTTCACCGGCTGGTGGGACGTCAACCTGACGCCGCAGGGCGAAGCGGAAGCCAAGGCGGCGGGCGAGCTGCTCGCCGAGCGCGGGCTCGATTTCGACATCTGTTTCACCAGCCTCCAGACGCGCGCGATCAAGACGCTCAACATCGCGCTGGAGGCGATGGGGCGTCTGTGGTTGCCGGTCGAAAAGCATTGGCGGCTGAACGAGCGCCACTATGGCGGGCTCACTGGGCTCGACAAGGCGGAGACGGCGGCGAAGCATAGCGCCGAGCAGGTCCATATCTGGCGGCGCTCGTTCGACATCCCGCCGCCCGCGATGGAGCCGGGCGGCGACTTCGATCTCACCAACGACCGTCGCTACGCGGGGATCGAGATCCCGTCGCACGAAAGCCTCAAGGACACGATCGCGCGCGTGCTGCCTTATTGGGAGGAGCGGATCATCCCCGAGCTGAAAGAGGGCCGCCGCGTGCTCGTCTCCGCGCACGGCAATTCGCTCCGCGCGCTCGTCAAGCATCTCAACCGGATCACCGATGCGGACATCAGCGGGCTGGAGATCCCGACCGGCCAGCCGATCGTCTTCGAGCTCGACGACAGCCTCGACGCGAAAGACTTCTACTATCTGAAGGACCGCTAGGCGCGGCCTCAGCCGTCGCGCTTGGCGCGTGCCTTGTTGCGGTCGGCGCGGCGGAGGACGTCCTCCACCGTATCGCCGGTCAGCACCGTCGCGACGCCGATCGCGGACTCCAACGCCAGCTCGCTGCCGCCGATGTCGAGCGGGTTGGTGGCGATGCAGCGCGCGATGCGCTCCGCGGTCTCGATCGCGCTGTTGTGATCGAGATGGTCGAGGATCAGTCCGAACTCGTCGCCGCCAACGCGCGCCGCGCAATCGGTGGTGCGGATCAGCCCGGCGAGCAGCCCGGCGACATGGATCAGCGCCGCGTCGCCCGCGAAATGGCCGTGCGCGTCGTTGATCGCCTTCAGCCCGGCGAGATCGACGAACAGCACCGCCGACGGCGTGCCGTGGCGATTGGCGCGGCTTACCGCGCGCTCGAGTTCGGCAAGGAAGCGGCGGCGGTTGGGGAGCGGCGTCAGCACGTCGCTGTCGGCGGTGCGCTCCAGCTCCTGCACCCGCTCGCGCGTTTCGGCGAGTGCGGCGCGGAGCAGCGCATTCTCGTCGGAGAGCTGGCCGATCGCGGCGCGCACCTCGCTCGTCATGTCCTCGACCGGAATGCCGGCGACGATATTGCCGTGGATGTTCATGGCCCTGCCCCTTGCGTGTGGGCACGAAACTAGCCCGCATCTGGTTAACAGACCGCCAATTGCGCACCCCCGCCGCGCCGGTTAAGGAGTGGCGCTTCGCCGGGCAGGCAGGGTGGCAATGGCAGACGAAGCGACGATCGGGATTATCATGGGCAGCCGCTCCGATTGGGAGACGATGCGCCATGCCGCGGAGACGCTCGAAGCGCTCGGCGTGTCGCATGAGGTGAAGGTCGTCTCCGCGCACCGCACGCCCGACCGGCTCTACGATTATGCCAAGTCCGCCGCCGGGCGCGGCCTCAGGGCGATCATCGCCGGCGCGGGCGGCGCGGCGCACCTGCCCGGCATGGCGGCGGCGATGACGCGGCTGCCGGTGCTCGGCGTGCCGGTCGAATCCAAGGCGCTGTCGGGCTGGGACAGCCTGCTTTCGATCGTCCAGATGCCCGCCGGCATTCCGGTCGGCACGCTCGCGATCGGCAAGGCGGGCGCGGTCAACGCCGCGCTCCTCGCCGCCGCGATGCTCGCCACCACCGACGATGCGCTCGCCGGGCGGCTGGAGGCGTGGCGCGAAAAGCAGACCAGCGACGTGGCCGAAACGCCCGAATGACCGTCCCGCCGGGCTCTACCATCGGCATCGTCGGCGGCGGCCAGCTCGGCCGGATGCTGGCGATGGCCGCGGCGCAGCTCGGCTATCGCTGCCACATCTACGCGCCCGAAGATGCGCCGATCGCCGCCGAAGTCGCCGCGCGCGTCACCCGCGGCGCCTATGACGATGCGGAGGCACTGGCTAGGTTCGGCGCCGAGGTCGACGTCGCGACCTACGAGTTCGAGAATATCGCCGCCGGCCCGCTGTCGGCGCTGACCGGCAAGGTCGCACTGCATCCGCCCGCCGCGGCGCTGGAGGTGGCGCAGGACCGGCTGAGCGAGAAGAATTTCGTCGCCGGGCTGGGCGGGCGGCCCGCGCCGTTCGCGGCGGTCGACGACCGCGCCGGACTCGACGCCGCGCTCGCCGGGATCGGCGCGCCGGCGATCCTGAAGACGCGGCGGTTCGGCTATGACGGCAAGGGCCAGGCGCGGATCATGGCCGCAGCGGACGCCGATGCGGCATGGGACGCGGTGCGCGGCGCGCCGTCCGTGCTGGAAGGCTTCGTCCGCTTCGACGCGGAATTTTCGATCCTGCTGTGCCGCGGCACCGATGGCCAGGCGGTGGTCTGGGACGCGCCGCGCAACGTCCATACCAACGGCATCCTCGACACCAGCGAGGCGCCTGCGACCGGCATCGCGCCGGAGACGATCGCCGAGGGCGCCGCGCTGGCGCGCAAGGTGGCGGACGCGCTCGATTATGTCGGCGTCATCGCGTTGGAGTTTTTCGCGACGGCGGATGGCGCGGTGTTCAACGAGATGGCGCCGCGCGTCCACAACAGCGGACACTGGACGATCGAAGGGGCGCGCACCTCGCAGTTCGAAAACCACATCCGCGCGATCTGCGGCCTGCCGCTCGGCGACACGTCGCTGTCGGCCCAGCGGGTAACGATGCGCAATCTGATCGGCACCGACGCCGGCGACTGGCCGACGCTTCTGGCCGATCCGCGCGCGCATCTGCATCTTTATGGAAAACGTCAGGCACGGCCCGGGCGCAAGATGGGCCACGTCACCTGGCTTGCTGACTAGTCCTTGCAATCCTCGCAGCGGCCACGGACTTCGATGACCGGGCGCTCGGGCGAAAAGCCCGTCTCGCTCGCCGCCGCGCGCACCCGGCTCGACAGCGCATCGTCGTCGATATGCTTGGCCTGGCCGCAGGTGTCGCAGATCAGGAAGATGCAATCGTGCAGGCAGCCTGGGTGGTCGTTGGCAATATAGCCGTTGGCGCTTTCCACCCGCCGCGCGAGATTGGCGCCGACGAAAAGGTCCAGGATGCGATAGACGCTGTTGGCGGCGACGCGGCGGCCCTGCGCCTGCCCCAGCTTCTCGGCGATGTCATAGGCCGACGCCGGCTTGTCGAACCCGGCGAGCGCATCGAACACCGCGGCGCGCATCGCCGTCCACTGCTCGCCCGATTTCTCCATCGTCGATTGCGCGGCGACCGCGAGATCGCGGCTTTCGTGGATGTGATGATCGTGCGCGGTCGACATGATCCGGATTTAGGCCTTCGCGGCCCCTGCGACAAGCGGAAGCTAGATCACCGCCCGACGGTTGAGATCGTGGCCGAGCGCGAGCAGCGCCACACCAAGCACCGTGTAGAGCGTGCTGCCCAAGCCGTGATCGAGCGTCATCGCGCCCGCCATCACGCCAAGCCCGAGCGAGCCGACCGCGGCGGGCATCATGTATCCGTGATCGACGATCCCGCGGCCAAGCGCGAAAACGCCGAGAAGGATCGCCAGCGAAAGGCCGATCTCGTGGATCGCGGGATCGAGCAATGCGCCGCCCGCGGACGCCAGCATCGCGACGAATACCGCGCTCGCCACGCAATGCACGACGCACAGGCCGGAGAGCATGATGCCCAGCCGGTCCATCGCACCACCTGACCTGATCGCGTTCATGGGAATCGGGAAATCCGCTGTCGTGAGATGCATCTATAAGGCTGGCGCTGCAAAGATACAATATAACATTTGCGATCTGCGCAAAGTTTTCCGGGAAGGCGGCCGCGGTGTCCGGGCGACCTCCGCCTTCCCTTTTTCCCCCGGTGCGGCCATAGGCGCGGCCATGTCGTCCACGCTCTTGCAGCCCCCCACCGCCCGGCCGCTCGCGATCGCGCGCTGGCTCTATGCCGTCGCTTCGCTGGTCTTCGTGATGGTCGTCGTCGGCGGGATCACGCGGCTCACCGAATCAGGGCTGTCGATCGTCCATTGGGATGTGGTCACGGGGACGCTGCCGCCGCTCAACGAAGCGGCGTGGCAGGCGGCGTTCGATGCCTATCGCACCAGCCCGCAATATCTCGAGATCAATCGCGGCATGAGCCTTGATGCGTTCAAGGAGATCTATTTCTGGGAGTATGTCCACCGGTTGCTCGGCCGCGTGATCGGCTTCGCCTTCGCGCTGCCGCTCGCCTGGTTCGCGTGGAAGCGGGCGATCCCCAGGGGCTATGGCTGGCGGCTGGTCGCGCTGCTCGCACTCGGCGGACTGCAGGGCGCGATCGGCTGGTGGATGGTGGCGTCCGGCCTCGTCGACCGGCCCGACGTCAGCCACATCCGGCTCGCCGTCCACCTGCTCACCGCGCTTTTCATCTTCGCCGGGCTGATCTGGACCGCGCTGGACCTGATGGACTTGTCGCGCGACCCCGCCGCAAAGCCGGTGCGGATGACGACACCCGGTATCTGGACCCTGTCGATCCTGGCGCTGCAGATGCTGTTCGGCGCCTATGTCGCCGGGCTCGACGCCGGCTACGCCTATTCGAGCTGGCCCAAAATGGGCGACGAATGGTTCCCCTCCGGCACCCCGATGCTTGAGCCGTTCGTCCGCAACTTCGTGGACAATCCGATTGTCGTGCAGTTCGTCCATCGCTGGCTCGCCTTCGCGGTGGCGATCGCTGCCTGCCTCTTCGCCTTCACCGCCTGGGACCGCGGCTTGCGGCGCGAGGCCGTATGGGTGATTGCGGCGGTGACCGCGCAGATCCTACTCGGCATCGGCACGCTGCTGACCGGCGTCGATATTCACATCGCGGTCGCCCACCAGGGCATGGGCGCGCTGCTGCTCGCTGCGGTCATCGTCTGCGCGCACCGGCTGGGCGAACGGCGGGCGTGACCGCGATCGTCTCTGTCTACGCGGTCTTCGCCAACGCCGAGGAGGCCGAGCGGATCGGACGCGTGGCCGTCGAGGAAGGGCTCGCCGCCTGCGTCAACATTCTGGGTCCCTGCCGGTCGATCTATCGCTGGCAGGGCGCAATCGAGACCAGCAGCGAAGTACCCGTGATCTTCAAGACCGCCGCCGAGGCCGCACCCGCGCTCACCGCCCGTATCGCCGCGCTGCACAGCTATGACGTGCCGGCCATCGTCACCTGGCCGATCGCCGATGCGCTTCCCGATTACGCGCGCTGGGCGGCGGAGAGCAGCACGCGGCGGTAGTCCTGCGGTATCGTGATACCTCTCGGCAAACCCGCTCATTTCTTGACTTTATCGGGCGCCGCTGCGAATAGCGCGCCACCGGCGCCGTCCCCAGTGGGCGGCGCAGTTCATTTTCAAGAGGTCTGGCCCCATGAAGGCGCTGTTGAAGACCACGAAGTCGGCGAAGCCGGCCGAGGTCGAAAAGAAGTGGCATCTGATCGATGCCGACGGGCTGGTGGTCGGGCGTCTCGCCACGATCGTCGCCAACATCCTGCGCGGCAAGCACAAGCCGAGCTACACCCCGCACGTCGATTGTGGCGACCATGTCGTCATCATCAACGCGGACAAGGTGAAGTTCACGGGCCGCAAGCTGCAGCAGAAGATGTATTACAAGCATACCGGCTATCCGGGCGGCCTCAAGGAAGTCCGCGCCGACAAGATCCTCGAGGGTCGTTTCCCCGAGCGCATTCTTGAAAAGGCCGTCGAGCGCATGATCCCGCGCGGTCCGCTGGGCCGCGATCAGATGCGCGCGCTGCACCTCTACAACGGCACCGAGCATCCGCACGGCGGCCAGAACCCCGAAACCCTCGACGTCGCGGGCATGAGCCGCAAGAACAAGGTGGGTGCCTGATGACCGACAATCGCCAGTCCCTTGCCGATCTCGGCAATCTGACCAACCAGCCGGCCCCCGCCGCGCCGGACGCCGCCGAGGCTCCCGCCGCCGCGGACGCATCGGCCGATGCACCGCAGCAGGAGGCCGCTCCGGTCCAGCCGCAGCAGCCGGAAGCCCCGCTTCGCGAGCAGCAGCTCGACAAGCAGGGCCGCGCCTATGCCACCGGCCGCCGCAAGGACGCCGTCGCGCGCGTCTGGCTGAAGCCGGGCTCGGGCAAGATCACGGTCAACGGCCGCGATCAGGCCGTCTACTTTGCGCGCCCGACGCTGCGTCTCGTCATCAACCAGCCGTTCGGCGTCGCCGGCCGCGAAGGCCAGTATGACGTCGTCTGCACCGTCACCGGCGGCGGGCTTTCGGGCCAGGCCGGTGCGGTGAAGCACGGCATCAGCCAGGCGCTGACCCGCTACGAGCCGGCGCTGCGCACCACCGTCAAGCGTGCGGGCTTCCTCACGCGCGACAGCCGCGCGGTCGAG
This sequence comes from Allosphingosinicella indica, assembly GCF_900177405.1. Lineage (NCBI taxonomy): Bacteria > Pseudomonadati > Pseudomonadota > Alphaproteobacteria > Sphingomonadales > Sphingomicrobiaceae > Allosphingosinicella > Allosphingosinicella indica. The sequence continues at coordinate 1,451,310 of NZ_LT840185.1, read as the reverse complement.
CGCAAGAAGTATGGCCGCGCCAAGGCGCGCCGCAGCTTCCAGTTCTCGAAGCGCTGATCGGCACACGGTCGCAAAGCCTTTGAAGGGCGGTCCGGGCAACCGGGCCGCCCTTTTTCTTTGGGTCCGCATCACGCCGGCTTGACGCGCGCCGGACCAGCGGAGACGATCCGCGCTTCATCGATCAGCGAAGGACCACCGCCATGCTCGGCCCCAAGGACAGCAACAAATCCGCGCCGCCGCTCGACAAGAAGCCGCTGGAAGAGAAGTCGACCGACGAGACCCAGCCGCCGAAGAGCAAGCAGTACTGACGCGGCAGCGCCGCGGGCGTCAGCGTCCGCGCGCGACGTCGAACGCGACGGTAAGCCGCTCGCCGGCGTCGAATGGCACCGTCCCGTGCCACATCGTCGAGGGGAAGAGTGCGAGCCGGCCCGGCTTGGGCTCGATCACTCGCGTCGGCGGCAGATCGACGCCAAGCTCGGTCTGCGGCACGCCGAGCTGGAGCCAGCCCGCCGGATCGGCCCCGCGCTCCGCCGCATCGGGCAGCGCCACGTAGAAGGCCGAGCTGATCCAGCCTTGCGGGTGGATGTGGTTCGAATGATGCCCCTGTTGCTGGAGCCGCACCGACCAGGATCCGGCGAAGCGCACTGGTCCGTCGCGGGGCACCCCCAGGAAGGGATGGGTCGCATCGACAGGCGGCAGCCCGTCGACATAGGTCTCGACCGCGCGAACGATCGCGGCTCGGAGCGCCTGAATCTCCGGCTCGATGCGGCGGAACAGCGGGCCGTCGGTCTGCGTCCCGCCGCGCACCGATTGCTCCAGCGGCTGATGGCTGGTGTTGTGCAGCACGCGCAACCGCTCGGCGAGCGCGTCGAGGCCGGGCGCAAGCTCGTCGAGATCGAAATGGCGGACGAGGCGTTCGTCGCCCTCCAGCCATTGCCAGCGCGGATCATCGGTCAGCCGCCAGGCAATCGACAGATAGGGCCATACCATCGCCGCTTCGGGACGGCCGGTCCACGGCAGCGCCAGCGCGATTGCCTCGTCGGGACGGCCCGCGCGGAGCAGATGGCGGATGTGGCGGACGGCGACGGTGACGTCGTCGATGGTACCGAGCTTGGCGAACAGCCGGTCCGCCGTCGCGATGTCGCCCATCTCGGCAACGCACACCGCCTCGTTGACGTCGAACACGATATGCTGGCCGGCAGAGATGCGCCCTTGTGCGATCGCGGCGAGCGCGGATTCGAACTGGTCGGCATGGGTCAGCGTCGTGATGAGATCGCGCCACAGGTTGATGTCGCCGGGTGCGGTGCCGAGAGCGCGCTTGTAGCTGTCGGCGAAATGCTCGCGATCACCGATCAGCCAGCGCAGCCGCGCCATCAGCGCATGGCCGGGGAGCCAACCGGGATTGGCGCCGAGGATGATTTCAAGATCGGGCAGCGCGGCCTCTGGCCCGCCGTCGGCGAATTGCGCGGCGCTGCGGCCGAGCAGCACGTCGCCATCGCGTGGAGCAAGGCTGGCGGCATGATCGAACAGCGGCTTCGAGGGGAGCCCCGCCTCCAGCGCCGCGCGGGCATGGCCGTGGGCGATGCGCGGATCGGCGGGTGCGCGCGCGGCGGCACGCTCGAACGCGGCAAGCGCGGGCTTGAGCTGATCCAACTCGCGGCGGAGCAGCCCGATCACCTGATGGAGCCGGGCATGACCCGGATGCGCCGCGGCGGCGCGATCGAGCCGCGGCAGGACCTCCGCCTCGCGGCCCTCGCGCAGCGCATCGAGCCCCGCGTCGGCGGCGGCATCGGGACTGTCCGCCGTGGCGGCGCCCGCGGGCCGGAATTGAATCGTGCTGTTCATCAGATGCCTTCGCCTTCGCCGCCGTCGCTCGCTTCCATGATCGCGCGCACCGCGGCGCGTTCGCCCTTTGACAGACCGGGGTGCCAGGTGTCGATGATGAAGACGACACGCAGCGCCTGGCTTGGGTTCATCGCCTCATGCTCGATCGTGTCGTCGAACACGAAAGCCTCGCCACGCTTCCACGCACGCCGTTCCGCCCCAGCGCGGAACCAGCAGCCATCGGGCACGATCAGCGGCAGGTGGCAGACGAGCCGCGCGTTGGAGACTCCGACATGCGGCGGGATGTGCGTACCAGGCGCGAGCAGCGAGAACATCGCATTGGGCGAGCGCCGCGCGATATCGGGCTGATCGAGCCTGGCGAGCACCGCCATCGTCGCTTCGCAATGCCGCGCGTTCGCCTCGACCCGCTCGCCATTCTGGAGCAGATGGATCGCGGTCCACGCCTTAGATTGGTTGAGCGCCGTCCATTGGCGGAGCGGCACATCCTCGGGATACTGGATGTAGGGCACCAGCTCGGCGCGCTCGGCTGCCATGACGCGTTCGAAATCGGCGGCGATCGTATCGGTCGCGACCTCCAGCGTTTCGAGCCACGGGAAATCCTCGCGATCGTGAAACTCCCGCTCGGCGAGGCCGGGGTAATGGAAGTGCGTCGGTTCGGAGTGGAACACGCGGGTCGTGCGCAGGATGTTGCTGCGGAACCGCGCCGCCCGGCGAGCCTCCGATCCGGAGAGAGCTGCTTCTGTCGCGGCGCCCGCCTTCGCAAGCCGCACGGCGGCGGCTTCGAGATGCTCAGCATGACGCGCCTCGGCCTGGGCGATCGCGTTGCTCAGGTGGCCCGGTGCCGGTGAGGGGCGTTGCGCGAGCGCATTGCCATAAGCCTCGCCCGCTTCCGCCCTGCGGCCCGCCGCGTCCAGGAGGTTGGCCTTCATCAGCAGCGGCACGAAGGCGAGCGGATCGATCCGCAGCGCGCCGCCGATCGCGTCCAGCGCGGCAGGCACGTCGCCCGAAGCGCGGCACATCGCGGAGAGCTTGAGCCAGGTTTCGGCGCGGTCGGGGGCCGTCCTGCTGGCATCTTCCAGCAGGCGCCGCGCAGTCGCGGCATCACCCCGCGCCGCGGCCTGATCGGCTTGCAACTCGGCGGGAGAGGGGGGCGGCTGCGCGGTCGTGGCCATGGCCCGTCATAGCGCGCTCGCCCAAAAAGAAAACGGCGGGCACCAGGCCCGCCGTTCAAGTTTTTTGCCTTTGGCCTTCGACTTAGAAGTCGAGGGTGACGCCGGCGAAGATGTACCGACCCAGCGCGTCATAGACCTGCGGGAAGGTGTTACCCGAGCAGGTGACGCCCGGGCAGGCGTTGATGACGCCCGAGGCACCGTTCGAACCGATCACCGGCGGCGAGCGGTCGAGGATGTTGTTCACACCGAGGCGGAACGAATAGTTCTCGCCGATACGGAAGGTCGAGGTCAGATCGAAGTAGCTCTGAGCCTTGATGCCGTTGATGTTGAACGCGGCCGTCGGCGTCGCCGCCAGCGTCGGGTTCGGGCTCAGACGATCCACGTCGACCGAGTCGAAGTAGCGCCACTGGAGCGACAGACCAATACCTTCAGGCGAGGTGTAGGTCAGGCGCGCCTTGTGCCGCCATTCGGGGTTCGGCGTGCCGCACTGGAGACCGAAGTAACCGGTGCAGTCATACGGGGTCGAAACGCCGTTGTCGGTGGTGATCTTGTCCAGCCAGGTGCCGACGAAGTTGAAGCCAAGGGTGCCCAGATCACCGATCTCGGTGGTGTAGGACAGGCCAACGTCGATACCGGAGGTCTTGATGCTACCGATATTGGTGTTCAGATCCTGGATGAAGCCGTTCGGCGTCAGCCACAGCGAACCACGCGCATCGCGGTTGATCCGGCCGCAGAAGTCGGGATCAGCGGAGTCGATGCAGGTCTGCAGGATCGTGTCGTACCCGATCGTCGAGATGGTGTTAGCCACCTTGATGTTGAAGTAATCGACCGTCGCCGCGAAGCCCGGAAGGAAGCGCGGCTGGAGGACGACACCGACCGAGTAGGTGTCCGACTTCTCCGGCGACAGAGCAGCGTTACCACCGATCTGGCCGTTGTACTGACCCGCCGGGTTGGCGGCGATGTTGCCGTACTGGGCAGCCGTGACGCCGGTGAGGGCGCACTGCGCGGCCGTCGCGGTCGGAGCGGTCTGCGGCGTATCGTCGTTGAAGTCACCCGCACACGGATCGGAGTTACCCGTCAGAGCGACGCGCACCGGAGCGAAGAGCTCCTGGATGTTCGGCGCACGGACCGCACGGTTGTACGAAGCGCGCAGGCGGATGTCCCGGATCGGCGAGAAGTCGAGGCCGATCTTGTACGAGTCGGTCGAGAAGCTGCCGCCGCCACCGATCTCGTACTTCGAGTAGCGGTAGCCGCCCTCGACCGCGAGATAGTGGAAGAAGCCGTCCGTCACGATCGGCAGACGCGCCTCGGCGTAGAGCTCGCGAACGTCGAACGAACCCTGGACCGGGAGCGACGGCGCGCCCTGGCCGGCAAGATCGCCCGCCTGGAAGCCCGCATCGGTGCGATAATCGACCGCGTCCTTGCGATATTCGAGGCCGACGTTGATGCCGAGACCTTCGTTCGCCCACGGGAACTGCAGGCCATATTCGCCGAGCAGACCGGTGATCGAGGCCGAGGCAACGCTCTGCTCGACGACCGCGTTCGAGAAGCCCGGGGTCTGCAGATACGAAAGCGCTGCCGGATTGACCGAGTTGCGGGCGAACACATCGTAGGGGACGCAGTTCGGGTCGGAACCGTCGAGAACCGAACGACAGACCGGCTGACCGTTGGCCGGGTTGGTGACGACGTCGAGAGCACGGTTCAAACGCGAAACCGAGAACTCGTTCAGGTAGGTCTGGCTGAAGTTGACGCGACCATAGAGATAGTAAGCGTCATACGACCAAGCCGGGCTGATGTCGCCCTTCACACCGACGAGCGTGCGGAAGTTGGTGTGCTGCAGATCGTCCTGACGCGGACCACCTTCCTTGTTGCGGCGCAGAACGTACAGAACGCCACGGTTGTAGGTGCCACCGTTGACCGTGTCGATGAAGTCGACCGGCGGAGCGTCCGACTCGTCTTCCGGCGTCGCGGGATCGTCGGCCGGATAGACCAGGTTGGCAGGCTGGCAGACCAGCGCCAGCTGCTGCGCCGACAGAAGCGGGTTGTCGCAGTTGACGCTGGTGGTGTTACCGAAGTTGCCCGATTCCGCGATCTGGGCGACCGTGCGGTCGTCCATGAACATGATCTCGAGGTACGGCTTCACCGCCGGGCTGATCTCATATTCCGCGAAGGCGCCGAACGTGTAACGCTCGTCGGCACGCTGATAGTAGTTCAGCGGCGCGAAGTTGTAGGCAGTCGAACCCGGAACGAACGCACGGCCGGTCGGCGAGGTCTGGAACGTGCCGACGTTGGTGAGGAACGTGCCTTCCGGCGAGGTGGCCGAGCCTCCGCAATCGACGAGGCGGTTCGGTTCCGCAGTGACCTGAGCGGGCGTGCGGGCCTGAAGGGCGCAAGCCGAATAGTCACGGCGGTTCTGGGTGACCGGATCGAGCTTACGATAGCCGGCATAGGCAGTGACGTGGCCGCGGCCGTCGTCGAAGCCAGCGCCGAACACGGCGTTGAGATCGATACCGCCGCCATCAGTGACGCTACCACGCGGGTAGGCGAAGCCGCGACGATTGAGCGCCGCCAGCACCTGGCCGTCGTTGCGGTTGTCGTGCTGGTAGAAGCTGTACTGACCGTCGAGGCGGATGCCCTCGAAGTTCGTGTTCATCACGAAGTTCACGACGCCGGCGACGGCGTCCGAACCGTAAACCGACGAGGCGCCGCCGGTGAGCACGTCGACGCGCTCGACGACCGCAGTCGGGATCGTGTTGATATCCGGAGCCGGGAAGGTCGGATCGCCCGGGAGCAGACGGCGGCCGTTGACGAGAACCAGCGTACGGGCCGAACCGAGGCCGCGCAGGTTGACGGTGGCGGTGCCGGTCGCGCCGTTGGCGAGGTTACCACCCTGCGAGGCGAAGGCCTGCGGCAGCGTGTTGACGAGATCTTCCGTGCGGGTCGTGCCCTGAAGCTTCACTTCCTGGCTGCCGAGAACGGTGACCGGCGAAACCGCGGTCAGGTTCGGCTGCGGAATGCGCGAACCGGTGACGACGATGGCGCCGCCCTGATCGGCCGACTGGGTCGCCTGATCGGTCGGCGTCAGGCTCTCGACGGGACCGGTCGCGGTCGTGTCGGCCTGCTCCTGCTGCGCGAACGCGGGAGCCGCGAGGCCCATCGCGCCGCCGATGACCGTGGTGGCCAGCAGCTGGTTGAGAAGACGAGTCTTATTCATATTGATCCCCTTTTTGCGGCCGTGCCGCGCGCAGAATCTTGATTGCCAGCCCTATCTGGCATGGGGCGCTGTTTAAGGGATGTAACAAGAAGGACGCAATTCCCCCACACGGGAGAACCGCCCATTTTCGTGCCTCGTGACAAAATTGCCACAATGACGCGAGGCCGCCTGGAACGATTGATCGTCCGCCGCGGCGTGCTACACCGGTACTCTAACGGGACATGGGGTTTCAGTCACGATGAGCGCGAAGACGATAGCGGTGTCGACGGTGGTTCTGGCGGCGGCGATGGCGATGCCCGCGTCCGCGCAGAAGAAGCCCGAGGAGCGGCCGGCCGCCTATGAAGCGCTGATGCGCTGCCGCGGCGTCGCGGATTCGGCCGAGCGCCTCGCCTGTTTCGACCAAGCGACCGCTGCGCTGCAGACCGCGACCGACAATCGCGAGGTTGTGATGGTCGACCGCCAGCAGATCCGAAAGACGCGTCGCACCCTGTTCGGCCTCGCGCTGCCCGACTTCAACCTGTTCGGCGGCGGCGACGACGAGAAAGAAGAGGACGAGGTCAAGCAGATCGAGACCACCGTCGCCAATGCCTTTGTCGATCAGAACGGCAAATGGGCGCTGAAGGTGGCCGAGGGCGCGACCTGGCGTCAGACCGACAACAATGTGCTTGGGCGCAAGCCGCGGCCGGGATCGAAGATCGTGATCAGCCGCTCGGCGCTTGGCAGCTATATGGCGAAGATCGACGGCCAGCCCAGCATCCGCGTTCGTCGCGACCAGTAAGGCGGATCGCCGCTAGCGCGCGCCCTTTAACGTACAGGCGTCATTGGCCCGGCAAGAGCCTGCGGATCCAGCCGCGCGTCGATCCACTTCATGCTCCAGTGGAGGTGCGGCCCGGTCGCGCGGCCCGTGGCGCCGACGGTGCCGATCAGCTGACCCTGCCGCACCGCCTGCCCCTCCCGCACAGTATTGGTGGCGAGGTGGAGGAAGGCGCTGTTGAGCCCCATGCCGTGATCGATGATGACAAGATTGCCTTCGAGGCTGAAGGCGGGCGGCCCGGCGAGCACGACAACGCCATCCGCCGGCGCCACCACCGGCGCGCCGCTACCTGGCGCGACGTCCACGCCGGAATGATAGGCCGCCGGCTCGCCGCGGTAGACGCGCTGCGATCCGAACAGGCCGCTGATCCGCCCCGTCGCCGGCCAGACAAAGCGCTGCCGCCAGCCCTCGCTCGACGAATTAACCGCGCGCGCCGCCTCGATCCGCTTCAATTCGCCGGCGCGATGGATGCGATAGGCTTCGCTGGGGACGCCGCCGGGCGTGCGGGCGACGTTGATATTCTCGATCCGCCAGCTTCGCGGCGACACCGCGATGGTCTGGCGCAAGGGGGCGCCGGATGCGCGCTCCGCCTGTAGCACCGTCGACGTCCCCTGGTCGCGGTCGAACCCGATCAGGAAGCGTCCGCCCGGCGCCAGCGGCACCGGCTTGCCGTCGAGCGTCAGGCGGACGGTGCCTTCAGGCGCGGTGCCGAGCAGCAGCCCGCCCTGCTCCGCGCGCCCGGACAGCTGGAAGGGATCGCTGCCGGTCTGCGCAAAGGCTGCGGCGGCGACGCAACCGCCCGCCAGCGCCAGCACGGCACGCCGCCTCAAAGGTCGCGCCCGGCCTTCGCGGCGGCCTCGGCGGAGGCATAGGCTTCCTGCCGCGCGACGCTCCAGTAGCGCAGCGATTCCAGCGGAATCTCGTCGCCGGTGACCGCGCAGACGACATGATCGCCCCCGCTCAGCATGCGGAACGTGCCCGCCATATAATGGAGCCGCGCGGCGCGGCCCTTGCTGGACATCAGCATCGCAATTCGTCCGTCATAACAGCCGCGGCTGCGGCCCTTCCGGCTTGGACTTAGCAGCCCGGCGCGGCGGCTCAACCCCGTCGACGCTCGCATCGACGCGGCCATCGGCGAAGGCGAGCCGCAGCCGCCCGGCCTCGCGCGCCGCCGCGGCGGAACCGAGCACATGGCCGTCGCGCGATTCGACCAGCGCATAGCCGCGCTCCAGCGGACGGCGCGGATCCACCGCCTGCGCCAGCCGCCACGTTGCCTCCAGCCGATCGCGCCCGCGCCGCCAGGCCGATTGCAGCAGCCCCGGCCGCAGCGCGCCGCCCGCGCGCCCGAGTTCAGCGCGCGCCCGGTCGAGCGAGCCGCGCAAGGCGCGCGGCAGCCGGTCGCCAAGCTCATCGAGCTTCTGCCGCTGCGGCGCGAGTAGCGATTCGCGGGTCGGGTAATGGCGGAGCACCGCTTCCAGCCGCTCGTCGCCGCGCTCGGTGGTGCGACGGACGGAGCGTTCCATGCGCAGACCCGATTCCCGGAGGTTGGCGATGAGATCGGCGCGCACCGGGACCGCCATCTCCGCCGCGGCAGTGGGCGTCGGGGCGCGAATATCGGCGACAAAATCGGCGAGCGTCACGTCGGTCTCGTGCCCCACCGCCGAAATGACGGGGATGGCGCAGTCGGCGATCGCGCGGACGACCTCTTCCTCGTTGAACGCCCAGAGATCCTCGATCGAGCCGCCGCCGCGCGCGACGATCAGCAGATCGGGCCGGGGCACGGCGCCGCCTGCCGCGAGCGTATCGAAGCCCCGGATCGCCGCCGCCACCTGCGGTGCTGCGCCCTCGCCCTGGACCGGCACCGGCCAGACGATGACGTGACTGGGGCAGCGGTCGGCGAGGCGGTGGAGGATATCGCGGATTACCGCGCCGGTGGGAGACGTGACGACAGCGATGGCGCGCGGCAGGAAGGGCAGCCGCTTCTTCCGATCCTCGTCGAACAGGCCCTCGGCGGCGAGCGCGCGGCGGCGCTTGTCGAGCAGCGCCATCAGCGCCCCCTGACCGGCGAGCTCAAGCCGATCGACCACCACCTGATATTTGGACCGGCCCGGATAAGTGGTGAGCTTGCCGGTCGCGATCACCTCGATCCCGTCCTCGGGCCGGAAGCGCAGCGCCGCCGCCTGCCCCTTCCAGATCACGCCGTCGATGCAGGCGCGATCGTCCTTCAAGGTAAAATAGCAATGGCCCGAGCTGTGGCGCTTGAAGCCGGAGACCTCGCCGCGCACGCGGACATGGCCGAAGGCGTCCTCCACCGTCCGCTTCAGCGATTGCGAAAGCTCCGACACGCTTTGCGCGGGCGAATTGTCCCCCGGCGTCTCGGTTGCTAACAGCCCGCCGTCAGATGGAGGAAACGAGTTCATGAATGTCCTGCTTGTCGGATCGGGTGGCCGCGAACATGCGCTGGCGTGGAAGCTCGCGCAATCGCCCAGCCTCGGCAAGCTGTTCGCCATGCCTGGCAACCCCGGCATAGCCGAACATGCCAAATGCGTCGATATCGACCCCACCGACCATCGTGCGGTGATCGACTTCTGCCTCAAGAATTCGGTCGAGTTGGTCGTGATCGGGCCGGAGGCGCCGCTGGTCGACGGGCTCGGCGACAATCTGCGCACCATGGGCTTCTCCGTATTCGGCCCCAATCGCGCGCCGGCGCAGCTCGAAGGGTCCAAGGGGTTCACCAAGGATCTGTGCGCGCGTCATGACATCCCGACCGCCCGCTACGTCCGCGCCACCGACAAACTCGCGGCCGAGACCGCGCTGGAAGAGTTCAGCCTGCCCGTCGTCATCAAGGCCGACGGCCTCGCCGCGGGCAAGGGCGTCATCATCGCGGCCACGAAGGAAGAAGCCGAGGCCGCGGTGGCGGACATGTTCTCCGGCGGGTTCGGCGGCGCGGGCGCCGAGGTGGTGATCGAGGAGTTCCTGGAGGGCGAGGAGGTGAGCTATTTCGCGCTGACCGATGGCAGCGCGGTCGCGCCGTTCGGCTCGGCGCAGGACCATAAGCGCGTCGGCGACGGCGATACCGGGCCGAACACCGGCGGCATGGGCGCCTACAGCCCCGCCTCGATCCTGACACCGGCGCTGCGCGAACAGGTGATGGCCAGGATCATCCGCCCCACCGTCCGCGCGCTCGCCGATGCCGGCACGCCCTATTCGGGCGTGCTCTACGCCGGTCTGATGCTCACGGCGGACGGCCCCAAGCTGATCGAATATAACGCCCGCTTCGGCGATCCTGAATGCCAGGTGCTGATGATGCGCTATGACGGCGACCTGGTCGCGTTGCTCAAGGCGGTCGCGGACGGCAACCTCGCCAACGTGCCGCCGCCGCAGTTCCGGCGCGAGGCGGCGCTCACCGTCGTGATGGCGGCGCGCGGCTACCCCGGCACACCCGAGAAGGGCGGCACGATCGGCGGCATCGACGGCGCTGGCAGCGATCGCGTCCACATCTTCCAGGCCGGCACCGCGCAGGGGAGCGACGGGCTGGTCGCCAATGGCGGACGCGTGCTGACAGTCACCGCGCTGGGCCGCACCGTCGCCGAAGCGCAAAAGGCCGCCTATGCCGCGGTCGACGCGATCGACTTCCCGAGCGGCTTCTGCCGCCGCGACATCGGGTGGCGCGAGGTGGAGCGCGAAGCCGCGCTCGCTTGACCTTTGGCATGGCGCGAGCGGATACTTTCCGGACGCGAAACATTGTCGGTCGAGAGGAGGGCCGCCGCGCCATGTCGCCAACCATGAGGATCATTGCCGGGCTGGTCGCCGCCTTGCTGTTCGGCTGGCTGTGGCATGGCCCGATCGGCCAGGGCGCCGGGCTGATCGACCGGCTGGAGGCAGAAGCGCGGACCACCGTCGCTGCTGCCGAAGTGCCGGGCATCTCGGTTGCTCTCGCGCGCGCACCGCTGGCGCGCGCCGCGACGCTCGCCGGCCCTGCCGACCGTTTTCAGCGCGACGGCCAGGGCGAGTTTCCGGGCCTTACCCAGCGCGTCGCCGCCACACCTGGCATCGGGTCGGTCGCCTGGGCGGACGAGCCGGGATCGGGCGGCTTCGTGCTGCCGCTGATCGTCGAGGCGCTGGGCCTCGTTCTCGCCGCTTATTTCGCCGGGCTCGGCATCGCCTGGCTGCTGTTCGGCCGTCCCGAAAAGGACGGTTTCCTGTCATGACCGAGGGGTTAAGATGAACGAGCTTTTCAACACCTATCTCATCCCGATCATCGTCGCGCTGACGATCGGCGTCATTGTCGGCGTGTGGCTGTTCCGCTCGCGCCGCAGCGGCCCGGTCGTGCGCGATACTCCGCTGGAGCGCGTCGGCCAGGCGGAGGACCCGCGCCCCGGCCCTGGCCGGACGCATCCCCTTGGCGATCCGCTGGAAGCGCGCCCCTCGCCGCTCACCGAGACGCCGCCGCCGCCCGCTCCGGTCCAGCGCCAGACCAGCAGCCGCGACGGGACCGAGGGCAACGGACTGATCGATCAGGGCGCGGCTGCCACCGCCGATGTCGCGGGATCAGTGCTGGGCGTGAAAGCGCATCAGGAACTGCCTGGTGCTGACGGCCCGCCCGACAATCTCCAGACCTTGAAGGGCGTCGGCCCCAAGATGGCAGCCAAGCTCAACGAGCATGGCATCACCCGCTTCTCCCATATCGCGCGGCTCAGCGATTCGGAGCTGGCGCGGCTGGACGAAGATATGGGCGCGTTCCGCGGCCGCCTCACCCGCGATCGCGTCCGCGAACAAGCCGATTATCTCGCCCGCGACGACCGCGACGCCTTCGAAGCGAAGTTCGGCAAGCTCGGCGGGGCATAAGTCTGTTCCCCGGCGAAAGCCGGGGCCGAGTCGCTTTCTTTGATCGCAAGTTCGACACTGGACCCCGGCTTTCGCCGGAGAACGCGCCGTATCCGTCATGCTGAACTTGTTTCAGCATTCCTGTCGCTGACGGTCGCGACCGTCTCCAGCATGGGCCCTGAAACGAGTTCAGGGTGACGGCGGAAGCAACGTCCGCTCAGCGCCAGGCGCTGAGCTGGCCGTCGTCGTCGAGGATGTAGAGTGTGCCGCCCGCCACGACCGGCGAGAGCGAGACGGTGCGGCCCGATTCGACGGTGGACTGGATGCTGCCGTCCGCCGGCGAGACCTGCGCGATCGCGCCTTCGTTGCTGACCACGATCAGTCGCCCGCCGGCGAGCACCGGGCCGCGCCAGGTGAGCGGGCCGGACTTGCTCTTCTCCTTGCGGTAGCGCGAGAGCTGCGTGATCCACTTGGCCTTGCCGGTCGCGCGCGAGATCGCCATCAGCCGGGCATCGTCGGTGACGACGAACACCCAGTCGCCCGCTACCCACGGCGTCGCGATGCTGGCGATGTTGAGCTCCCAGATACGCTGGCCGGTGACCAGTTCCATCGCGACCATGCGGCCGCCCTGGCCGATCGCATAGACGCGGCCGTCGGCGATCACCGGCTCGGCATCGATGTCGGACAGCGCCGAGACCGAGGTCGAGATGCTGGTGCGCGCGAGCGCGTCCTGCCAGACGACGCGGCCGTTCTCGTAGCGATAGGCGGTGAGCTCGCCCGACGAATAGCCGGCGACGACGGTGCCCTGCGCGGCGGCCGGGGCCGCGGCGCCGAACACGCCCGCCTGCTCCAGCGTGCCCGATCCGGTCCAGCGGACGGTGCCGTCTGCGGGGTTGAGCGCGTAGAGCTGGTTGTCCTGGCTGACGACATAGACATTGTCGTTGGCGATCGTCGGCGATCCGCGGAGCGGGCCGCCGGGGCGGCTCTTCCAGATCTGGCTGCCGTCGGCGGCGTTGAGCGCAGCGACATCGCCGACCCCGCTCGTCGCATAGACCCGCTCTCCGTCGGCACTGACGCCGCCGCCGAAGAACATATTCTGGTTGCCGCCGCTGCCGGGCGCGATCGAGGTGCGCCATACCTGACTGCCGGTGCGCGCGTCGAACGCGGTCACCACCGCCGCGGTGTCGGTCACATAGACGCGGCCGTTGGCAACGACCGGCGGCGCGGCGAGCCGCATCCGCTTGCTGCCGCCCTGGCCGATCGAGACGCTCCACGCGCGGGTGAACTGGCCGGGCAGCGCGACATGGCCCAGCGCCTTGGCGGCATTGCCGCCCGGCTGCGCCCAATCGGGATTGTCCACCGGCGCAGGCAGCGTCACCGCGACGTCGGCCAGCGCGGGATCGACCTCCAGCCCGGTTTCGGCGGTCAGCACGGGAACGCGCTCGCCCACCGTCGGGGTGGTCGGCTTCTCCTTGCCGCCCAGGATGCCGCAGCCGCCGGTCAGCGCGACCAGCGCCAGCGCGAGATATCTACGCTTCATGATGCCTCAATTTCCCTTGGGAGCCGCCATGCCGGCGGCGGCCTTGTCGTCGATCGCGTCGACGCCGAGCGCCCCCGCCATCTGCAGCGCGCGCGACCGCACGGTCGAGGGGATGGTGTCGTCCTTGGTCATCGCCGCGAAGATCTTCGCCGCCTCGGCCTGCTGGCCGGCCTTGAGATGCGCGATGCCGGTGAGCTCGCCCGCGGTCGCGAACCACGGATTGCCGGCCACCGCGAGCGGCTTCAGCCGCGCGATGACGTCCGCCGGCGGCAGCGTGTCGAATTCCAGCGAGGTCTGGCGGATCAGCGCCAGCTCGCGATAGGGCTGGGCGATCTTGCCGTCGTCGGCGACTGCCTTGAACGCGGCGAGCGCCGCCTTGTCGTCGCCGGCTTCGAGCGCGAGATCGGCCTTGGTGAGCAGCGCCGCGGCGCGATAACCGGGGCCGCCGTCTTCCGCGAGCGCGTCGAGCTTCGGCCCGGCTTCCTTGGCCTTGCCGGCGCCGATGTCGGTGTAGATCTGCGCGAGTTCCTCACCATGCGCCTCGGCGGTCACCCGCTGATGATGCTCATAATAGATGTAGCCGCCGATCGCGGCGATCAGCAGCAATGCGCCGCCGATGATCAGCACGCCATAGCGGCTCCAGACGTTCTTCATCTGGTCGCGGCGGAGTTCCTCGTCCACCTCGCGGTAGAAGGTCTCGTTGTCGGCAGGCTTGATCGCCAAAAAACTACTCCTTGCGCGCCGCTCGGGCGTTGGCCTTGTGTCAGAGGCGCCGGGGCGCCGTCAAACAGATCGCGGATGAACGGAAGCTGGCATCTTCCCACCGCCGCGCCGTTTAGCCGGGGCGGGGCCACGTGAAAAGCGTCTTCGCGCTTCACGTCTTGGGGCGGTAGATCTGCTCCTCCGTCGGGAAGGCGCGCGCGCGAACCTCGGCGGCATAGGTCTCCGCCGCCTTCGACACGCGCGTCGCGAGATCGTCGTAGCGCTTCACGAAGCGCGGCACCCGCTCGAACAGCCCCAGCATGTCGTCGATCACCAGCACCTGGCCGTCGCATGCCGCGGAAGCGCCGATGCCGATCGTCGGGCAGCCGACTGCCTTGGTTGCGGCGTCGGCGATCTCTTCCATCACCCCTTCGAGCACGAGCAGGAACGCGCCCGCATCGGCGACCGCCTTGGCATCGGAGAGGATCTTGTCCCGCTCGGCATCGTCGCGCCCCCGCGCGCGATAACCGCCGAGCATGTTGACCGCCTGCGGGGTGAGCCCGACGTGGCCGATCACCGGGATGCCGCGGCTCGTGAGGAAACGGATCGTCTCCGCCATCGCGGCGCCGCCCTCGAGCTTAACCGCCGCCGCGCCCGTCTCCTTCATAAGCCGCGCGGCGCTGCGGAATGCCTGCTCGGGGCTTTCCTCATAGCTGCCGAACGGCATGTCGATCGCGACCAGCGAATGGTAGGAGCCGCGCACCACCGCCGCGCCGTGCGCGATCATCATCTCCATCGTCACCGGCACGGTCGAGGGCAGGCCGTAGATCACCTGCCCCAGGCTGTCGCCGACCAGCAGCACGTCGCAATGCGGATCGAGCAATTGCGCCATCCGCGCGGTGTAGGCGGTAAGCATCACGATCGGCTCGCCGCCCTTCTGCTCCATCAGCTTGGGCACGGTCAGCCGGCGCATCGGCGCAGGCGTCGGGTTGGCGCGGCTGGTCGCCGTGTCGAGCGTGTAGGTGGACATGAGCGCCTTACTAGCGGCTGGCGGAGGCGAGCGCCAGAAATGGACGATGGATCGATTCCCCTCCCTGCAAAGGGAGGGGCTAGGGGTGGGTGCGAGCGCGCCAGCGCGAGCCACAGCTTCAGTGGAGGGCGCCGCAGCCGGTGCTTCCGCACCGGCACCCACCCCCAACCCCTCCCTTGCAGGGAGGGGAGCACAGCCCGCTTACCCTATGGTAGCATTTGGCTTTTATCGCCGGTTCGATGGCGAAGAAGCGCAAAGCGGTGACGATCGCGGCGGCGGAGGGATTCCCGCCGGCGATCGACGCGCTTGCCGCAGCGGGACCCCCGGAGCTGAGATTCCTCCGCCGCGGCTGGTTCGCCGCGGGTGGCGAGAGCCATGCGCGGACGGTGACGGCGGTGCGCGGCGACGGCACGCCGGTCGCCGCCATCCCATCACGCCCCGCCGGCCCCGCGATGCTCCGTGCCCGCGCGGTGCCCGGCGGCTACTGGCCGTTCCGCGGCGTGCCGGTCGCGGCGGACGCGAGCGACGAGGAATTGCACGCGCTGCTCTCCGACGGCGCGCTCAATCCCTGCTGGCGGCTCGGCCCGGTCTATCGCGACGCCGGGACGCTCCGCCTCCGCCGCATCGCGCGCCGCGCAGGCTGGACGATATTGACGCGGCGGAGCGGCCGATCGTGGGTGCTCGACATCGCCGCGCTCCAGGCCGAAGGGCCGTGGCCCCGCCCCTCCACGCTCAAGAAGAATCGCGCGCATCTCCGCAAGCTGGAGGCCGAAGGCGCCGTCGCATGGCGCACCGTCCGCGGCGCGGACTGGGACGCCGCCACCTTCGACGCGCTCGCCGCGATCGAGGCGGCAAGCTGGATCGCCGCGACCACCGACGGCAGCGGCGCCAAGTTCCTGAAGCCCGAGC
This sequence comes from Allosphingosinicella indica, assembly GCF_900177405.1. Classification (NCBI taxonomy): domain Bacteria; kingdom Pseudomonadati; phylum Pseudomonadota; class Alphaproteobacteria; order Sphingomonadales; family Sphingomicrobiaceae; genus Allosphingosinicella; species Allosphingosinicella indica. The sequence continues at coordinate 1,435,257 of NZ_LT840185.1, read as the reverse complement.
AGCGCGCCATCTGGGAGAATGCGGTCCGCGATCCCCTCCTCGCCGAGATGCTGTCCGCCACCATCCTCACCGTCGGCGGGCGGCCCGCGGCCTTCTCGCTCGATCTCACCTGCGGCGCGCTGCAATATGGCATCGCGTCGAGCTACGACGAGGCATTCGCGCGCTTCCGCGCCGGCCGGCTGCTCGCGTGGAAACAGATCGAGGATGCGATCGCCGCGGGGGTCGCGCGGATCGACTGGGGCGCCGGCGACAGCGGCTACAAGCGCGAGGCGGGCGCCGTGCCCGGCCCGCTGATCGAGGATCATCTCTTCGTGCGCAGCGGAGCCCTAGCGGCGGTGCTGCGGCCGGGCTGGGAGCGCAGCTTCACCCGTTCCGCCAAGGAGCCGGATGCCGAATGGGAGGCCGAGCGCGATCCGCTCGCCAACCTGCCGCAGATATTGATGGCGAGCATGGTCGCCGCCGCCGCGGCCGTGCTCGGCGAATAGGGCTCAGCCGAAGGCCTGCGCATATTCGCCGGGCTTGAAGCCGAGCAGCCGCCGATCGCCCAGATCGAGCATCGGCCGCTTGATCATCGACGGCTGCGCCAGCATCAGCGCGATCGCCTTGTCGGCATCGAGATCGGCGCGCTCCGCCTCGGGCAGCTTGCGGAAGGTGGTGCCGGCGCGGTTGAGCACCTTCTCCCAACCGAATTCATCGACCCAGGAGCTGAGCCGCGCCGCGTCGATCCCCGCAATCTTGTAATCGTGAAAGGCGTAGTCGACGCTCTTCGCATCGAGCCACGCCCGCGCCTTCTTCACCGTGTCACAGTTCTTGATGCCGTAGAGCGTGGCGGTCATCGATTCTTCCCGATCCTTGAAATGCGCGCCGCCTAGCACGACGCCGGCGTCGCCAGCCACCGTTGCGGCCACCCCGCGCTGCCCCTAGAGCAAGGCCGTTCACCGGGAGTCTGCCCATGCGTTTCCTCATCCTTGCCGGAGCCCTTCTTATGTCTACCGCCGCCCAAGCCCAGACCCCCTGGAAGCTCGTCATTCACGGCGGCGCCGGGGTGATCGAGCGCGAGCGGATATCCAAGGAGCAGGACAGCGACATCCGCGCCGCGCTGACCCGCGCGCTCGATGCGGGGTCGAAGGTGCTGGCGGGCGGCGGCGAGGCGATCGACGCGGTCGAGGCGGCGGTGAAGGTGCTGGAGGACGATCCGCACTTCAACGCCGGCAAGGGCGCGGTCTACACCTACGAAGGCAAGAACGAACTGGATGCCGCGATCATGCGCGGCGACACGCGCGCGGCGGGCGCCGTGGCCGGGATCAACGGAACGCGCAATCCCATCGAGGCGGCGCGCGCGGTGATGGAGAAGAGCCCGCACGTCATGCTGATCGGCGAGGGCGCCAACATCTTCAGCCGCGAGCAGGGGCTGACGCAGGTGACCCCCGATTATTACGAAACCCCCGAGCGCAAACGCCAGCTCGAGGAGCTCAAGGCCAACAAGCTCTCCTGGTTCGACGTGGACATGAAATACGGCACGGTCGGCGCGGTCGCGCTCGACGCCAAGGGCCATGTCGCGGCGGCGACCTCGACCGGCGGCGTCACCGGCAAGCGCTGGGGCCGCGTCGGCGACGCGCCAATCATCGGCGCGGGCACCTATGCCGACGATCGCGCCTGCGCGGTCTCCGCCACCGGCGCCGGCGAATATTTCATCCGCGCGGGCGTGGCGCACGAAATCTGCGCGCGGATGCGGCTGAAGGGCGAAAGCGCCAAGGCCGCGGCGGACGCGGTGATCGCCGATGTTGGCCAATTAGGTGGCACCGGCGGGGTGATCGTCGTGTCGCCGAAGGGCGAGACGATCTATTCGTTCAATACGCCCGGCATGTACCGCGGCATGGCCAGCGCCGACGGCAAGAGCGTCGGCATCTACGGCGACGAGAAATAAGTAATCCTCCCCCGGCTTAGCCGGGGGAGGGGGACCATGCGAAGCATGGTGGAGGGGTATGCTGACTCAGTAAGCCCCTCCACCGTCCTGCGGACGGTCCCCCTCCCCTGCGCGTAGCGCAGGGGAGGATCAGTCCTCAGTTCGGCACCACCGTCACGGCGCGGCGGTTCTGGGCCCAGGCGCTTTCGTTGGAGCCTTCGGCGGCCGGGCGTTCCTTGCCCCAGCTCACCGTCGTCATCCGGTTGGCGGGCACGCCGCGGCTGGCGAGATAATTCTTCGCCGCATTGGCGCGACGCTCGCCGAGGCCGAGGTTGTATTCGCGCGTGCCGCGCTCGTCGGCATGACCTTCGATCGTCACCGACACGCTGGGATTGGCCATCAGCCACTGCGCCTGGCTGTCGAGCGTGGCGCGGCCCTGGCCGTCGACCGAATAGCTGTCGGTCTCGAACAGGATGCGGTCGGACGTGACCTTCTGCAGGAAGTCCGCGCGGCTGCCGGGGACGATTCCGCCGCCGACATTGCCGGTGTCGGTGCCGGTATCCATGCCGCCATCGGTGCCCGCGGGCGGGGGCGGAAGCTGTTCGGGCGCCTTCTTGGCGCAGCCGGCCGTCATGGCCAGGGCTGCCGTCGCCAGCAGCGCGATCTGGATGCGGGATGTTTTCATCAATTATTCCTCCATTGGGACAATACGCATGACGGCGGATTTCTATTCCGCCGCTGTAATCACATCAGTCGAGCAGCCGCGACCAGGACGGGTCGGAACCGTCGAGCGGCGTCGGCACGCGGCGCGCCACCTGGCCGGTGAGATCGACCGACCAGAGGTCCGCCTTCCCCGAGCCTTGCGCGGTGCGGAAGAACAGGATGACGCGGCCGTTGGGCGCCCAGACGGGCCCTTCGTCCTGCCACCCGTTGGTCAGCCTTTTTTCGCCCGACCCATCCGAATTCATCACGCCGATCGCGAAGCCGCCGCCGATCTTGGTGTAGGCGATCTGGTCGCCGCGCGGGCTCCATACCGGCGTCGCGTAGCGGCCCGAGCCGAAACTGATCCGGCGCTGGCCCGATCCGTCGGCGTTCATCACATAGAGCTGCTGGCTGCCGCCGCGATCGCTCTCGAAGACGATGCGGCTGCCATCGGGCGAGAAGCTGCCGCCGGTGTCGATTCCCGGCGTGTTGGTCAGCCGCTGCGGCGCGCCGCCCGAGGTGCGCACCTTGTAGATGTCGGTGTTGCCCCCCGCCGCCATCGAGAAGACGATCCAATTGCCGTCCGGCGAGAAATGCGGCGCGAAGGTCATGTTCGGCTGGCTGACGAGCTGCCGCTGGCGCCCGCTCTCGATGTCGTAGACGTAGAGTCGCGGCTGCTCGTTGACGTAGCTCATGTAGACGAGCGTGCGGTTGTCCGGCGAGAAGCGCGGCGTGAGCACGGTCTGCTGTCCGTTGGTCAGGAAGCGGTGGTTGGCGCCGTCCTGATCCATGATCGCGATGCGCTTGGTGCGCTTGCCCTTGGGGCCGCTCTCCGCGACGTAGACGACGCGGCTGTCGAAATAGGGACCTTCGCCGGTCAACCGGGTGTAGACCGTGTCGGCGCATTTGTGCGCGGCGCGCCGCCACAGTGCCGGGCGCACGACGAAGCCCTGGCGGGCAAGCTCGGTGCGCGAATAGATGTCGTAGAGATAGCAGCCGACGGTGAGCGTGCCGTCGCCATTCGCCTGGACGAAGCCCTGCACCAGCGCCTGCGCGCCGCTGCCACCCCACGCGCCGAAATCGGGCGCCGTCACCTGCGGATAGCTGACATTGGGAAGTCCCGACGGACCCTTGGGCGTGAACAGACCCGAATTGCGCAGATCGTTGGCGACGATCTCCGCGACCTGCCGGCCGAGCGCGGTGGTTTCGCCCGCCGCGGTCGATTGCGCCGCGGGCGTCGGCATCACCGGAATGGCGATCGGCATCGGTGCCGAGACGCCGCCGACCACGTCCACCACCAGCCCGCCGGACTGGCCAGCGGGCGCCGGCGGCGCGGGCTGCACGGGGGTTTGGGCGGCCGCCGCGCTCGCATAGGCCAGCGCCGCAAAGCCGATCGTCGTCAGTCGAAATCTACGCATCGCTCATCCTCAGCCCGGAAGTTTGTATCGAAGGGTGAAATCGCTCCACCCGTTGGGGACATCGTAAAGCTCGTCCGGCAGACCGCGGAGCGGCGAACAGCCGGTGAAGGTCGCGATCGCTAGATCGTCCACCCGGTCGGCATAGCGCCGGTTCTCGTCGTCCACCCCGTCGCGCCCGGTGATCCGGGGGCGGGAAGCGAGCGAACCGTCGCGGTTGAGTTTCAAATTGATCGCGACGCGGATTCGTTCCGCGCCGGGGCCAGGCGTGCGTTGGCGATCCGCGCACGGTTGCACCTGCCGCAGGATCGCCTGACCGATGCTCGCCATCGCCTGGCTGCTCATCACCGCGCCGCGCGGCGCCTGCGCCTTGGACTTGCTCGCGTCTGAGCCGATACCTTTCAGGAAGTCCGAGCCGAGGCGGGAGCCGCGCGTCCGCTCGCCGCTGCCGGATCGCGGCGTTTCGGTCTTGGTCTTGGCGGGCGGCGTCTTGGGCTGCGCGGCCTTGGGCTCCGGCTTGGCGGCAGCCTTGGGCGCGGGCTTGGACGGCGCCGGCTTCTCGGCGGGTTTCGGCACCGGTTTGGGCTCGGGCGGCGCGGGCTGCGGGCGCGGCGGCGGCGGCACCGGCTCGGGCGGCGCGGGGACAGGCTCGGGCACCGGCGCGGCCTCGTCGGGCGCGCCGATCTCGGGCGCGAGGCTCTGCGCGGGCGGCTCGATCGAGGGCGAAGCGGAACGCAGCGCGACATCCTCGACGAACGACACTTCTATCGGATCGCTCGCGATCGGCGGCGTGCGGACGCTGGCGAATCCTAGCGTCAGCGCCGCCAGTAGCGCGAGATGCGCCCCGACCGAGACGCCGAGGCCGGTGGATTCGGCGCGGTCCATCAGCGCGCCTTGGGTGGAATGAGAGGCGAAGCGCCCATCAATTGTCGGCACCCTGCGTGCTGACCAGCGCGACCTTGCGGAGGCCCGCGGCGTTGATCTCGCCCATCACCCCCATCACCCGGCCGTAATCGAGGCTGCGGTCGGCGCGCAGGAAGATGCGCGGCCCGCCCTCCTCGGTCGATGTCTGCGCGATCTGCGCGAGGCGGCCGCCCAATTGTTCGGGGCTGAGCTGGGTATCGTCGACGAAGATCGCGCCGCTCGGATCGAGCGAGATCTGCACCGGCTGCTGCTCCTGATCGAGCGCACCGGCCTTGCTGTCGGGCAGATCGACCGGGACGCCGGCGACGAGCAGCGGCGCCGTCACCATGAAGATGATGAGCAGCACCAGCATCACGTCCACCATCGGCGTGACGTTGATCTCCGCCATCGGCGCGCGCCGGCTGCGGCGGCCGGCGCCCAGGATCGGCCCCATCGCCATCAGCCACCCTTCCGGAGCGGTGCGCCGGCGCTGGCCTTGGGCGCGAAGGCGAAGGTGCCCTCGGGGTTGGCCGCGGGCTGCGGCGGTGCGGCGGAGGGATCATATTCCAGCTCGCGGCTGAGCGTTGCGTGGAAGCGGTCGGCGAAGCGGCCGAGCGCGGTCTCCATCCGATTGATACCGTGCGTCATGCGGTTGTAGGCGATTACCGCCGGGATGGCGGCGAACAGGCCGAGCGCGGTGGCGAACAGCGCCTCGGCGATGCCCGGCGCGACGACCGCGAGGCTGGTGTTGTTGGCGCCCGCGATGTCCGAGAAGCTGCGCATGATGCCCCAGACGGTGCCGAACAGGCCGACGAAGGGCGCCACCGAGCCGACGGTTGCGAGGATGTTGAGCCGGTCGGCGAGGCGATCGACCTCCGCCGCCGCGGTGGAGTGCATTGCGCCCGAGAGCCGCGCGCGCGTCCCTTCCTTGTCGACGTGGCGGCCGGAGGTGGAGCGGCGCCATTCGTCGATGCCGGCGGCGAACACCTTGGCGGCGGGCAGATCGTCGCTGCCGCGCGCGTCGTGAAAGCGATCGATATCCTCGGCGCGCCAAAAATCGCGCTCGAACTTCTCGTTCGCCGCCTTCAGCCTTTTCACCTTCATCGCGTGCGCGATGATGATCGCCCACGTCCAGATGCTGGCGAGGATGAGGCCGATCATCACCGCCTTCACCACGATGTCCGCCTGCATGAACAGCGCCACGGGCGACATCAGCTCGCCCGGCGTATGCGCGGCGGTGGCGGGCATTTCGATATTCGTCACGTCGTTCCTTCCCCTTTGAACCGGGCGATGGCCTCTATCCATGCGCGCGGCTGGCGACGCGGCCGCCCGTCCAGCCCCAGGAAGGCGGCGGTGACCGTCGCTTCTGCCAGAGGTTGCGACCCGCGCATGACTCGTTGATGAATGACGCAGCTCGCGGCGCGAAGCTCGCGCACTTCGCTGAGGATCACGAGATCGTCGTCGAGCTTCGCGGGCGCACGGTAGCGGATATGCGCTTCGGCGACGGCATAGACGCCGTCACCCGCGTCCAGAGCGCTGCGCTGGTCGATCCCCGCCGCGCGCAACATGTCCGACCGGGCACGCTCCATGAAGCGGAGATAATTGGCATAATAGACTATCCCCGCGGTGTCCGTGTCCTCGAAATAGACGCGGAGCGCGAAGTGATGCGTCGTACCAACGAAGCCCCCTTGATAGGGCGTATCGAGCATGGATGCCGTCATGGCTTCCGCCTCTGCCAAGGCGACGGCGGCGACGAAAGGTTGTTCTGCCCAGTCGAGCCGTTTTTGCGTTGGGCCTTCAAGCCATCCCCCTTTATGGAGGATGATCAGGTTTGGGTTGCCCTACAATCCAAAGCCATGTCCGGGGGACATGGCGATCTGATCATCACCACCCCCGCCACCGCCCAGGCTGAGGACAGGCAGAGTGGTGTAGCTCCCCCTCATTTCGCTTCGAACAGCCCGCCCTGCGGCGATCCCGCGGGCGGGGTGATGCCGAGATGCGTCCACGCCTTGCCGTTGAGGCAGCGACCGCGCGCGGTCCGCGCGACGAGGCCCAGCTGGATAAGGTAAGGCTCGATCACTTCTTCGATCGTGTCGCGCGGCTCGCTCAGCCCCGCCGCCAGCGTTTCCACGCCCACCGGACCGCCCTTGTAGATATCGGCGATCATGTGGAGGTAGCGCCGGTCCATCGCATCGAGGCCGAGCGCGTCGACCTCCATCCGCGTCAGCGCATCGTCGGCGATCCGCGCATCGACCGCCCCCGCGCCGCGCGCCTCGGCGAAATCGCGCACGCGGCGGAGCAGGCGTCCGGCTATGCGCGGCGTGCCCCGCGATCGGCGCGCGATCTCGGTCGCGCCGCCCGCTGCAAGCTCGAGCCCGAGCAGCCCGGCGGCGCGGCGCACGACCTGCTCCAGCTCGTCCACAGTGTAGAAATTGAGCCGCACCGGAATGCCGAAGCGATCGCGCAGCGGCGTGGTGATCAGCCCCTGCCGCGTCGTCGCACCGACCAGGGTGAAGCGCGGCAGATCGATCCGCACGCTCCGCGCCGACGGCCCCTCGCCGATCATCAGATCGAGCGCGCGGTCCTCCATCGCAGGATAGAGGATTTCCTCGACCGCGGGTGCGAGGCGGTGGATCTCGTCGATGAACAGCACATCGCCGTCGTCGAGATTGGTGAGCAGAGCGGCGAGATCGCCCGATTTGGCGATCACAGGGCCGGAGGTGGCGCGGAAGCCGACGCCGAGCTCGCGCGCGATGATCTGTGCCAGCGTCGTCTTGCCGAGGCCGGGCGGGCCGAAGAAGAGCACATGATCGAGCGCATCGCCGCGCCGCCGCGCCGCATCGATGAAGACGCGGAGGTTCTCCCGCGCGGCCTTCTGTCCCACAAACTCGTCGAGCGCCTTGGGCCGCAGCGCCGCGTCGATATCCTCGGGCTTGCGCGCGGGCGCGATGATGCGTTCGGCGTCGGTCACGCCCGCGACGATAGCCGCGGAGGCGGGCGGAACGGAAGGGGAAAGCGGTTTAGCTTCCGGCTCTCGACGGCGCATCTCGGCTTTGCTCGATGCTTTGCTCGAGATGAGCGGAAAGAATTTGTCCGAACCGCTCATCTCGAGCAGCCGTCGAGCGCAGTCGAGACGGCGTGTCGAGAGAGCAACTGCTTGACTCCAATAACACACCGCATAAGCTGCCCGCGACAGGAAGGACAGGATGGATCGTCGCGATTTCCTCATCGGCGGGGCGGGCGCGGCGGCGCTGGTCAGTTGGCCGGCATTGGCTCAGACACCTACGGCACTGGCAAAGCCCCGCCCGCGCGGCGTACGATCCACTTATATCGATGCCTGCGGCGCGATCGACGGGTTCGACGAGCAGCCGGACGGGAGCTTCAAGGCGAGCGCTGCGCTCTTCGAGGCGGCGAAGGCGCGCCGGATCGATGCGATGACGACGACGCTGGGCGAGGTCGGCAACAAGCCCGGCGCGTTCATGTCCGCGGTGCAGTCCATCGCCGATTACGACAACCTGATCGCCACTAGCGGCGCGCCGATCCTGCGCGTGCGCCGCGCCGCCGATATCGAGGCCACGCGCGCCGCGGGGCGCATCGGCCTCATCTACCAGTTCCAGGACACCACCGCGCTGGAAGGCGATGTCGACAACGTCCAGCGCTTCGCCACGCTCGGCGTCCGAATCCTCCAGCTCACCTACAACAAGCGCAATCTCGCCGGCGACGGCTGCCTGGAGAAGACCAACGGCGGCGTCTCCCATTTCGGCCGCGCGGTGATCGAGAAGATCGAGGCGGCGGACCTGCTGCTCGATCTGTCGCACGCCGGGCAGCGGACGATCGCCGAAGGCATCGCCGCCGCCAGGCGCCCGCCCGCGATCACCCACACCGGCTGCCGCGCGCTTGCCGATCTGCCGCGCAACGTGCCCGACGCTGAGCTCAAGGCGCTGGCCGACAAGGGCGGCGTCGCGGGCATGTATCTAATGCCGTTCCTCCGCACCTCCGGCCAGCCGGGCCGCGACGATCTCCTCCGCCATCTCGATCATGCGGTGAACGTCTGCGGCGAGGATCATGTCGGCATCGGCACCGACAATCCGCTGACCGGCTATGTGATTAACGATGAGATGCGCAAGCAGCAGCGCGAATTCTTCCAGCGGCGCCAGAAGGAGGGCATCGCCGCGCCCGGCGAGGCGGCAGACGTGCTCAACCTCGTGGACGGCTACAACGACGTTTCGCGCTTCGACCGCATCGCCGCCGACCTCCGCACCCGGGGCTGGAGCGGCGCCCGCGTCGACAAGGTGATGGGCGGCAACTGGCTCCGTCTCTTCCGCGAAGCCTGGCGGGGCTAAAAGAGCTTCAGGCCCCGTCCGTCCCGAGCGAACTCAAGGGGCGCCGACACGAACTCATCACATACGCCCCTCGACTACGCTCGGGACGAGCGGAAGGTAGCGCCTCAGGCCACGTCCAAAGGCGCACGGCAGCTCGAGCATTCGCGCTCGGGCCACCAGCGGCTGACGAACCACCAACTCCAGATGCCCGTCTGACGGTTGGCGAGATAAAGCTTAAGCGCCGGCTTGCCGCATTCAGGGCAGCGACCCCCCAGCCAGCCGATAATGCCTGAAATCACCGCCATCAGCATCGCGAGCGTCGCGCCACTCCAGACCGTCACGGCGAAAAAGAAATAGAAGCCTGCAATCCCGGCAGCAGCGATCTCATATGGACTGAACAGCGCAGGCGATTGTTTCACCGCGCCGCCTTCTTGAGCGCGATGCGGACCAGCGCATCCAGGCTTGCGTCGGGCCCCAGTTCCGCTTCCGCCTGCGCCACCGCGGCCGAAGCCTCGCTCGGGCGGAAGCCGAGGTTGAGCAGCGCCGAGACGGCATCCACGCCCGCGCCGCCCACCACCGGTGCCAATCCAGTCGCGGCGCCCAGCACGATGCCGCCCGCCTTATCCTTGAGCTCGTTGACGATACGGAGCGCGAGCTTGGGGCCGACGCCGTTGGCGCGCGCGACCATCGCCTTGTCGCCGCTCGCCACCGCGCGGTGCAGCTCGTCGCCGGTGAGCACTGAGAGGATCGCCAGCGCGACGCGCGCGCCGACGCCCTGCACCGACGTCAGCAGGCGGAACCAGTCGCGCTCCTCGGCGCTCGCGAAGCCGATCAGGCGGATCGCGTCGTCCGACACCTGCATCTCGACATGGACCACCACAGGATCGCCGATCGCGCCTAGGGCCGAAAGCGTGCGGGTGGAGGCGAGCACGAGATAGCCGACGCCGCCGACGTCGATCACGGCATGATCATGCGCGAAGGAATCGAGCGTGCCGGTGAGTTTGGCGATCATGCGGCGAAACCCCTGTTCCGGCTGGCGAGATGGTGCGCGTGGGTGATCGCGACCGCGAGCGCGTCGGCGGCGTCCGCCCCCGCGATCGCTGCGCCGGGCAGCAGCCGCGCGACCATCGCGCGCACCTGTTCCTTCGCTGCGCCGCCGGTGCCGACGACCGCCTTCTTGACGAGGCTCGGCGCATATTCGCCGACCGCGATGCCGCGCCGCGCCGCCGCGAGCAGGACGACGCCCCGCGCCTGCCCCAGCTTCAGCGTCGATTGCGGATTCTCGTTGACGAACACCTCCTCCACCGCGGCGCCGGCGGGGGCGTGGGCGGCGAGGATTTCCGCCAGCGCGTCGTGCAGCACCACCAGCCGCTGCGGCAGCGGCATCTTCGCGTCGGTGCGCACCTGCCCGTTGGCGATGTGGCGGAGGCGGTTGCCCTCCGCCGCGATCGCGCCCCAGCCGGTGCAGCCGAGGCCGGGATCGAGGCCGACGAGGATCATGTGCGGGCGGCGCTTGCTATCATGCGCGCGACTATAGCCGCGGCGGCGGCGCGGTGAAGATCATGTGATGCCGTCGGGCACCGAAATGCGTGTCGCGCCCGCACCGACCGCATTGAACAGTGCCGGCTCGGTGCCCGTCAGCCACACCTGCCCGCCGCCCGCATCCAGCCGCGCGAACAGCGCCGCGCGGCGGCCGGGATCGAGATGCGCGGCGACCTCGTCGAGCAACAGCACCGGCCGGCGTCCCTGTTCCTCCGCGACGAGATCGGCGTGGGCGAGGACGAGGCCCAGGAGCAGCGCCTTCTGCTCGCCGGTCGAGCAGAGCGCGGCGGGCTGGCCCTTGGCGACATGCGTCACCGCGAGATCGGTGCGGTGCGGCCCGGCGAGCGTCCGCCCCGCCGCCGCATCGCGCGTCCGTCCGGCTGCGAGCTCGTCGGCGAGCGCGCCCCGGGTCCAGCCTTCCAGCGCGATCGCCGCGCGTGCGAACGGGCCGTCGGGCGCATCGGCAAGGCGGCGGCCGAGCGCATCGACGGTCCGCATCCGCGCCGCGGCGATGGCGAGGCCATGCTCGTCCATGCGGGCTTCCAGCGCGGTCAGCCATGCGGGATCGGGCCGTTCCTCACCCAACAGCTTGTTGCGCGCGCGCATCGCCGCCTCGTAGCGCGCTGCATGACTGGCATGGCCGGGGTCGAGCGCGAGCACGAGCCGGTCGAGGAAGCGGCGGCGGCCCGACGCCGCCTCGGTGAACAGCCGGTCCATCGCCGGGGTCAGCCACAAGACCGACAGCCATTCGCCAAGCGCACTCGCCGCCGTCGGCGCGCCGTTGATCCGCACCTGCCTCCTCTCCGGCGCCCCCGGGCCGGTCCCGGTGCCGATATCGACACCCCCCAGCCGCGCCGCGACGCCGAAGCCGCCGGCACCGCCCTGCCGCGCCATCTCGGAAAGCGCCGCGCCGCGCAACCCCCGCCCCGGCGACAGCAGCGACACGGCCTCGAGAATGTTCGTTTTCCCCGCACCATTTTCGCCGGTCAGCACCACCAGTCCCGGCCCCGGCGCGATAACGGCATCGGCATAGGACCGGAAATCGGTGAGCGAGAGTCGGGTGAGGGGCATGGTCAGAGCGACAGCAGCCGCTGCAGCTTCACTCTTACGGCATCGAGGAGGTCGTCCGACAACCGTCCGATATGCGGGACGTCCGAGACTTGAACCGTCGCGATCTTGGCGGTGCGGATCACGCAAGGCACCGGCAAACCGAACTCGCGGTGGCGTTCGATCAGCGAGACGTCGTCCGGCCATCCGGCGTTTTCGGCCGTCGTGATCATCAGCGCCCAGGCGACATCATCGGTACCCGGCAGAGCGTCGGTGACGAGCAGCACCGGACGCGGGCGCAGTCGCGGGCGCTCGACGAATGGGAAGGGCACGCGAACGATGTCGCCCGCGCTAAAGATTGTCGAAAGCCTTGCAGTCGGCTTCGCTGGCCCATTCGTCGAATGTCGAGAAATTATTGACGAAGGGATCGTCCGGCCGGCCGACGATCACCTCGCCGCCTTCGATCCGCCAGGCGATCTGGTCGCCCGGACCGAGCCCAAGCGCCTTGCGCACCGCCATTGGGACGGTGACCTGTGCCTTGGCAGTCAGTCGGCTGAGGATCATGGTCGCAATGTAAGGAAATTCCTTACAAGCAGCAAGATCGTCACACCCGCATCGGCATCAGCACATAGAGCGCCGGGGCCTTGTCGTTTTCGCGCAGCAAGGTCGGGGCGGCGGCGTCGGCGAGGTGAACTTCCACTGTATCGCCTTCGATCTGGCCGAGAATGTCGAGCAGATAGCGCGCGTTGAAGCCGATCTCGAACGAATCGGCGCCGTAATCACCGGGCACTTCCTCCGCCGCGGTGCCGTTCTCCGGGCTGGTGACGGAGAGCGTCACCTTGTCGCGGTCGAGCGCCATCTTCACCGCGCGCGTCTTCTCGCTGGCGATGGTGGCGACGCGGTCGACGCCTTCCTCGAAGCTCCGCGGATCGATGCGGAGCAGCTTGTCGTTCGCCGTTGGGATGACGCGGTTGTAATCGGGGAAGGTGCCGTCGATCAGCTTGGAGGTGAGCACCGCATTGCCGAGATCGAAGCGAATCTTGGATTCGGAGAGCGAGACCGACACGGTGCCGTCCACCTCGTCGAGCAGCTTCCTAAGCTCGGCGACGCATTTGCGCGGGATGATGACGTCGGGCATCCCCTCCGCCCCCGCCGGGCGCGGCACGGTGACGCGGGCGAGACGGTGGCCGTCGGTGGCCGCCGCCTTCAGCACCGGTTGCTCCTCGTCGGAAACGTGGATGAAGATGCCGTTCAGATAATAACGCGTCTCCTCGGTGGAGATGGCGAAGCGCGTCTTGTCGATGATCTGGCGGAGCGTCGCGGCCGGCAGCTCGAAATGGGTCGGCAGCTCGCCTTCTGCGATCACCGGGAAATCGTCGCGCGGCAGCGTCGAAAGGTTGAACCGCGCGCGACCGGCGTTGATCTGCATCTTGCCCTCGGCCGCGGTCAGCTCGACCTGGCTGCCCTCGGGAAGCTTGCGGACGATGTCGAACAGGGTGTGCGCCGAGATCGTCGTCGCGCCGGGCTGCGCGACCTGCGCCTCCACCGTCTCGTTGATCTGGAGATCGAGATCGGTCGCCATCAGCCTGAGGCTCCCCTCGCTCGCCGCCTCGATGAGGACGTTGGAGAGGATGGGAATGGTGTTCCTGCGCTCCACTACGGACTGGACGTGGCCGAGGCCCTTGAGGAGGGTGGCCCGTTCGATCGTCGCCTTCATGCGTAACCCCTTGGTCGCCGAATTTTTCGGTCCTCGGGGTTATAACGGGACTTCGGCCCTCCGCCAGTGGCCGCAATGCAAAAAAGAAGGGCCGGAGCAGTGCCCCGGCCCTTCCGTTCACCTGCCGAAACAGGTTTCGCCGATCAGAAGCGGAAGCCGAAGCCGGCGACGGCCTGGTGCTTCTCGATATCCTGCTCGTAGTTCGAGTAGCGATATTCGGCCTTGATGTAGCTATTCGGGCCGATTGCATGCTCGACGCCGGCGCCGACGCGGACGCCATCCAGGTTCCGGCCGGTCTCGTAGCCGGTGGTATTGGCCGCCGTGCCGTCATCATAGTCCAGCTGGACGCGGCCGTTCACATAGCCGGCCTTCGCATAGAGCAAAGTGTTGGCGCCGACGACGGCACCGGCGCGCGCGCCGACATAGATGTCGCGGCCGATCTGGCCGCACAGCGTGTCGCCTGCGACGATCACGTTGGGCGAGCATTCGTCGACGGTGCTGTCGCTGAGCTCTGCTTCGACGCCATAGACCGTGCCGCCCGACTGGATGTCGTAGCCGATGCCGCCGCCATAGACGACGCCATCGCTGTTCGGGCCGGGGATCTTGGCATTGTCGTAGCCGACGATGCCCTCGACGCGCGGACCGGCAAACGGGCCGGCGGCGGACTGGGCAAACGCAGGCGAAGCGACGGCGGTGGTGGCCAGCAGCGCGGCCCCAAGAATCATACGCATTGTAAGGAACTCCATTCATTGAAAGCGCCCCGTTCCCGGGAACGGGCTCGCCAGCGAATGGCTGTGACGATGGTTGCATGAATGGCGGATAAACGCGATTTTCCGTTGCCCTCGCGCCACAGGACGTGGTTGGATCAGCCCCTATGCGGCGGGCGATTTTCCTTCTCGCGATTGCGGTTTGCACGGTGCCCGCGGCGGCGCCGGCGGAGCGTCGCGCGATCGGAATTTTTTCGACCTGGGGAACCTTCGCCGACGCGAATCCGCGCCGCTGCTTCGCGATCGTCGAGCCGCTGCGGCGCGCCCGCGCGGGCGAGCGGAGCGCCTCCGCCTCGATATCCTATTGGCCGCGACGGGGGATTGTCGGCCAGTTCCACGCGCGCCTCAGCCGGGAGAAGAGGCCGGGATCAGCCGTGCTGCTCCGGATCGGAGACCAAACCTTCCAGCTTCTCGCCGGGCCAGGGGATGCCTGGGCGGCGGACCCGCGCACCGACGCGGCTATCGTGTCGGCGATGCGCAGCGAGCTGGAAATGACGGTCGAGACCCGTGCCACCAACGGCGCGCCGGTGCGAGACCGCTACCCGCTGCAAGGCGCCGCGTCCGCCATCGACGCGGCCGCAGTGGAGTGCGCGCGGTAATCCACCAATCGTCATGCTGAACTCGGTTCAGCATCCATGCCGGTGACGATCGCGACGTCTCCACAATGGACCCTGAAACAAGTTCAGGGTGACGATCTTAGGGAGGCGCTCAGCGCCCCCGGATGATATGATAACGGTCCTGCCGCCCGTCGAGATAGCGGACGCTGGTGCCGTCGAAATAGGCATCGTCCTCGCTGCGGAACTCGACCTCCTGGCCGCCCCATTCGGGCACCCGCAGCTTGGCGGCGAGCTCGATAGACCAAGCGGTATTGGGCCGGACCATGTCGGCGCCGCGCGGATCGGCTTCCTGATTGTCCCAGAAGCCGATCGCCGGGCCGGCGCCATGCCCGTGAAAGCCGATCGGGTGCGAGTAGATGGAGGGCTTGAGCCCCTCGGCGATCGCCTTGGCGCGCGCGCGAGCGAGGATCGCATTGCCGCTGTCGCCCGCGCGGAACGAAGAAGTGAGCGCATCGCGGACGCGGTTGTTGGCGGCGAGGCCCGCCTTAAGCCCAGCCGGAACGTCGCGCTCGCCGCGCTTCAGCACGTAGCCCAGATGCTGGGTGTCGGTGTTGAGGCCCAGATAGGTGATGCCGAAATCGGTCCACAGCATGTCGCCGGGGCGGATCAGCGCATCGCCCTCGATCATCTCCGCCGCGCCCTGGCGGATGATCGCGACCGAGGGCTGGAACCAGGCCTTGAGGCCGAGCCGCGACACCCGCTCGCGCATCCACCAGACGACATCGGCGGCGGTGGTTTTGCCGGGGCGGATCACCGCATCCGAAAAGGCCTCGGCGATGATCGAGTGGGCAAGCCGGACGATCGAGGGATAGACCGCCATCTCCGCCGGGGTGCGCGTCTCCAGCCAGCGCACCGCCAGCGTCTGGTTCGATTCGACACGGCTGCGATACTTGCGCGGCAGCGCCTCGGTGAACTCGGCATATTGGCTGAGCGTCATGCCGTCGGCGAAGGCGGTGAGCGCGGAGCTGTTGATGGCGATGCGCTTGGGGTCGCGCTCGGCAATGATCTCCGCCAGCCGCTTCCACTGGTCGCGCTGCTTCTCGGGCTCCCAGGCAGGGGCGAAAAGCCCGCCGAGCCCGTAGCGGCTGACCGTGAACCGCTCGACCGGCTTGCCGCCGCCCGGATCGAAGAAGACCAGGATGGTGCGGCGGCGCGCGTGCATGCTCTCGGCATCGAGCATTGTCGCGATGACCGGCTCTTCGAAATATTCGCGCGCGACGAGCACCCACATGTCGACGCCCTGCTCGCGCATGATCATCGGCACGACAGTGTCCAGCCGCTCCTTGAGCCACGCATCGCGCAGCCGCGCCTGCTCGCGCAGCGGCAGGACTGCGGGCGCCTTCGGGCGCGCCTGCTCGGTCATATTGAGCGCGGCGGGCTGCGCAGCGGCGGGCGCTGCGAAAGCAAACATGAGAAGCAGCAAACTAACAGGCCCGAATTTCTTCATCCAATGTCCCCTTTCGGTGCGGGCCAAGCCCGTTGCCTGTCATGCTGAACTCGTTTCAGCATCCATCTCGATGACGATTACGGCCTTCTCCATGGAGACCCTGAAACAAGTTCAGGGTGACGGATTGTTGGTATCGCCGCCAAAAGAAAGGGCGGCCACAATGGACCGCCCTTCCCTTTTCTCTGCAACGATCGGACGCTGCGTCAGAACGTCGCGTAAGCCTCGTTTCCGACGAAGCCGAACGCGGTGACGTTGGCGCGCTTCACGATCGCCAGCACCTCGTCCACCGTCTCGTAGCGCGCGTTCGGATCGGGCTGCAGGTGCAGCTCCGGCGTCGGCGTCATCGTCGTGGTGATGTTGAGATACTGGCGCAGCACCGTCTCGTTCACCGGCGCGCCGTTCCAGAACACCTGGCCCGACGGCGCAATGACGATCTTGTTCTTCACCGGATCGATCGGCGGCGGCGTCGACTCGCCGCTGTCAACGGGAAGATCGATCTTTACCGCGTGCGTCTGGATCGGGATGGTGATGATGAACATGATCAGGAGAACCAGCATGACGTCGATCAGCGGCGTCGTGTTGATGTCCATCATCGGTTCGTCGGCCGAACCCCCCATGGAAATAGCCATGACTCTTACTCCTTCCTGGGGCCGATCAAAGCCGCTGGGTTACGGTGCCCGCAGGCGGCTCGGAAATGAAGCCCACGCGGCTGAAGCCGGCGCGCTGCATGGTGAAGATCGCGCCGCCGACGCACTTGTACGGCGTGTTCACGTCACCGCGAATATGCGCTTCGGGAAGCTCGGTCACATTGTCCGGGCCGCCCTGCTTGTCGATCTCGAGCCGCAGCTTGGCGACCGCGCGATCGAGCAGATCCTGCGAATTGACCTTGGTGAGGCCCCAATAGACCTCGCAGCCGCCGGCGCCGTCGCCGCGCACGGAGAGCGAGACGTTCTCCGGCTTGGTCGTCGTCACCTCGAACTTCACCTTGGGCAGGTTCACCGGGACGGTCTGGATCACGACGGGGACCGCGATGAGGAAGATGATGAGCAGAACCAACATGACGTCCACGAGGGGCGTCGTGTTGATGTCCGACATCGGGGTTTCATCGCCATCGCTGCCTGGCCCGACACTCATCGCCATAATCTGAAATCCTGTTCCTGAATCGTGCTGCGGGCGCGCGCGGCGTCCGGCGGAGCGGGGCGGAGCCGGCCGGTCAGGCCGTGCCCCGCCCTACGCTCTTGGATCAGCGCTTGACGGTGCCGGCCGGCGCGGTCGTCGCGGCGGCCGGAGCGGTCTTGGCAGCGGCGACGGCGGCGGCGTTCTTGCCGACCTGCGCCGGCTTCACCGCACCGCCCGACATCATGTAGCCGTGCAGATCGGTCGAGAAGGCGCCCAGCGAGTCCATGATCGCCTTGTTGCGCCGCATCAGCCAGTTGTAGCCGAGCACCGCAGGCACCGCGACGACGAGGCCGAGCGCGGTCATGATGAGCGCCTCGCCGACCGGGCCGGCGACGGCGTCGATCGACGCCTGACCGGCGGCACCGATCTTGATGAGCGCGCGGTAGATGCCGACGACGGTACCGAACAGACCGATGAACGGCGCGGTCGAACCGACCGACGCGAGGAAGGCGAGGCCTTCACCCAGCTTGTTGCCGACCATCGCCTGGCTACGCTGGAGCGAGTTTAGCATCCACTCGTGCTGGTCGACCGGATCGGTCAGCTTGGTGTGCTGCTCCTGCGCGATCAGGCCGTCTTCGACGATCTGGCGATAGGCGCTGTTCTTTTCGAGCTTGGCGCCGCCTTCACGGATGTTGGCGGCGTTCCAGAAGGACGCGCGCACGCGCCGCCCCTGGTTCATGATCTTCTGCTGCTCGAACAGCTTGGTGAACATGATGTAGAAGGTGAAGACCGACATCGCCACGAGGATGAGGAAGGTCGCCCAGGCGATGAGACCACCCTGTTCCAGGGCGGCCATCAGGCCATACGGGTTCTCCACGGGAGCTGCTGCTGCTGGGGTCGTCATGCTCGTACTTTCCTCTTCGTCTCAAATAACTGGGTTTGCTCAAGAAAGACCGACTAGTTCGGAATCTCCCAGCGGATACGGTTGGAGTAGCTGTCGGCAATCGCGGTGCCGTTCTCATCCTTCGCCGGCGTGAAACGCGCACGGCGGGTGATGAGGCGACAGGTCGCTTCGTCGAGCGCGCTGTTGCCGCTGGACGAGGTGACTTCGCAATTGGTGACACGACCGTCGGCGCCGACCTGGACGCGGAAGCCGGTTACGCCCTGCGCTTCGGCACGAAGCGCGCTGGACGGATAGTCCGCATTGGTGGCCCAGCTCGCCGGGTTACCGCGCGGCTTGGCACCGACGGCAGCCTGCTTGGGCTTAGGCGGCGCGGGCGGCGGCGGCGGCGCGACCGGAGCGGTCGGCGTGATCACAGGCGGCGGCGCGATCGGCACCGACTGGACGATCGGCGGCGGCGGCGCGTTGGTCCGCACGATCGGCGGCGGCGACACGACGGGCGGCGGCTCGACGACCTTCTCGGGCGGCGGGGGCGGCGGCTCCTCGGGGGGCGGCGGCTCTTCCGTCACGTCGAAGGTCTTGAGGTCCTGCGCGACCTTCTTGACGACATTGTAGGCCAGGCCGGTAATCAGCGCATAGCCCAGCAAGGCGTGGAGCAGGGCGACGATGATGATCGCCGTGATCCTGCTCGAGCTCATCTCGCGATCAGCGTAGGACATTAATCAGTCGCACTCCTCTCGAACGCCCGGACCATCGTTTGATGGCGAAAGCCTGCGGATCGGCCCGGGTCCATGCTTAACGCCAGCGTTCCATGGACAAGACCTGTGTCTCTATCGCGACACAATGGGGCGCGCAATCCTCCTGTGGATATCCGCCGATCCGGCCGCGGAAGGGCTGCAATCCGCGGTTAATGGGGCTAAACGCACTGTGGAGAGCCATTTTGGAACGATGTGAATGAAAAAAAGCAATTCATCCCTGCCCCGCATTGCTGCGGCGATTCTGCTCGCCGGCAAAGTTTCGGTCTCGCTACCGGCTGTTGCCGATTCGCAAATCCCCGCCGCTGCCGCCGAGTTGACCTATGCCGATCTCGCCGATCTTGCCGCGCCATCGCCGGTGGTGGCGCATGTCCGCGTGACGCGGGCGACCGCGCTGAAGCCCGATCGCGCACCCGGCGTGCTGCCCGGCATGACGCGCTTCTACGTCCAGGCCGAGGTGGTGAACCTCATCCGCGGCACCAACGGCATTCCCGCCGCCGTCAGCTACCTCGCCGATGTCGCCAACGATGCGCGCGGCCGGCCGGTGAAGTTCGCGCGCCGCGCCGAATTCCTGATTCTCGGCCGCCCGGTCGCGGGCCGCATGGGCGAGGTGCAGCTCACCGCGCCCGATGCGCAGATCCCCTACACGCCGGCGCGTGCCGACCGCATCCGCGCGATCCTGCGCGAAGCCGTCAGCCGCGACGCGCCGCCGCGGATCACCGGCATCGGCCGCGCCTTCCACGTCCCGGGATCGCTGCCCGGCGAGAGCGAGACGCAGATCTTCCTGCAGACCGCGGACCAGCGGCCGGTGTCGCTCAGCATCCTCCGCCGCCCCGGCGAGCGGCCGCGCTGGGCGGTGGCGCTGACCGAGATCGTCGACGACAGCGCCGCGCCGCCCGAGCGCGACACTTTGCTCTGGTATCGCCTCGCCTGCGCGCTCCCGGCCCAACTGCCGCGCGAAAGCCTGGCCGAAACCGACGCGGCCGGCGCGCAAGGCATCCGCGCGGACTATGCTTTCGTGCTGCAGGCGCTCGGCCCCTGCGCAAGAACGCGGCGCTAGAACACTAGAAGGAAGACAGCTCGACGCCCACACCCGCGCAATCGGGGTAGATGTCGGGCTTGCGGCTGGAGACGCGCAGGCCCGTCACCCCGCGCCGGGCGGCGACGATGTCGTAGACCGCGCGCACGAACGTCTCCTGCAGATTGTAGCGGCCCGCGGCGGCGAGGGCGGCGATCTCGGTGCGCAGGAAATCATAATTCCACGCGCGCTCGGGATGATCGGCGTCGGCGAAGCTTGCCTCGTCCACCCACACCTCGACCGAGACGATGAGCCGCTGCGGCGTGCCGACCTCGAAATCGTGAAAGCCGATATCGACCGGCAGATCGAAATCCTCGAGCACGATCTTGCGCGTCCTTGGGGCGAGCGCCTGCGGCACGAGGCCGTCGAGCGTGATGGGGCGGTTCATGGCTTGGGCTCCAGAAACTGGACGTCGCGCGGCAGGCCGAGGAAGCGCTGGCCGCCGTCGAGGGTGATGATCTGCCCGGTGATGGTGGGCGTGGCGATGAGGAAACGGAGCGCGGCGACGATCTCGGCGACATCGACGCCGCGTCCGAGCGCGTTCATCGCATGCACCTCCTCGAAATTCGCGCGGCTCTGCGGGCCGGAGACGAGCGTGACCGACGGCGCGATGCCGCACACGCGGATGCCGCGCTCCGCCCACACCCGTGCGCTGAGCTCGGTAAGGCCGGCGAGCCCCATCTTGGAGATGGTGTAGCTGAAGAAATCAGGGTTGGGCGCGGCAAGCTTGGCGTCGAGAAGGTTGACGATCAGCCCGCCGACATCGCCCGCCCGCGCGGCGAACGCCTGGCTGAGCAGCGCCGGCGCACGCAGGTTGATCGCCTGATGCGCGTCCCATTCGGCAAGCCCGAAATCGTCCGCGGAATCGAGCACGAAACGCGATGCGGAGTTGACCAGCAACCGCGCGGGCGGAAGCCCATCCAGCGCGGCGAAGATGGTATCCGCCGCCGTCGGATCGGCAAGATCGGCAGAGACCGTCCGCGCGTTGCCGAGCTCGGCGGCAAGCGCCTCCGCCGCATCTGCCGATCGGCCGTAGTGGATGAGGAGATGCCAGCCGCCCGCGGCGAGCGCGCGGCACAGCGCCGCGCCGATGCGCTTGGCGCCGCCGGTCACGATCGCGGTGCGCGGGCTTGGAAACTCGTCCATTCCCGCGCCGATAGGAGCGCGCCGGGTTCGCGGCAAGCTTTGCCGGGGCGCAAGCGATGCGCTAACCCCTCGCCTTATGCCGATGGACGAACCGCCCGCCGATCTCGCCGGCCTCAGCCTCGCCGACATCGCCGCGCTGGCGGAGGCGAAGAAGCTGCCCCCCGTCGACAAATGGAACCCGGCGCATTGCGGTGACAGCGCGATGCGGATCGCACGCGATGGCACCTGGTATCACGAAGGATCGCCGATCGGCCGCCCGGCGATGGTGCGGCTGTTCTCGACCATCCTCCGCCGCGAGCCCGACGGGCGGCACGTGCTGGTGACCCCGGTCGAGAAGCTCGACATCGAAGTCGAGGACGCCGCCTTCGTCGCGGTCGAAGTGAAGAGCGAGGGCGAGGGCGACGCCCGCCGCCTCGCCTTTCGGCTCAACACCGGCGACGTCGTGGTGGCGGGGCCGGAGCATCGCCTGCGCTTCGATGCGCGCGAGGACGGGCCGCACCCCTATCTTCACGTCCGCGGCGGGCTGGAGGCGCTGGTCGCACGGCCGGTCTATTACGAGCTGGCGGAGATGGCGATCGCCGACGGCGGTGACACGCCTGGACTGTGGAGCGACGGTATTTTCTTCGCGCTGACTGGTAGCCCCTCCCCTTGATGGGGAGGGGTTGGGGTGGGGTGGCGTCTCCGAATAAGGTGCTAACTTCTCAACCTCCACCCCCACCCAACCCTCCCCCATCAAGGGGGAGGGCTTAAGGCGCGAAAGGTCCCAATGTTCGCACTGGCCATGGAGGGTGCGGACGGCGGGTTCGCGCGGCCTACGACTGCGAACGATAGAAAAGAGCTGAACGCGGGGATTGTCGCAGAAATCGGGGCTGCAGGACATCACGGACGGCGTTTGCGATTATGGCAGCGTCTCCGCTAAGGCGCGGCGGATGAACCGCGCCGCACCTTCCCCCGCCGGCCTTGCCGATCGCCTGCGGCGGGCGCTGGCCGAAGGGCATGCGCACAGCCCCGATCTTCTGCCGGGGGACGGCGGCGAGCCGTTGGGCGCGGTCGAAGACACCGCCGCCGCAGTCCTCGTCGCGATCACCGACCGGGCCGAGCCGGGGGTGCTGCTGACGCTCCGCACCGAGGGCCTCCGCCGCCACGCCGGGCAGGTCGCTTTCCCCGGCGGGCGCGTCGATCCCGGCGATGCGGATGCCGTCGCCGCGGCGCTGCGCGAAGCCGAGGAGGAGATCGCGCTGCCGCCCGCGGCGGTCGATCTGATCGGTCTCGCCGATCCCTATCGCACGATCACCGGCTTCGCGGTGACGCCGGTGCTGGGCGTCGTGCCGCCCGATCTACCGCTGGTCGCCGAGCCGGGCGAGGTCGCGGCCATCTTCGAGGTGCCGCTCGCCCACATCCTCGATCCCGCACACCACCGCCTGCAGAGCGTCTTCTGGCAGGGTGCGCCACGCACCTTTTATGAGATAGACTGGGACGGGCAGCGCATCTGGGGAGCCACCGCCGCGATGATCGTCAACCTTTCGCGCCGGCTGGCGCCCTTCGCATGACGCTGCCGCCCGCCCCCTGGCAGACCGATCCCGACATGCGCCGCCTGCTCGGCGTGCTCGGCGCGCCAGAGGGCGAGACGCGCTTCGTCGGCGGCTGCGTGCGCGATACCCTGCTCGGCATCACCGTCGCCGACATCGATCTCGCCACCCGGCTCCAGCCGCAGGACGTGATGGACCGGCTCAAGGCCGCACACATCAAGGCGGTGCCCACCGGCATCGCCCACGGCACCGTCACCGCGGTGATCCATGGCCGCCCGGTCGAGGTGACGACGCTGCGCCGCGACGTCGCCACCGACGGCCGCCGCGCGACGATCGCCTACACAGGCGACTGGGCCGAGGATGCCGCGCGGCGCGACTTTACGATCAACGCGCTCTCTGCCGATCCCGACAGCGGCGAATTGTTCGACTATTTCGGCGGGCTCGACGATCTCCACGCGCGCACCGTGCGATTCATCGGCGATCCGCTGATCCGCATCGCCGAGGATCACCTCAGGATCCTGCGCTTCTTCCGCTTCCACGCGCGCTTCGGCGCCGGCCATCCCGACGCCGCCGGGCTCGATGCCTGCACCGCGCGCGCCAACGATCTGATGGCCCTGTCACGCGAGAGGATCGCGGACGAGCTGCTGAAGCTGCTCGCGCTGCCCGATCCGGCGCCGACGATCGCGCTGATGCTGGAGCGCGGCATCCTGAAGCCGGTGCTGCCCGAGCTGGCCGATGCCGCGCTGCTCGCCGATCTCGTGTTGCGCGAGCGCGCCGCCGATGTAGCGCCCGACGCGCTCCGCCGCCTCGCCGCGCTGCTTCCCGCCGACCCGAAGGTCGCCGAGGATATCGCCGCGCGGCTGCGCCTCTCCAAGAAGGCGGGCAAGAAGCTGGTCGCGGTGGCGGGGCGCACCCCATCCGATCGCGCCGACGGACCCGCGCTCGCCTACCGCATCGGCCGCGAGGAGGCGGTCGACCGGCTACTGCTGATCGGCGAGGCGGAAGCCGCGCGCGGCCTTGCCGGCTGGCAGCGCCCGCATTTCCCGCTGACCGGCGGCGATCTCATCGCCATGGGCCTGCCCCCCGGCCCCGCCGTCGCCAAGACGCTGCAGGCGATCGAGCGCGAGTGGATCGCCTGCGGTTTCCATGGCGATGCGGCGGCAGTGCGGGAAATGGCGAAGGAGATGCTGCCGGAGGGCTGATCGACGCGGCGCCCGACCCCCATCATCCGTCATGCTGAACTTGTTTCAGCATCCATCCCGATGACGATCGGGACCGTCTCCGAGATGGACCCTGAAGCAAGTTCAGGGTGACGAGAGAACAGATCAGCCCCGCAGCTCCGCGCCGAGCTTGGCGGCGGCTGCGACGATGCGGTCGGCGATGGCTTTCAGCTCCTCGTCGGTGAAGCTCTTCTCGCCTGGCTGGAGCGTGACTTCGATGGCGATCGACTTCCTGCCCTCGGGCACGCCGGCGCCGGTGAAAACGTCGAACAGGCTCGCGCCCGCGATCGCCGCCTTGTCCGCGCCCCTGACCGCGCGGAGCAAAGCGTCGGCGGCGAGATCGGCGGGGACGAGGAAGGCGAAATCGCGCGTCACTGCCTGCAGCGCGGGCGGCGCATAGGCGCTGCGGATGCGGCCCTGTGCGCGCTTGGGCGGGATGGCATCGAGGAAGATTTCGGCGGCGACCGCAGGGCCGGCGAGATCGAACGCCTTGAGCGTCGCCGGATGAAGCTCGCCGAACTCCGCGAGAATCGTCTTGGGGCCGAGGCCGAGCCGCGCCGAGCGGCCCGGATGATAGACGCCCGATGCGCCGGCGAGCGCCTGGAGATTGTCGACCGGCGCGCCGGCGGCGGCGAGGATCGCCATCACCTCGGCCTTGGCGTCATAGGCATCGACGCCGCCCTTGCCGCCCTGCCAGTGGCGCGGGCTGCGATCGCCGGTGAGGACGAGGCCCAGGGTCGGCCGTTCGCCCTCCTCCAGATAGCGGCGGCCGACCTCGAACAGGCGGACGCGCGTGCTGCCGCGTGCCGAATTGCGCCGCGCCGCGGCAATGAGGCCGGGGAGCAGCGAGGGGCGCATCGCCTTCATCTCCTCGCTGATCGGGTTGGCGAGCACCCAGGCACTGCCGCCGAACGGCACCGCCTCCGCTTCGGAAATGAAGCTCCACGTCACCGCCTCGTTGAGGCCGCGCGCCGCGGCAGCGCGGCGGACGCGGCGCTCCTGGAGTTGCGCCGGGGTCGCGGTCGGTGCGGCGACACCCGCGGGGCGCGGCAGCGGTGTCGCGGGAACCTTGTCGATCCCTTCGATGCGGATCACTTCCTCGACCAGATCGGCGGTGCCGTCGACGTCGCGGCGCCAGCTCGGCGGCGTCACCCGCCAGTCGCCGCCGACCGTGAAGCCGAGCGATTCAAGGATCGCGCGCTGCCGTTCGGGCGCGATGGCGAGGCCGCCGAGCGTCTCGGCGCGGGCGGGATCGTAGATATAGCTGCGCGCGCCCTGCGGCGCCTCGCCGCTACGGGTGACGCCGCTTGCGGTGCCGCCGCAATGATCGAGCACCAGCCGCGTCGCGATCGCGATGCCGGTATCGAGGAAAGCGGGATCGGCGCCGCGCTCGAAGCGCTGGCGCGCGTCGCTGGTGAGGCCGAGCGCCTGGCCGGTGCGGGCGATCCGCTCGGGATCGAACCAGGCGCATTCGATGATCACGTCGGTGGTGGTCTCGCTCACCCCCGAATCCTCGCCGCCCATGATGCCGCCGATGTCGTGGACATGCGCGTCATCGGCGATCACCGTCATCTCGGGCGTCAAGGCGTAGCGCTTGCCGTTGAGCGCCAGCACCGTCTCGCCATCGCGCGCACGGCGGGCAACGAGGCCGCCGGAGAGCTTCGCCTTGTCGTAGACGTGCAGCGGACGGCCGAGATCGAGCATCACGAAATTGGTGATATCGACGAGAACCGAGATCGGCTTCTGGCCGACCGCGCGGAGCTTGGCCGCCATCCATTCGGGCGCGGCGCCGTTCTTGAGGCCGCGGACTTCCTGCCCGTAGAAGGCGGGACAGCCGGCCGGATCCTCGGTGCGGACATCAGGCCCCGGGCCCTCGCCCTCGACCGGCGCGATGCCGCAGCGGTAGACGTCGTCCAGCGGCTTCAGCGTGCCGAGCCCGGCGGCGGCGAGATCGCGCGCGATACCGCGCACGCCCATGCAATCCTGCCGGTTGGGCGTGATCGCGACGTCGAACAGCGGATCGTTCAGCCCGGCATATTCGGCATAAGCGGTGCCAACCGGCGCGTCGGCGGGAAGCTCGACGATGCCCTCATGATCCTCGCCCTGCTCCAACTCGCGCGTCGAGCACATCATGCCGTTCGACGTGACGCCGCGGATCGCGGAGACCTTGAGCTCCATGCCGTTGGCCGGCACCACCGCGCCGGGAAGGCCGAGTACGCCGACCATGCCCGCGCGCGCATTGGGCGCGCCGCACACCACCTGAAGCGGCTGGCCGTCGCCGGAATCGACGCTGAGCACCTGGAGCTTGTCCGCCTGCGGATGGCGATCGGCGGTGAGCACCCTCGCGACGCGGAAACCGGAGAGCTTCGCGCCCGGATCCTCGACGCTTTCGACCTCCAGCCCGATCCGCGTCAGCGCATCGGCGATCGCGTCCACGTCCGCGCCGGTCTCGAGATGCTCCTTGAGCCAGGACAGGGTGAATTTCATGAGCGCAATCCTGCTCCCCTCCCTGCACGCAGGGAGGGGTTGGGGGTGGGTACGTATCCGAAGGGGGCGGCGCGGTTGGCGACCCACCCACCCCCGGCCCCTCCCTGACAGATAGGGGCGACTTTGATGACCCCTCCCCGGCAGCAGGGAGGGGAGGAAAGGACGGTCATGCCCCTACCCCTCCGCTCAGCGTGGGCACGTCGAGCGCGGCGAAACCGTAGTGCTTCAGCCAGCGGATATCGCCGTCGAAGAAGGCGCGGAGATCGTCCATGCCATATTTGAGCATCGCCAGCCGGTCGATGCCGCAGCCGAAGGCGAAGCCCTGCCACTCCTCGGGATCGAGCCCGCAGGCGGCGATCACCTTCGGGTGGACCATGCCGGAGCCGAGCACTTCCATCCAGCCATCGGAACCGCCAATCACACGGCGCCACTTCTCGTAGGAGAAGCCGACATCGACCTCGGCGGACGGCTCGGTGAACGGGAAGTAGCTCGGCCGCAGCCGCAGCACGACGTCGTCGCGCTCGAAGAAGGCCTTGAGGAAGGTCTCCAGCGTCCATTTGAGATGGCCGAGCGTGATGCCCTTGTCGATCACCAGCCCCTCGACCTGATGGAACATCGGCGTGTGCGTCGCGTCGCTGTCCGACCGGTAGGTGCGGCCGGGCGCGATGATGCGGATCGGCGGCGGCTCGCTCTGCATCGTGCGGATCTGCACCGGCGAGGTGTGGGTGCGCAGCAGCATCGGCCGCCCTTCACCGTCCGTGCGCCCGAAATAGAAGGTGTCGTGCATTGCCCGCGACGGATGCGCCTCGGGAATGTTGAGCGCGGTGAAATTGTGCCAATCGTCCTCGATCTCGGGGCCGGTGGCGACCGCGAAGCCCATGTCGGCGAAAATCTCGGCGAGCTCGTCCATCACCTGCGCGACTGGGTGGACGGTGCCGATGTCGAGCGGCGCGGCGGGGAGCGTCATGTCGAGCGTCTCGGTGGCAAGCCGCCGGTCCAGCTCCGCCGCTTCCAGCGCCGCCTTGCGCGCGGCGATCGCTTCGGTGACGGCCTCGCGCAGCGCATGGATGCGCGGCCCTTCGGCCTGGCGCTCCTCGGGCGACATGCCGCCCAGCGTCTTCAGGAGCGCGGTGACCGCGCCCTGCTTGCCGAGCGCCGCGACGCGCTCCGCCTCCAGCGCGGCGAGATCGCCCGCGCCTTCGATTCGCGCCAGCCAGTCGCCGGTCATCTTTTCCACATCGGACATGCCAGCGCCCCTAGAGGAGAATCCCGGCTCAAGGAAAGCCCCTCGCCGCCGGGCGGTGCCCGGCCGCATTGCACCGGCCCCGCTCGGCGCCTAGATTTGCGACATGCTCGACATCCAGATCGCCGCCGCTGCGCCGCCGCCCTTCGTCCGCCGCGAGGAATACCGGCCGCCTGAGTGGCTGGTGCCCGAGATCGCGCTGGACTTCGATTTGGGCGCCGAGCGGACGCAGGTGCGCGCGACGTTGACCGTCGCGCGCAACGGCGATCATGCCGCACCGCTGAAGCTGGACGGCGAGGCGCTGAAACTGATCTCGCTGACCGTCGACGGCGCCGAGGCCGACTACAATCACGAGGCGGACGAGCTGACCGTGCCGATCGCCGGCGACCGCGCGGTCGTCGAAACATTGGTCGAGATCGCTCCCGCCGCCAACACCCAACTCATGGGCCTCTACGAATCAGGCGGCATCCTCTGCACCCAGTGCGAGGCCGAAGGCTTCCGCCGCATCACCTTCCTGCCCGACCGGCCCGACGTGTTGAGCCGCTATCGCGTCAAGATGACCGCGGACAAGGCGCGCTATCCGGTGCTGCTCGCCAACGGCGATCCCGTGGGCGCGGGCGATCTGGCGGACGGGCGGCACTGGGCGGAGTGGCACGATCCCTTCCCCAAGCCCTCCTATCTCTTCGCGCTGGTGGCGGGCGATCTGGTCGCCAACCGCGACAGCTTCGCGACGCGATCGGGCAAGACCGTCGATCTCGGCATCTGGGTGCGCGACGGCGATGTCGAGCGGACGCGCCACGCGATGGCGGCGCTGAAGGCTTCGATGGCGTGGGACGAGAAGGTCTACGGTCGCGAATACGACTTGGCCGTGTTCAACATCGTCGCCGTCGCCGATTTCAACTTCGGCGCGATGGAGAACAAGGGCCTGAACATCTTCAACTCGCGCTACATTCTGGCCGATCCCGACACCGCGACCGATGCCGACTACGACGCGGTCGCGGGCGTCGTCGCGCACGAATATTTTCACAATTGGTCGGGCAATCGCGTCACCTGCCGCGACTGGTTCCAGCTCTCGCTGAAGGAAGGCTTCACGGTCTTTCGCGACCAGCAGTTCAGCGCCGACCAGGGGAGCGCCGCGGTCAAGCGGATCGAGGACGTCCGCGCGCTCCGCGCCGCGCAATTCCCCGAGGATTCGGGCCCGCTCGCGCACCCGATCCGGCCGGAATCCTATATCGAGATCTCCAATTTCTATACCGCGACCATCTACAACAAGGGCGCCGAAGTCATTCGGATGCTCCACACCATCTTGGGGCCGGAGAAGTTCCGCGCCGGGACCGATCTCTATTTCGACCGGCACGACGGCGAGGCCGCGACCTGCGAAGATTTCGTCAAGGCGATGGAGGATGCGGGCGGCACCGACCTCGCTCTCTTCCGCCGCTGGTACAGCCAGGCCGGGACGCCGCGGGTGCGTGCGTCGCTGACCCATGACGCCGGCGCGGGCCGCGCGCATCTGACGTTGGCGCAGCAGGTGCCGCCGACGCCGGGCCAGCCGGTGAAGCAGCCGATGCCGATCCCGCTCAAGATCGCGCTGTTCGGCGAGCGATCGGGCGACAAGCTCGCCGACCGGCTGGTGCTGCTGGAGGGCGATGAACAGGAGATCGTGCTCGACGGCGTCGGCGAGCGGCCGGTGCTTTCGATCAACCGAGACTTCTCCGCGCCGGTGGTGGTGGAGGCGGAGCGCAGCGCCGCCGATCTCGCCTTCCTCTCGGCCAACGACGACAATCCCTTCGCGCGCTACGAAGCGATGCAGCAGTTGATGCTCGACACGCTGATCGCCGCGGCGGCGGGCCAGACGCCTGATCACCGCCCGGTGATCGAGGCAGTCGAGCAGACGCTGACCAATACGGACCTCGATCCCGCCTTCGTCGCCGAGGCCGTGCTGCTGCCGAGCGAGGCGTTCGTCGGCGATCAGATGCTGGTCGTCGATCCCGAGGCAATCCACCGCGCCCGCGAGGCGCTGCGCGCCGATCTCGGCACCGAGCTGGAGGGGCTGTGGCGCAGCGCCTATTCCGCGCATGCGGCCAACCGCTTCGAATATTCGCCCCCCGCCAAGGGCGCGCGGCGGCTGCGCACCGTGAGCCTCGGCTATATCGCCGCATCGGGCGCATCGGATGCGCCGCAGATGGCGAAGCGCCAGTTCGACAATGCCGACAATATGACCGACCGGCAGGGCGCGCTCGGCATCCTCGTCAATTCCGACGCGCCCGAGCGCGCGGCGGCGCTGTCGGCTTTCTACGATCGCTATCGCGCCGACGGGCTGGTGCTCGACAAATGGTTCGCGGTGCAGGCGCTCTCGACCCGGCCCGACACGCCCGATGCGGTGGCGGCGCTCGCCGAACATGTCGATTTCACGCTCGCCAACCCCAATCGGCTGCGTGCGCTCGTCGGCTCCTTCTCGGTCAATCAGCGCGCCTTCCACCGTGCCAACGGGCAGGGCTATCGCTTCCTCGCCGACATGATCCTCAGCGTCGACAAGCTCAATCCGCAGACGGCGGCGAAGCTGGTGCCCGCGCTCGGCCGCTGGCGCCGCTTCGACGAGGACCGCGCGGAGAAGATGAAGGGCGAGCTGCAGCGGATCGTCGCGACGCTGGGGCTCAGCAAGGACGTGTTCGAGCAGGCATCGAAGAGCCTCGCCTGACGAGGCATCCGTAAGCCTTCTTGCGCGTTGGGGCAGGCACCCAGCGTTGGAGAAGGATATGACCAGCAAGTCGCTCGCCGATCTCGCGGAAAAGATGCGCGACATCGATTTCACGATGCTTTCGACCAAGACATCGGGCGGCGCGATCCACGCGCGGCCGATGAGCAACAACCGCGACGTCGATTATGACGGCGATTCCTATTATTTCACCAATGGCGACACCGCGATGGTGGCCGAGATCGAGCGCGATCCCGAAGTCGGCCTAGCCTTCCAGGCCAAAGCCGGCATCATCGGCCAACGCCCGCTATTCGTGGCGGTGCAGGGCCGCGCCGAGCTGATCCGCGACCGCGACCGTTTCGCCGCGCACTGGACCAAGGATCTCGACCGCTGGTTCGAGCAGGGGATCGACACGCCGGGCCTGGTGATGATCAAGGTCCATGCGCATCACGCGCATTACTGGGACGGCGCCGAGGAAGGTGAAGTGTCGCTGGAGCGCGCGGCCGCCTAGGGCTGGCGCGGCGCGCGGCGGAGGCGGATCACCTCGTCGATCGGCAAGGCTTCGATCCGCCCGCCCGCGCCGTCCATCGCCTCGGCCTTGAACATCGAATTGAGCACCGCTTCCTCGGTCGCTTCGACGGCGGCGTGGAAGAGCGGCGTCATCGCCTCGTTGGGGAGTTCCGCATAGTTGGCCGCAGCGGCGCGGCGCGCGGGCGTGCGGCGGACATCGGGGTGCGTTGAGAAAGCGACGGCATAATCGCCCGATCCGTTGGTGATCGGCGATCCGGTGCGCCCGATCGCGAGGAAGGCACGGCGCGCGAGCCGCGTCAGATTGCGGTCGGAGAGCGGCGCATCGGTGGCGATGACGATGATGATCGAACCATCTCCGCCCGCCGGCGGCTCGGCGGGCGACAGATAGTGCCGCCCCATGAGCTGATCGAACGGCAGCCCGTCGATGGTGAGCGCGCCGCCGTAATTGCTCTGAACCAGCACGCCGATCATATGGCCACCGAGCTTTTCGGGCAGGCGGCGCGAGGATGTGCCAATGCCGCCCTTGTAGCCGAACGCCACCGTGCCCGTCCCGGCGCCGACCGCGCCTTCCGCCACCGGCCCGCCCTTCGCTGCGGCAATCGCCTTCTTGCCGTCGGCGATGGTGACGCGGCGCGCGCGGATGTCGTTGAGGAAGCCGTCGTTGGTCTCGCCGACCACCGCGTTGACCGAGCGCACCTCGCCATTGCCCGGCTGCGCTAGCGTCCATCCGATCGCCGCCGCCGCGGCCTCGGGCACCGACAGCGTGTTGGTGAGGAGGATCGGGCTTTCGATCTCGCCGAGCTCGGCGATCTGGGTCGATCCCATGAACTTGCCGAAGCCATTGGCGACTGCGAAGCCGGCGGGCACCTTGTCCTGGAAGAGGTTGCCGCCATGCGGCAGGATCGCGGTGACGCCGGTGCGCACCGATCTGCCCTCGATCCTGGTGACATGGCCGACTGCGACGCCCGCGACATCGGTGATCGCATTGGCCGGGCCGGTGGGGAGCACGCCGACGACGATCCCCGCCTCCCGTGCGCGTGGCCGATCGGCGGCGGACGCGGATGCGGCGAGGCTCGCCGCGCAGGCGATGGCGATGGCGGATCGGGTGGGCTTGCGGGGCATGGCGGAAAGCTAGAAGCTCGCCACGCCGCCCGCAACCGGTGGAGCGAGACATGACCGGCGATCATCAGGACCGCGTGCTGACCGAACTCGCCATCGCAGCGCCGGCGGACGCGGTGTGGCAGGCGCTGCGCGACAAGCAGAGCATCCTCCGCTGGTTCGGCTGGGATGCGGATACGCTCGACGCCGAGGTCGACATGATCTTCGCGCAATATGGCCGCGAGGAGGGGCGCACGCTGCATTTCGAGGGGACGCAGGACCGGTTCGAGGTGACGGCGGACGGGGCCGACGCCTGCCTGCTGCGTGTCGTACGCGCGGCTCCGGGGGACAGCGACGCGTTCGACGAAATGGCCGAGGGCTGGATCAGCTTCGGCAACCAGCTCAAGCTGGCGATCGAGCAGCATGGCCTGGCCGAGCGGCGGACGCTCTATTTTTCCGGAGCGTTGCGCGAGGGGCAGGCCGCACTCCTCCGCCAGCTCGGCATCGCGGTCGACACGCTATCGCCGCAGCTTCCGACCGGCGACGAAACCGGATCGCTCTGGCACCGGACGCCCTTCCAGGTGGGACTCACCATGCCGGGCTGGGGCCACGGTCTGCTGATCGCGATGGACATGCCTGCCGATGCCAAGCCCCCTAATGGCGCAGCCTCGGCGATCCTCACCACCTACGGGCTGGACGACGCGACATTCGCCGCGCTTGCAGCGCGCTGGAAGGACTGGTGGGACGAGCGCTTCGACAGCGCCCAGGCGCCGGCCTGCGAATGAGGCCTCGCCGCATCACACGGTTGGGCGGCCGCCGGGATCGGGGGGAGGGGGTTGTCCCGGCGGCCGGCCGCCCCCGTGGGGGTCTCTATTCGGCGGCCTGATCGAACAGCATCCGGCTTTCGGTGCCGCTCGATCCGGTTGCGTAAAGGCGGTTGAAGACGTCGGGATAGCCGTAATCGACGACGCCGCGACGGCTCGATCCCGGGCCCGGCGAGGGCATTTTTGGCGGCACGGGAACGGTGGGCGCGATCGCGCGGCGGGCGTGGACCGGCTTGTCGACCACCGTCTGCTTGAACCATTCGCCGACATAGCTGCCGTCCAAGCGGTGGACGCGCGACCCGAAAATCCGGCCGAGCGGATTGCCGTCGAGATCGTAGACATAGATTCCGGACAGGAAGCCGACGGTATGCCCGTCGGCATGGTACACATACATCGCCATCGCATAACCCCCGCGAACGAATCCGCCCGACCCCGCGTCGAACCGGCGAATCCTGGTTAACGCATGTCAGAATAGAGACTTGGGGGCCGCGCGCCAGCCTAATCAATATTGGGGATGCAACGCTTCGCCGCATGCCAAGCCCGGTTCGGCGGAGCCACGCTAATCAGCGGTTGTCGCGGGCCAGGATTTCCTCGGCGACGCGGTGCGTCCGCTCGTTGTCGACATCGATCGCGAGGCGTCCTTCGCCCTCGAAGACATGGGCGCCGATAACGACGCCGAAGCGACGCGAGACCGACTCGAAGATCTGGTCGAGCCGATACCAGCCGGTGCGGAAGCGCAGCAGATTGAGCAGCCCGAACGCCTTGACGATGCGCGCCGGATTCTTGCCGAACTGGCCGCCGTGGCGAAACGTCTCGGCTGCGTGCATCGCCTTGGCATCCTTGAGATAGAAGAGGTTGCAGTTGGAGAAAGCGCCGTCGCGGAACGCGTAGAAGCGCCGCTGCCCATCGGGATGTGCGGCGAGAATGTCCTCGCGCCGCGCCATGCCGGCGAGCGCCTCGACCGGGCGCGTCTCCGCCGCCGTGACGAAGCGGCGCATCGCGTCCGGCGTCATCAGCACATTGTCGGCAGTGGTGACCAGCAGCGGGAAGCCGGTGACCGCGGCGGCATCGACGATGCTGTCGACGATATGCGCGCGCGACGGCAGCAGGGTGAGCCGGCCCGCCGCCCGAAGCCGCACTACCGTCGGCTCTTCCGCCAGCACCGCTTCGTTCTCGATCGAGACGTGGAGCGGCGAATCGGGGAAGGCCGTGTCGCACGCCTCCAGCACCCGGACGATCATCGGCACGCCAACGACGGGCACCAGGCATTTGTGGCTGACACCGAACGCGGTGGCGAGCGCATCGGGCGCCCCCGGCCGGCGGCCGGCGAGGATCAGGACTTTGGGAGACGCAGGCATCGCCGCCACCCCTTCACCAAGGCTATGACAATCGCAAGATCGGGGTTTCGCGGTCGTCCATCTCGGACCGTCATGCTGAACTTGTTTCAGCATCCATCTCGATGAAGTCTGCGACCGTCCCCAACATGGACCCTGAAACGAGTTCAGGGTGACGGAAGGCTATCAGGCCGCGGCGCTGCCGATCGCCTTCTGGCGGCGGCGCTGGACCGAGGAGCCGATGCCGAGCGCCTCGCGATATTTGGCGACGGTGCGACGGGCGATGTCGAAGCCCTTGGCGCGGAGCAGATCGACGAGCTGGTCGTCGGAGAGGATCGCTTTCGCATCCTCGGCGCCGATCAGCGCCTTGATCTGGCTCTTCACCGCCTCCGCCGACACCGCATCGCCGCCGTCGGCCGACTGGATGCCGCTGGTGAAGAAATATTTGAGCTCGAACAGACCGCGGTCGCAGGCGAGATATTTGTTCGAGGTGACGCGGCTGATCGTCGATTCGTGCATCCCGATCGCTTCGGCGACGGTGCGCAGCGTCAGTGGCTTCAGCGCCGAGACGCCGTGGCGGAAGAAGCCGTCCTGCTGCTTCACGATCTCGGTCGCGACCTTGACGATGGTGCGCGCCCGCTGGTCGAGCGCCTTCATCAGCCAGTTGGCGCTCGCCAGGCATTCGCCGAGCCAGGCCTTGGACTGTTTGTCCTGCGCGCCCTGCGCCAGCTCGGTATAATAGGTGCGGTTGACGAGCAGCCGCGGTAGCGTCGCCGAATTGAGCTCGATCGCCCAACCCGAGGTGCGGCGGCCGACGAAGACGTCGGGCACCACCGGATCGCCGCCGCCACCGCCGTCGAAGCGGCAGCCGGGCTTGGGATCGTAGGCGCGAAGCTCGCGGATCATGTCGCGCATGTCCTCGTCATCGACCTCGCAGATGCGCTTCAGCGCGGCGAGATTGCCCTTGGCGAGATAATCGAGATTGTCGATCAGCCGCGCCATCGCCGGATCGTAGCGGTCGATCTCGCGCGCCTGGATGGCGAGGCATTCGGCAAGGCTGCGCGCGCCGATGCCGGAAGGATCGAATGTCTGAATGACGCCCAGCAC
Source organism: Allosphingosinicella indica (assembly GCF_900177405.1). Classification (NCBI taxonomy): domain Bacteria; kingdom Pseudomonadati; phylum Pseudomonadota; class Alphaproteobacteria; order Sphingomonadales; family Sphingomicrobiaceae; genus Allosphingosinicella; species Allosphingosinicella indica. The sequence continues at coordinate 1,399,805 of NZ_LT840185.1, read as the reverse complement.
GCGCTCCACCTCGACGAGCGCGATGCCGAGCCGCTGCGCGATGTCGAGCAGCGACGCGGTGAAATAGCCGGCCTCGTCGATAAGCTCGATGATCTGCTGCGCGACGACCAGATCGGCGGCATCGAACGCCGTCCCGGCCTGCGCCATGAGATGTTCGTGGAGCGACAGATCGGCGCCGGCGATTGCGTCGAAGTCCATCCCCTCGCCGCTGCCGCCGCCCTCGGAGCCGCCGAGGCCGAGACCGCCGTCCATGCCGGGGCCGGAGCCCTGCATCGCATCGGCGGCGCTGTCCTGATGGAGATTTTCGTTGTCGCGATCGATGTCGAGCGCGCCGTCGCCGCCTGCGCTGAATGAATCCTCGATGTCGGGCGCGTCGCCGCTGTCGGTCTCCGGCGCTTCGGGCGCGGTGGGATCGGCTGGATCGGCGCCTGCTTCCAGCAGCGGATTCTTCTCGATCTCCTGGGCGATGAAACCCTCGATCTCGAGGTTGGAGAGCGCCAGCAGCCGGATCGCCTGCTGGAGCTGCGGCGTCATCACCAGCGATTGTGTCTGCCGAAGATCGAGGCGGGGTCCTAGCGCCACTTTAGTTCCCGATCAGTCTCTTCCCGTCACCCCGGCGAAGGCCGGGGTCCATCGTGCGCTGGACTGGATCACGGCATTCGCCGGGATGACGTAAAGGGAGACGGCCGTCACAGCTCGAAGCTCTCGCCCAGATACAGGCGGCGGACATTCTCGTCGGCAACCAGTTCGGCGGGGCTGCCCGCGAACAGAACCTGGCCGTCGTAGATGATGCAGGCGCGGTCGACGAGATCGAGCGTCTCGCGGACGTTGTGATCGGTGATGAGCACGCCGATGTCGCGCTTCTTCAGTTCGAGCACCAGATCGCGGATGTCGGAGATCGAGATCGGATCGATACCGGCGAACGGCTCGTCGAGTAGCATGATCGACGGGTCCGCCGCCAACGCGCGCGCGATCTCGGCGCGGCGCCGCTCGCCGCCCGACAGCGCCATCGCGGAGGAATCGCGCAGCCGCTCGATATGGAATTCGGACAGCAGCTGCTCGAGCCGCTCGGCGCGGACGGCAGGATCGGGCTCGGCGACTTCGAGCACCGCCATGATGTTCTGCGCCACCGTAAGCCCGCGGAAGATCGAGGTTTCCTGCGGCAGATAGCCGAGCCCCAGGATCGCGCGGCGGTACATTGGGAGGCCGGTGATGTCGTTGCCGTCGAGCAGGATGCGGCCCGCATCGGGCTTCACTAGCCCCATCACCGAATAGAAGCAGGTCGTCTTGCCGGCGCCGTTGGGGCCGAGCAGCCCGACGACCTCGCCGCGATCGACGCCCAGCGAGACGTCTTTCAGCACCACCTTCTTGTCATAGGATTTGGCGATCGAGATCACCGACAGGCCCAGCTCCATATGGCCGAGCGTCGATGCCTCATCGGGTCTGGCAAGAGTGGCTACGTCGTTCATCGTCCCCGCTTCGATTGGGATGTAGGCGAAGCTCCGCCCCGGCTCAACTGGCAAGCTTTATGCATAGCCGTCTTGGCGGGCGATTTTCGCGATGGACGGCAATCGCTTCCTCAGGCGCCTCGTCAGGTTCCGGGATTGTTGGCGCCAGCGCGTTGCGGAACGGTGAACGTGCCGGTGACGCGTCCGCCGCCCGAATTCACTCCGGCCGGCGCGCCGCCATCGACCACCGCGCGGCCGCTGTCGAGATCGATGGTCAGCCGCCCGCCGCGCACGACGTTGCGGCCCTGCGTCAGCGTGACGCCGCCGATCATGGTGATGAGCCGCCGGTTGAGATCATAGATGGCGCTGTTGCCCTTCGCCGTCTCGGACGGGCTGGTGACGGTGACGCCGCCGCTCGCGTCCAGGCGGTCGATCTCGATCCCGCCGCCGCTCGAATAAGCGACGGTCACGCGCGAAGCGTTGAGCGTAAGACCCGCCTGCTTGGCGACGACATTGCCCGAGAAGATCGCACGATCGGCGCGGTCCTGCACCTCGATGCGGTCCGCGGCGACATCGACCGGCGCGTTGCTGTTGTGGCCCTTCAGCGCCGAGGTGCCGCTCTGCGCGAGCGCACTTCCCGCCAGGATCAGCGCGCCGAGGCCCGCCAGGCTGTTCTTGACTGCACTCATCTCACCCCACCCTGTTCGATCCGGAGGCGTGCGCGGCCGGTCAGCACGACCTTGCGCTCGCCCAGATCCGCCTGGACATTGTCTGCCGAGAAGCGCCCCAGCGGCATCGACCCCTCAATACCGTCCTGTCCGCTCAGCGTTCGCGTGGTCATGTCGACAGCGACGTCGCGGGTTTCAAGCCTGTAGCCGTCGGTGGTGTTGAAAAGAATGGGGCCGATCACGTTCACCGTCTCGGTATCCAGATTGTAGCGCGCCTTGTCCGCGGTCAGATTGGCGGGGCCGTTCTCCAGCCCCATGCGCGCCGACATGCCGAGGATATCGACGATCGGCTCACGCGAGGTCTGCTGCACGGCGGAACGTGCATCGATGCTGAACGGGCGGCCCGCATCATCCTCGCCGCGATAGCGGGCGGAGGCGACGCGCATCCGCTCCTTCGCCACCTCGACCTTGTTCTTGTCGAGGATGAAGGAGAGATCCTTGTCCTTGCCGAGCGGGACGAGCGCGAGGAAGGCGAGCAGCATGCCGATGCCGGCGGGCAGCGCGATCTTGAGGATGCGGACGACGCGATCGTGCGCGCCGCCGGGCGAGGCCCACCCCTGCTTGCGCTCGCGCTCCCTGCTGGCGGCCTCGGACATGGGATCAGACGTGCGCGAAGATATCGACCTCGTCCCAGCCGGCGAGATCGAGCAGCGCGCGGTGGGGCAGGAAATCGAAACAGGCCTGCGCCAGATCGGCGCGCCCCTCGCGCGCCAGCCGCTCGTCGAGCTTCTCGCGGAGCTGGTGGAGGTAGCGGACGTCGGACGCGGCATAATCCTTCTGCGCGTCGGAGAGCTCGGGCGCGCCCCAGTCGGAGCTCTGCTGCTGCTTGGAGATTTCCTGGCCCAAGAGCTCCCGCACCAGCTCCTTCAGGCCATGCCGGTCGGTATAGGTGCGGATCAGCCGCGACGCCGTCTTGGTGCAATAAACGGGCGCCGGCATGATACCGAGATAGGCGCGGACGATCGCCAGATCGAAGCGCGCGAAATGGTAGAGCTTCAGCCGGTTGGGATCGGCGAGCACGGCCTTGAGGTTGGGCGCGGCGTAATCGCTGCCCGGCGCGAAGCGGACGAGATGCTCGTCGCCGCGGCCGTCGGAAATCTGGACGACGCACAGCCGGTCGCGGCCCGGGCGCAGGCCCATCGCTTCGGTGTCGACGGCCACCGGGCCGTCCGCAAGCACGCCTTCGGGAAGGTCTTCTTCATGAAAATGCACGGTCATGCGCCCCGCATAGGCCGATGCGCCGCCACCCTCAATGGCCGATCGGGGCCTTGATCGCGCGCGGCTTTCCGCCCACATGCCGGCCATGCTGATCCAGACCGAGACCACGCCCAATCCGGCGACGCTGAAATTCCTGCCCGGCGAGACGGTGATGGGCGCCGGCACGCGCGATTTCGCGACGCCCGAGGAAGCGGAAGCGAGCCCGCTGGCGCACGCGATATTCTCGACCGGCGACGTCGAGGGCGTGTTCTTCGGCCGCGACTTCATCTCGGTGACCGCGGGCGCGGGAGTCGATTGGACCTATCTCAAGCCCGAAGTGCTGGGCGTGCTGCTCGATCATTTCGCCAGCGGCGCGCCGCTGTTCAACCCGGGGAGCGCGGCGGGCATCGCGGTGCCGGCAGCCGAGGCTATCGACGACGATCCGGCCGACGCCGACATCGTTGCGCAAATCCGCGAACTGATCGAGACGCGCGTCCGCCCCGCAGTGGCGCAGGACGGCGGCGACATCGTCTATCGGGGTTTCCGCGAGGGCAAGGTGTTCCTGGCGCTGCACGGCGCCTGCGCGGGATGCCCGTCCTCCACCATGACGCTGAAGAACGGGATCGAGGGGCTGCTCAAACATTATGTACCCGAGGTCGAGTCCGTCGAAGCCGTCTAGGACCGCGCGCGGGTGATCCTCGCGATCAGCAGCTCGACCGCGGCCTGCTCCGCGGCACTGATCCAGCGCGGCGACCTGATCGACGAGCGGCACGAGCTGGTCGGCCGTGGCCACGCCGAGTGGCTGATGCCGATGATCGCCGATCTGCTCGCCGGGCGGCGCCCGGATGCGATAATCGTCGATTGCGGGCCGGGCAGTTTCACCGGCGTGCGCGTCGGCCTCTCCGCGGCGCACGGCCTTGCGATCGGATGGGGCGTGCCGCTCAACGGCTGCTCGTCCACTGCGCTGCTTGCCGCGGCCGCGGACGCGGAGGGCGAGATCGGCGTTGCGCTTATCGGGGGACATGGCGAGCTTTTCGTGCAAAACTTTTCGCATGATCCCCTGTCGCCTCTCGATGCGCTGCGATCGCTTGCGCCCCAGGCTGCCGCGGCGGCGATCGGGGCCGAGGCGGTGACCGGATCGGCGGCCGAGGAACTGGTCGCACTCCGCGGCTTCGGGCGCGCGATCGCCGCCCTCCCCCGCGCCGCCGATGCGCGGCTGCTGCCGGACGAACTCGCCAGCCTGCCGCCGACCCCGCTCTACGGCCGCGCGCCCGACGCGAAACCAGCATGACCACCGCCGAGATCAGCATCGACGCCGGCAGCCTGCTCGACATCGAAGCGGTGATGGCGGTGATGGACGACAGTTTCGACGCCGCGTTCGGCGAGGCGTGGACGGCCCCGCAATGCGCGGGGCTGATGCCGATGGCGGGCGTCTGGCTGACCCTCGCGCGGCGCGGCGACGAGGCCGTGGGCTTCTCCTTGTCGCGAGTCGTGTTGCGTGAGGCGGAACTATTGTTGCTCGCAGTGCGCCGTGACGCGCAGCGCAGCGGCACAGGACGGGCGCTGCTCGACGCCTTCATCCATTCCGCAGCGGCGCGCGGCGCCGAGCATCTCCATCTCGAGGTGCGCGACGGCAATGCAGCCGTAAAACTCTATTCCGCCGCCGGTTTTTCGGAAGTCGGACGTCGTCCTGCTTACTATCGCGGGAGTGACGGGCAAGTCTTCGATGCGCTGACCTTGGCGAAGTCGATCCACAACTGATCCGTCATTTGCGGATCATTGCCATATGAAAATTGCACCCTTGTAAAGCCGTGCAATTTGGATCATTCCGCCCAACATCCGAACTCCTCCCCGAAACTCGGACAACAAGGCGAAACATCAGATGGCACAAAGCGACGAAATCAACGAGACGCTGATCACCCTTACCGCCGACATCGTGTCGGCCCATGTAAGTAACAACAGCGTTGCCGTTTCGGACCTGCCGACGCTCATTCAGAACGTCCACTCGGCGCTGAACGGACTGGGCCAGGCCGCGCAAGAACCGGAGGCCAAGCTTGAGCCTGCGGTGTCGATCCGCTCCTCGATCAAGCCCGATTACATTGTGTGCCTAGAGGATGGAAAGAAGCTGAAGATGCTGAAGCGGCATCTGATGACCCATTACAGCATGACCCCGGACGAGTATCGTCAGAAGTGGGGCCTCAACGCCGACTATCCGATGGTCGCGCCGAACTATGCCGAGCAGCGCCGCACGCTCGCCAAGAAGATCGGCCTCGGCACCAAGCGCCGGACGGCGCGCAAGTAAGGACGCGATGCGCCGGGCCGTCCCGAGCGGGCGGCCCGGCGCCCGCGGTTTGACGGGCGGCAGAAGTTAGCTAAAGCTAAAGTCATGCACCGCACCATCGATATCGAGGCGCTCTGCGCCGAAAAAGGCCTCAGGATCACCGAGCAGCGCAAGGTGATCGCGCGCGTTCTTTCCGAGTCCGAGGATCACCCCGACGTGGAGACGCTGCACCAGCGCGCCGCCGCGGTCGACCCCGGCATCTCGATCGCCACCGTCTATCGCACGCTCCGGCTGTTCGAGGATGCGGGCATCCTGGAACGGCATGATTTCGGCGATGGCCGCGCGCGCTACGAGGCGATGTCGGAAAGCCATCACGACCATCTGATCGACGTGGAATCGGGCAAGGTGATCGAGTTCGTCGACGACGAGATCGAGGCGCTGCAGCGCAAGATCGCCGAGAAGCTCGGCTTCCGGCTCGTCGATCACCGAATGGAGCTTTACGGCGTCGCGCTCGACCGCAAGGCCTGATCGAAGACCCGGCGGGCGATGCACCGCCTGATCCTCCGCGTCGCCGGTATCGTCCTGACGCTGCTGGCGTTGCTACCACTCCACTATCTCTGGAAGATCGCTGGGCGTCCCTCGCCCTGGCCGCGCCGCTTCCTGGGCCGCGTGGCGCGGATCGCGGGGATGCGCGCGTCCGTTTTGGGGCAGCCGCTCCCCGGCCACGTCCTCTTCGTCTCCAATCATCTGAGCTGGCTCGACATCCTGCTGATCGCCGGCGCCTCGGGCGCGTCGTTTGTGTCCAAGGCTGAAGTCGCGGACTGGCCGGTGGTCGGCTGGCTGGCGCGGCTCCATCGCACCGTCTTCGTCGCCCGCGCCGAGCGATCGGCGGTGAAGGGGCAGGCCGATGCGCTGCGCGGCGCGCTCGCCGCCGGGCAGCCGATGGCGCTGTTCCCGGAGGGCACGACCGACGCGGGCGCCCTCGTCCTCCCCTTCCGCCCCAGCCTCTTCGCCTCGCTCTACCCGCCGCTGCCCGGCGTACACGTGCAGCCGGTGGCGATCGACTATGGCGCGGCGGCGGACGATATCGCCTGGGTCGGCACCGAAAGCGCGCTCGCCAATGTCCGCCGCGTCCTTTCGCGCCGTGGCACGACGCCGGTGACTTTGCGCTTCCTGGCCCCGATCGATCCCGAGGCGGCTGGCGACCGCAAGGCACTGGCGGCGGCGGCGCGGGACGCCATCGTCGCCGCGCTGGGCGCTTCCGCCCGGCCCGCCGATCCCTTATAGGCGCGCCGATGAAAGACCCGCGGACCTTCCACGTCAAATCCTTCGGCTGCCAGATGAACGTCTATGACGGCGCGCGCATGGCGGAGCTGCTGGAGGCCGAAGGCATGACCGCCGCCGGCGACGGCGCATCTGCGGACCTCGTGGTGCTCAACACCTGCCACATCCGCGAGAAGGCCGCCGAGAAGGTCTATTCGGACATCGGCCGCTTGCGCCGCGATGACGGCACGCGGCCGATGATCGCCGTCGCCGGCTGCGTCGCGCAGGCCGAAGCCGCCGAGATCCCGCGTCGCGCCCCAAGCGTCGACATCGTCGTCGGCCCGCAGGCCTATCACCGCCTGCCCGCGATGATCGGCGCGGCGGCGAGGGGCGGCCGCGCGATCGACACCGACATGCCTGCCGAGACCAAATTCGGCGCGCTCCCGGCGCGGCGGCGGCAGGGACCGACCGCCTTCCTGACCGTGCAGGAAGGCTGCGACAAATTCTGCACCTATTGCGTCGTCCCCTATACGCGCGGCGCCGAGATCAGCCGGCCGTGGGCCGCGATCGTCGACGAGGCGAAGGCGTTGATCGATGCCGGCGCGAAGGAAATCACCCTCCTCGGCCAGAACGTCAACGCGTGGGAAGGCGAGGACGAGACAGGCCGCGTGCAGGGGCTCGACGGCCTAATCCGCGCGCTCGACCGTCTGCCCGGCCTTGCTCGCATCCGCTACACCACCAGCCATCCCAACGACATGACCGACGGGCTGATCGCCGCGCATGGCGACGTCGAGACGCTGATGCCCTATCTCCACCTGCCTGTGCAGTCGGGCAGCGACCGGGTGCTGAAGGCGATGAACCGCAGCCACAGCGCAGCGAGCTACCTCGCCATTCTCGATCGCGTCCGCGCGGTCCGTCCCGACATCGCAATCTCGGGCGATTTCATCGTCGGATTCCCCGGCGAGACCGAGGTGGAGTTCACCGCGACGCTCGAGATCGTTTCGGCGGTGAACTACGCGCACGCTTATTCGTTCAAATACTCCCCGCGCCCCGGAACTCCGGCGGCGGGCATGGACGGACAGGTGGATGCGGCAGTGATGGACGAGAGGCTGCAACGGCTGCAGGCGCTGCTCACGGAGCAGCAGATGGCATTCAACCGCGCCACAGTCGGCCGCCGCACGACCGTGCTGCTTGAGCGCAATGGTAAGAAGCCCGGCCAGAAGATCGGCAAATCGCCCTGGCTGCAATCGGTGCATGTCGAGGGCGATGCCGCGATCGGCGATCTGGTCACCGTCGATATCGCTTCGGCCGGCCCGAACAGCGTGGGCGGCATCCTGGTCTCTCCCGAACGGAAAGCGGCCTGATGGCGAAGAAATCGGACGCGGCAGCGCCGGGCGAACGCGCGCGGCTGGAGATCGAGTTCGAGCAGCCGCACCTGCTGGGGCCGCTGTTCGGCGAGTTCGACCGCAACCTCGTCGCCATCGAGGACCGGCTCGGCGTCTATATCGCCGCGCGCGGCAATCGCGTGCAGATCGAGGGCGATCCGGAGGCCGCGGCGCGCGCGCGCGACGTGCTGGCGGGTCTCTACAACCGGCTCGACCGCGGCGAGGATATCGACGCGGGCACCGTGGACGGCGTCATCGCCATGTCGGCGCAGCCGACGCTGGACGGCATCGTCGCGCGCGACGTCGCCGATCCGCCGAAGGTGATGATCCGCACGCGCAAGAAGACGATCGTCCCGCGCTCCAAGACGCAGATCGAATATATGGAAGCGCTGGCGCGCGACGACATGATCTTCGCGCTCGGCCCCGCGGGCACCGGCAAGACCTATGTCGCGGTGGCGCAGGCGGTGCAGCAGCTCATCGGCGGTAGCGTCGACCGGCTGATCCTCTCGCGCCCCGCGGTCGAGGCGGGCGAGCGGCTTGGTTTCCTCCCCGGCGACATGAAGGAGAAGGTCGATCCCTATCTCCGCCCCTTGTACGACGCGCTTTACGACATGCTGCCGACCGAGCAGGTGGAGCGGCGCATCGCCAGCGGCGAGATCGAGATCGCGCCGATCGCCTTCATGCGCGGCCGCACGCTGAACGACGCCTTCATCATCCTCGACGAGGCGCAGAACACCACGCCCGCGCAGATGAAGATGTTCCTTACCCGCTTCGGCATGCGCAGCCGCATGGTGATCTGCGGCGATCCGCGGCAGGTCGATCTGCCCGACATCGGCAAGTCGGGCCTCGGCGACGCGGTCGGCAAGCTCGAGGGGATCCCCAAGATCGCGATGATCCGCTTCGGCGCCGCGGACGTGGTCCGCCATCCGCTGGTCGGTCGGATCGTCGAGGCCTATGAAGGGCCCGACGAGTGAGGGCGCTTCGCTCCAAGGATGACCCCTCCCCCTTGCGGGGAGGGGCTGGGGTGGGGGTGCGCAGCGAAGCTGCGCGCCGTCCTTTGGACGGCACCCGCCTCCCTACCCTCCCCCACAAGGGGGGAGGGATTATGGCGCGGCAGCCATGATCCTCGTCGAATCCGATGCTTCGGGAGACTGGGAGCGAAGCGGCGGTTGGGACGCCCTCGCCGAGGGCGCGGTGCGCGCGGCGGTTGCGGCGAGCCGCCACGCGGCGCTGATCGACAGCTCGCTCGCCGTCGAGGTTTCGGTCAAATTCACCTCCGACGAGGAAGTGCGCGCGCTGAACGCCGCCTATCGCAACAAGGACAGGCCGACCAACGTCCTCTCCTTCCCGCTGTTCGACGCCGAGCTGCTCCCCGATATCGCCCGCGCCGACAGCGGCGAGGCGTTGCTCGGCGATATCGTGCTGGCGCACGGCGTCTGCGCGGCGGAAGCGGAGACGAAAGGCGTTGCGGTCGCCGTCCATGCCACGCATCTTGTGGTTCATGGCACGCTGCATCTGTTAGGCTATGACCATGAGGCGGGGGAGGAGGATGCGGAGGCGATGGAGCAGGTGGAGCGCGTCGCGCTCGCGTCGCTCGGCATCGCCGATCCCTATGCCATTCCCCCCGACGACGATTTCCTTCAAGTCACCAGCGAGGTGCGATCCTAAGCTCGATGTCCGACGACGATAGTAGCACCGCCCAGCCGAACGGGCGCACATTCTGGAGCGGTCTTCGGACCCTCCTGTTCGGCGAGGACAGCGAGGCCACGCTTCGCGACCAGATCGAGGAAGCGATCGAAAGCCACGAGGGCGAAGTGCCGATCATCGGCGACCTAACCTCGATCGAGCGGCAGATGCTGCGCAACCTCCTCCATTTCGGCGAGCGGACCGCGACCGATATCGCGGTGCCGCGCAGCGACATTATCGCGGTGCCCGCGACGGCGAGCTTCGACGATCTCGTCGCGGCCTTCGTCGATGCGGGGCACAGCCGCCTGCCGGTCTATGCCGAGAGCCTCGACAGCGTGATCGGCATGATCCACGTCAAGGACGTATTCGCGCTCCGCGTCGCCGGCGCCGCGCCGCCCGGCGACATCAAGGATCTGATCCGCAGCCCGCTCTATGTGCCCGAATCGATGGGCGCGCTCGATCTGCTCGCGCGGATGCGGGGCGAGCGGGTGCATCTCGCCATCGTTGTCGACGAATTCGGCGGCACCGAGGGGCTCGTCACCATCGAGGACGTCGTCGAGGAGATCGTCGGCGAGATCGAGGACGAGCATGACGAGGAGCTGCCCGGCCTGCTGGTCGCGCTCGACGACGGCGCGTGGGAGGCCGACGCCCGCGCCGAGCTGGAGGATGTCGCGCGGTTGATCGACGCGCGGATCGCCGACGTGAACGACGATGTCGAGACGATCGGCGGCCTCGCCACCGTGCTTGCGGGGCATGTCCCCGATGTCGGCGAGATCGTCGAACATGCCAGTGGCTGGCGGCTGGAAGTGCTGGAGCGCGATTCGCGCCGCGTCGCGCGGTTGCGCCTGTTGCCGCCCGACGAAGGCGCTCTGATGACCGAGGGAGACGAGGAATGATCCGGGTCCATACCGCCGCCGCGCTCGCCGCGCTGACGCTCGCCGCCGCCTGCGGCCGCCCCGCGCAGCTCCAGGTGGCGGAGGTGACGGGACCCAACCCCAAGATCGTCGAGCCGCGCAGCTCGCTGTTCCCGACCGTCAACACCGCGGACGCGACCGGCTGGGGCGAGGGGCAGGCGCCGCGCGTGATCGCCGGGCTCCAGCTCAACGCCTTTGCGGCGGGGCTCGATCATCCGCGCTGGGTCTACGTCCTTCCCAACGGCGACGTACTGGTCGCGGAATCGAACAAGCCGCCCAAGCCCGAAGGCAGCGGCGGCATCAAGGCCTGGGTGCAGGGGCTGGTAATGAAGAGCGCGGGCGCTGGCGTGCCGAGCGCGAACCGCATCACCCTGCTCCGCGATGCCGACGGCGATGGCGTGGCGGAGGTGAAGACGCCGTTCCTCACCGGGCTCTTCTCGCCCTTCGGCATGGCGCTGGTCGGCGACACGCTCTACGTCGCCAATGCCGACGCTGTGGTCGCCTTTCCCTATGAGGAAGGCGCGACGCGGATCACGGCCAAGCCGCGCAAGGTCGCCGCGCTTCCCGCCGGCCGGAACCATCACTGGACCAAGAGTCTCGTCGCCAGCGCCGACGGCAGCCGCCTCTACGTCGGCGTCGGATCGAACAGCAACATCGCCGAGAACGGCCTCGACGAGGAGGTCGACCGCGCCGCGATTCTCGAGATCGACCCGGCGAGCGGCAAGAGCCGCGTCTATGCCTCCGGGCTCCGCAATCCCGTCGGCCTCGCCTGGAACCCGGAGACCGGCCAGCTCTGGACTTCGGTCAACGAGCGCGACGAGATCGGCAGCGACGTGCCGCCCGATTATATGACGAGCGTCCAGCCCGGCGGCTTCTATGGCTGGCCCTGGTCCTATTGGGGCAAGCATGTCGATGCGCGCGTCGAGCCGGCGCGGCCCGACATGGTCGCCAAGGCGATCACCCCCGATTATGCGCTCGGCCCGCACACTGCCTCGCTCGGCCTCAGCTTCGCGACCGGCGCGCGGCTCGGCGACGGTCTCGCCAACGGCGCCTTCGTCGGCCAGCACGGATCGTGGAACCGCAAGCCCAGGAGCGGCTACAAGGTGATCTTCGTTCCGTTCGCGGGCGGCAAGCCGGCGGGCATGCCGATCGACATCCTCACCGGCTTCCTCAGCGCTGACGACAAGGCGCTCGGCCGGCCGGTGGGCGTGACGATCGCGAAGGACGGATCGCTGCTGGTGGCGGACGATGTCGGCAACCGCATCTGGCGCGTCAGCAACCGCCGCGCGATGGCCGAGCGGCCGATTTCGCTCGGCGACGCGGCAAAGGCCGGGCAGGCGGCATCGCGCGAGCCATGACCTACACCCATATCCGCCTCGATCCCGGCAAGGTCGCGACGATCACGCTGGCGCGGCCCGAGCGGCTCAATGCGCTCAGCGCGGCGATGATCGACGAGATCACAGCGGCCGTCGGCGAGGTCACGGAGTCGGATGCGCGCGCGCTACTGATCACCGGCGAGGGGCGCGGCTTCTCTAGCGGCGCGGACCTCGCCGCGGACGCCGGCAGCGGCCTGCCCGAGGATGTCGGCGCGTCGCTGGAGCAGCATTTCAACCCGATGATCGAGGCGCTGTTCGCGCTTCCGATACCGATCGTCACCGCGGTCAACGGCCCGGCGGCGGGCGCCGGGTGCAGCCTCGCGCTTGCCGGCGACATCATCATGGCGGCCGAATCCGCTTATTTCCTCCAGGCGTTCGTCAACGTCGGGCTGATCCCGGATGCCGGCGCCAACTGGCTGCTGCCGCGCCTTGCCGGGCGCGCGCGGGCGATGGAGATGATGATGCTGGGCGATCGCATCCCGGCCGCGACCGCGCTGGACTGGGGCATGATCAACCGCGTCGTCGCCGACGATGCGCTGCCGGGCGAGGCGCGCGCGATGGCGGAGCGACTGGCGAACGGCCCCACCGTCGCCCTGGGCCTCATCCGCCGCATCGCGCGCGAAGCGGAGCACAGCAGCCTGAGCGAAATCCTCGCCGCCGAGCGCGCCGGGCAGAAGACCGCGGGCGAGAGCGGCGATTTCAAGCGCGCCGTCTTCGCCTTCCTCAGCAAGCAGCCGCCGGTGTTCGAGGGGCGCTGAGCCGGCCACCCGCCGCCTTTGTTGCCTTCCGCGGCAAGCTCTGGAAAAGGATGGCCATGACAGACATCATCGAACAGCTCGAAGCGCGGCGCGCGGAAGCGCGGGCCGGCGGCGGCGAGAAGAGGATCGCGGCACAACATGCCAAGGGCCGCCTCACCGCACGCGAGCGGGTCGAGGTGCTGCTCGATCGCGGCAGCTTCGAAGAATATGACATGTACGTCGAGCATAATTGCGTCGACTTCGGCATGGCCGAGCAGAAGGTACCGGGCGACGGCGTCGTCACCGGATCGGGCACGATCAACGGCCGCTTGGTCTTCGTCTTCGCGCAGGATTTCACCGTCTTCGGCGGATCGCTCTCCGAACGGCACGCGCAGAAGATCTGCAAGGTGATGGACATGGCGATGAAGGTCGGCGCGCCCGTCATCGGCCTCAACGACAGCGGCGGCGCGCGCATCCAGGAAGGCGTCGCGAGCCTCGGCGGCTATGCCGAGGTCTTCCAGCGCAACGTGCTGGCATCGGGCGTCATCCCGCAGATCAGCCTCATCATGGGCCCGTGCGCGGGCGGCGCGGTCTATTCGCCGGCGATGACCGACTTCATCTTCATGGTGAAGGATTCGAGCTACATGTTCGTGACGGGCCCGGACGTCGTGAAGACCGTCACCAACGAAGTGGTGACGCAGGAGGAACTGGGCGGCGCGATCACGCACACCGCCAAATCGGGCGTCGCCGACGTCGCGTTCGAGAATGACATTGAGGCGCTGCTCGCGACCCGCGACTTCTTCGATTTCCTGCCGCTTTCCAACCGCCACCCGCTGCCCGAGCGCGAGTGCGCCGACGCGTGGGACCGGATCGACGAGAGCCTCGACACGCTGATCCCGGACAGTGCGAACAAGCCCTACGACATGCACGAGCTGATCCGGAAGACCGTCGACGACGGTGATTTCTTCGAGGTGCAGCCCGCGCATGCCGCCAACATCATCACCGGCTTCGGGCGGATCGAGGGGCGGACGATCGGCATCGTCGCCAACCAGCCGATGGTGCTCGCCGGCGTGCTCGACATCGCAAGCTCCAAGAAGGCGGGGCGCTTCGTCCGTTTCTGCGACGCCTTCGATATCCCGATCGTGACCTTCGTCGACGTGCCCGGCTTCCTGCCCGGCGTCGCGCAGGAGCATAACGGCATCATCAAGAACGGCGCCAAGCTGCTCTTCGCTTATGCCGAGGCGACCGTGCCCAAGATCACCGTCATCACCCGCAAGGCCTATGGCGGCGCCTATGACGTGATGGCGTCGAAGCACCTGCGCGGCGATTTGAACTACGCTTGGCCGACCGCCGAGATCGCGGTGATGGGCGCCAAGGGCGCGGTGGAGATCATCTTCCGCAAGGACATCGGTGACCCCGAAAAGATCGCGGAACGCACCCGCGAATATGAAGCCCGCTTTGCCAACCCCTTCGTCGCCGCGAGCAAGGGCTTCATCGACGAGGTCATCATGCCGCACTCGACACGGCGCCGGATCGCGCTCGGGTTAAGGAAGCTCAGGGACAAGCAGCTTGAGAACCCGTGGAAGAAGCATGACAATATTCCGCTGTGACGAATCCCCTCATTGGCATCCTGCTGTTGGCTATCTCGATAATTGCAAGTCGCCGTCTGATTAATGACTGGAAAGCGCGCAGCATGGTATTTATCGGGCGCATTCGCGATTGGGGCCCCTTTGACCGCGACACCCAGCCAGTACGCTTTTGGTTATGTATAGTGTGGGCCGCACTGTTCAGTCTTTCCTTTCCCTTTTGGCTTTTATCTCTCCTAGAGAAGCAATCCACATGATCTTCGGTCATCTCAGACCTAGTGGCGATTGGCTTGCGAGACATGGTGCTGCACATTACAATGACATTGTAATGCCAAGGAGACAGAGATGCAGACCGAGCGCGTGACGTTCCTGACCACGCCCGACCAGAAGGCGGCGCTGGATGCGTTTGCGTCGAGCAACGGCATGTCGGTGGGGCATGTCGTGCGCGAGGCCGCCAATCGGTACATTTCCGAGGGCGCGGGCGATGACGAGGCGGCGCTGGCTGCGTTGATCGACGAGGTCAATGATGCGGTGCCGCGGATGCGCGCAGATCTCCAGCAGTCGATCGCGGCAATAAGGGCCGCGAATGCGCGCGTGGATGCGATACTGAGCGACGAAGGCGTGCGGCGGCTATGAGCACGATGGGCGATGCGCTCAAGGCGTTTCAGAGCGTACTGTTGATGCGGGAGGATATCCGCTCGCTCAAGGAGGCGTCGCTGGAGCAGAGTGAACGCCTGACCAAATTGGCCGAGGCGCATGCCGCATTGCGCGACCGGGTGAGCAGGCTGGAAGGGATCATCGAGGGCGCGGCAATGGCATCCGGCCGTGCCGCGTCGCCAAGGATCGAAGGATGAAACTCGGCCGTATCAACCATGTCGGCGTTGCCACGCCTTCGATCGACCAATCGATCGCTGCCTATCGCGACCTGATGGGCGCGACGGTGATCGGGGTGCCGTTCGACCTGCCGGCACAGGGGGTGCGAGTGTGCTTCGTCGATACGCCCAACACGCAGATCGAACTGATCGAGCCGCTGGGTGCGGACTCGCCGATCGTGAAGTTTCTGGAGAAGAACCCGCAGGGCGGGCAGCATCATGTCTGCTTCGAAGTGCCGGACATCGACGCGGCGCGGGCGTGGTTCGACGATAAAGGCGCACGTATCCTCGGGCCGACGCGGACCGGGGCGCATGGCACGCCGATCTTCTTTCTGCACCCGAAAGACATGGGCGGAGTGCTCACCGAGATCATGGAGAGCCCGGGTGACGAACATTGAACTCCTCTCCCCTTGCGGGAGAGGATACGGAGACTTGCTCGCGCGCGAGCTAGTCGCAGTTGGAGAGGGGTTGCGAGGCATGGTCTCGCGCGGCGCGTTGCGCCGCTTACCCCTCACTCAGCTCCGACTAGGCGGCGGAGCCGCCAAGTCTGCGCAACCCTCTCTCGCAAGGGGAGAGGGGGAGGTTTGTTATGTCTGATAAGAAACCCACCCGCGCCGACTGGGAGGCCCTCGCCGCCAAGGAGGTGAAGGGCCGCGATCTTACCTGGCACACGCCGGAGGGGATCGCGGTGAAGCCGCTTTATACGGCCGAGGACGTGGCCGACATCGACCCCGGCCTCCCCGGCTTCGCGCCTTTCACGCGCGGCGTGCGTGCCTCGATGTACGCGGGGCGGCCGTGGACGATCCGCCAATATGCCGGCTTCTCGACCGCCGAGGAATCGAACGCTTTCTACCGCCGCAACCTCGCCGCGGGGCAGAAGGGTCTCTCCGTCGCCTTCGATCTCGCCACCCACCGCGGCTATGACAGCGACCACCCGCGTGTCACCGGCGATGTCGGCAAGGCGGGCGTTGCGATCGACAGCGTCGAGGACATGAAGATCCTGTTCGACGGCATCCCGCTCGACAAGATGTCGGTGTCGATGACGATGAATGGCGCGGTGATCCCGATCCTCGCCTTCTTCATCGTCGCGGGGGAAGAGCAGGGTGTTGCTCAGGAGATGCTGGACGGCACGATCCAGAACGACATCCTGAAAGAGTTCATGGTCCGCAACACCTATATCTACCCGCCCGAGCCGAGCATGCGGATCATCTCGGACATCTTCGCCTTCACCTCGGCCAACATGCCGAAGTTCAACTCAATCTCCATCTCCGGCTATCACATGCAGGAGGCCGGCGCCACGCAGGTGCAGGAGCTCGCCTTCACCATCGCCGACGGCATGGAATATGTGAAATATGGCGTGGCCTCCGGCCTCGACATCGACAGGTTTGCGGGCCGCCTCTCCTTCTTCTTCGCGATCGGCATGAACTTCTTCATGGAGATCGCCAAGCTGCGCGCGGCGCGCGTGCTGTGGTACCGGGTGATGACCAGCCTCGGCGCGAAGGATGAGCGATCGAAGATGCTGCGCACCCACTGCCAGACGTCGGGCGTCAGCCTCACCGAGCAGGACCCGTACAACAACGTCATGCGCACCACGATCGAGGCGATGGCGGCGATGCTGGGCGGCACTCAGAGCCTCCACACCAATGCGCTCGACGAGGCGATCGCGCTGCCGACCGACTTCTCCGCCCGCATCGCGCGCAACACCCAGCTCGTCATCCAGGAGGAGACGGGGATGACCAACGTCGTCGATCCGCTCGGCGGCTCCTATTATGTCGAGGCGCTGACCCAGCGGCTGGTCGACGAGGCGTGGGCGATCATCGAGCGGGTCGAGGCCGAGGGCGGAATGGCGAAGGCCGTCGCCGCGGGCTGGCCCAAGGCGATGATCGAGGAAGCCGCCGCGGCCGCCGCCGCGCGGATCGACCGCGGCGAGCAGGTGATCGTCGGCGTCAACCGCTATCGCAAGGCCGAGGAGGATCCGATCGAGATCCTCGATGTCGACAATCACGCGGTCCGCGAAGCGCAGATCCGCCGCATCGCGAAGGTGAAGGCCGAGCGGGACGAGGCCGCGTGCCAGTCCGCGCTGGGCGCGCTGCGCGAAGGGGCGAAGCGCGACGGCAATCTCCTCGCCCTTGCCGTCGAATGCGCGCGCCGCCGGGCGACGCTCGGCGAAATCTCGTCGGCGATGGAGGATGCGTTCGGGCGTTATGGCACCAACCCGGCGCCGGTGTCGGGCGTCTATGGTGGCGCATATACCGGCGATGCACGCTGGACCGGGCTGGTCGACGGCGTCGAGATGGTCGGCAAAAGGATGGGCCGGAAACCGCGGCTGCTGGTCGCCAAGATGGGGCAGGACGGGCACGACCGCGGCGCCAATCTCGTTTCCAGCATGTTCGGAGATCTGGGGTTCGAGGTCGTCCCCGGCCCGCTGTTCCAGACACCCAAGGAAGCCGCCGCGCTCGCAGTCGAAAGGCAAGTCGACGTAGTCGGCGCCTCCAGCCTCGCCGCCGGGCACAAGACGCTGGTGCCGGAGCTGATCGGCCATCTGAGGGACATGGGCCGCGCCGACATCAAGGTGGTGGTCGGCGGCGTCATCCCCGCGCAGGATTACGACATGCTGCGCGAGGCGGGGGTGCAGGGCATCTTCGGCCCCGGCACCAATCTGATCGACGCCGCGGGCGAGGTGCTGAAGCTGCTCGGCCACAACCGCCCGCCGGTGGACGAGGCCGCGGAATGACCGACGACGACGAAGCCCCGCTGTCGGGTGAGGACCGGCACCGCGCCGAGACCCTGCTCTATGATCACTTCAAATTCCTGACGACGCTGTCGCTGTTGGCGCTGGGTGGCGTGCTGACGCTCAGCCAGTCCGGGCAGATCGAGCCTATGACGGTGCGCCAGGTCTTGCTCGTGCTGGCGCCGATCAGCATCGGCGGCGCCTGCGCGCTTTCCGGCGCGACCGGCATCGTCGCCGCCCGCCATGCGGGTAAGGAGCCCCGGCAGCGCCAGCTCGGCCTCTATCGCCGCGTCTCGGTGCTTGGCATCGGCATCGGCACCGGCGGTTTTCTCGCCCTCTTCATGGACGCGCTGCGATGACGACGATGACGAAATACCCCTCCCGCCTGCGGGAGGGGCCAGGGGAGGGAATGCCCGGGGTTGGGGAACAGGCCCTCCCCCATCCCCTCCCGCAAGCGGGAGGGGAGCTGCGCACCGACTGGTCCCGCGCCGAAATCACCGCCCTCTTCGATCTCCCTTTCACCGCCCTCGTCTTCCGCGCGGCGGAGGTCCACCGCGCGCATCACGCGCCGGATGCGGTGCAGCTTTCGACCCTGCTCAGCATCAAGACCGGCGGCTGCCCGGAGGATTGCGGCTATTGCTCGCAGTCGGTCCATGCCGAGAGCGGGATCAAGGCGACCAAGCTGATGGACGTGCGCGCGGTGCTGCAGGCCGCGGCGCAGGCGCGGGACCATGGCTCAACCCGCTTCTGCATGGGCGCTGCGTGGCGCAACCCCAAGGATCGCGACATCCCCGCGCTCGCCGAGATGGTGAAGGGCGTCCGCGCGATGGGGATGGAGACGTGCATGACGCTTGGCATGCTGACCGAGGCGCAGGCCGACGCGCTGGCCGAGGCGGGGCTCGATTATTACAACCACAATATCGACACCTCGCCGGAGAATTACGGCGCGGTGATCGGCACGCGCAGCTTCGCCGACCGGCTGGAGACGCTGGAGAATGTCCGTGCCGCAGGGATCAACGTCTGCTGCGGCGGCATCGTCGGCATGGGCGAGACGCGCGAGGACCGCATCGGCTTCCTCCATGCGCTGGCGACACTGCCCGAACATCCCGGATCGGTGCCGATCAACGCGCTGGTGCCGGTGAAGGGCACCGTGCTCGGCGACATGCTGGCCGACACGCCGCTCGCCAAGATCGACGATATCGAGTTCGTCCGCACGGTCGCGGTCGCGCGGATCACGATGCCGGCGAGCATGGTCCGCCTCTCCGCGGGCCGCGAGAGCATGAGCGACGCGGCGCAGGCGCTCTGCTTCCTTGCCGGCGCCAATTCAATCTTCACCGGCGACAAGCTCCTCACCGCCGCCAACGCCGGCGACGACAAGGACGCGGCGCTGTTCGCACGGCTGGGGCTGACGGCGATGGCGGCGGCGTGAGGCGCTTGCTGCTTCTCCTCGCCACGCTGCTTCTCGCGACGCCCGCGATCGCGGAGCCGGTGGCGAAGCCGATCGTGATCGGCGAGGCTTATGCGCTGGCGTCGAAAGCGCTGGGCGGCGAGCGGACGGTGAACGTCTGGACGCCGCCGTCCTATGCGAAGGGCGAGCAGCGCTATCCGGTTCTCTACCTGATCGACGGCGGGATGGCGCAGGACTTCCACCACATCTCCGGCTTGGCGCAGCTCGGGGCGATCTCGTGGCTGACGCAGGAGTTCATCGTGGTCGGCGTCGAGACGGTCGATCGGCGCCGCGAGCTCGCCTTTCCCGTCGAACGCGACGCGAAGCTGCGCGCGGAATATCCGACGGCGGGATCGTCGGACCTCTTCCGCCGCTATCTCATCGACGAAGTGAAGCCGATGGTCGAAGCGCGCTATCGCACATCCGGCGAGGACGTGCTGATCGGCGAGTCGCTCGCCGGGCTGTTCATCGTCGAGACGCTGCTCAAGACGCCCGACGCCTTCGACACCTATATCGCGATGGACCCGAGCCTGTGGTGGGACGACGGGCGGCTGACCGACGAGGCGGCGGGTCTGCTCGCGGCGCACCCGGCGAAGGGGAAGCCGCGCGTCTGGATCAGCATCGGCAAGGAGACGCTGCAGCAGCCGCGTTTCGCCGACCGGCTCGCCGCCGCGCTGCGTGCGCGGGGCACTGCGCTGGAGCTGCACTGGGAGCCGCGTCCGGCGCTCAGCCACGCGACCATCTATCACCCGACGGCGTGGGACGCGCTGCAGGCGCTCTTCCCCCGTCCGGAGTAGCGGCTGGATTCGCGCGGCGGTCAGGCTAGAGAGGGACGCATGTTCAAGAAGATCCTGATCGCGAACCGGGGCGAGATCGCCTGCCGCGTCATCCGCACGGCGCGGGCCATGGGCATCAAGACGGTCGCCGTCTATTCGGATGCCGACGCGCGCGCGCCGCATGTCCGCCTGGCCGACGAGAGCGTGCGGCTCGGCCCGCCGCCGGCCGCCGAATCCTATCTGAAGGCCGAGCTGATCATCGACGCCTGCAAGGCGACCGGCGCCGAGGCGGTGCATCCCGGCTACGGCTTCCTTTCCGAGCGCGAGAGCTTCGCCAAGGCGCTGGCCGACGCGGGCATCGCGTTCATCGGGCCGCCGCCCAACGCCATCGCCGCGATGGGCGACAAGATCGAATCGAAGAAGCTGGCGAAGGAAGCGGGGGTCAACGTCGTCCCCGGCTATCTCGGCGAGATCGCGGACACCGACGCGGCGGTGAAGATCGCCTCCGACATCGGCTATCCGGTGATGATGAAGGCGAGCGCCGGCGGCGGCGGCAAGGGCATGCGCCTCGCCTGGAGCGAGCAGGACGTGCGCGAGGGCTTCGAGGCGACCAAGCGCGAGGGGTTGGCGAGCTTCGGCGACGACCGGGTGTTCATCGAGAAATTCATCGAGAGCCCGCGCCATATCGAAATCCAGGTGCTCGGCGATCAGCACGGCAACATCGTCTATCTCGGCGAGCGCGAATGCTCGATCCAGCGCCGCCACCAGAAGGTGGTGGAGGAAGCGCCGTCGCCCTTCGTGACGCCCGAGATGCGCAAGGCCATGGGTGAGCAGGCCGTCGCGCTGGCGCGGGCGGTGGGCTATTATTCGGCGGGCACCGTCGAACTGATCGTCTCCGGCGCCGACACGACGGGCGAGAGCTTCTACTTCCTCGAGATGAACACCCGGCTCCAGGTCGAGCATCCGGTGACCGAGGAGGTGACAGGGCTCGATCTCGTCGAGCAGATGATCCGCGTCGCTTACGGAGAAAAGCTGGCGTTCACCCAGGACGATGTCACGCTCACCGGCTGGGCGATCGAGAACCGCGTCTATGCGGAAGATCCCTATCGCGGCTTCCTGCCGAGCACGGGGAGGCTGGTGCATTATCGACCACCCCAGACTTCCCCCTCCCGCTTGCGGGAGGGGCCAGGGGAGGGACTGTCTGGAAGTGGGGAACAAGCCCTCCCCCGGCCCAGTGCTGGGTCGGCTGTGCCCCCGGCACAGCCTGAGCCGCGCGGGGCGCGGTTCAACCAGCACTCGCAAGCGGGAGGGGAGGTTCGCACCCGCGTCGATGACGGCGTGGTCGAAGGCGGCGAAGTTTCGATGTTCTACGATCCGATGATCGCCAAGCTCGTGACCTGGGCGCCGACCCGCGAGGGCGCGATCGACCGACAGATCCGCGCGCTCGACGCGTTCCGCATCGACGGCATCGGCCACAATATCGACTTCCTGTCCGCGCTGATGCAGCACCCGCGCTTCCGCTCGGGAAACATCACCACCGGCTTCATCGCCGAGGAATATCCCGAAGGCTTCACTGGCGCGCCGCCATCCGACCAACTGATCGCCGATCTCGCGGTGATCGCGGCGCTGATCGGGCATGAGACTGACCGGCGCGCCGGATCGATCGCCGGCCAGCTCAACGGCGCGCCGCCAGCAGTGGGCGAGCGTGTCGTCCGCATCGCCGGGAGCGAGCATCGGCTGACCGTCGCCGATGCCGAGGGCGCGACTTTGATCCGCCGCGCGGGCGAGGAACAGCCGCATGAGGTGATCGGCGTCTGGGCGCCCGGCCAGCTCCGCTTCAAGGGCAGCGTCGACGGGCGCGAGCATATCGTCCAGATCGCGCGACGCGGCCGGCAGTGGCGGCTGACCGCGCGTGGCGCCAGCCATGTCGTTGACGTGCTCCCCGCGCATGTCGCGGAACTCAGCCGCCACATGATCGAGAAGGTGCCGCCCGATCTTTCCAAATTCCTGCTCTGCCCAATGCCGGGGCTGCTGACCGCGCTCCACGTCAACGCTGGCGACAGCGTCGAGGCGGGCCAGCCGCTGGCGGTGGTCGAGGCGATGAAAATGGAGAATATCCTGCGCGCCGAGAAGGCCGGCACGGTCAAGGCGGTGGCCGCCAAGCCGGGCGACAGCCTCGCCGTCGATGCGGTGATCGTCGAGTTCGAATAAAGGCGTGATCGCAGCCCTCCTCGCCGCGGCGCTGCAGCCGCAGGATATCGTCGTCACAGGGTCGGCACTGCCCGATGCGCCGGGCGATGCGGCCTATGCGAGCGTCGATATCGGCCGCGAGCGGCTGACTGGTGCGGCGTCGAACCGGCTGGAGGATATCTTACGCGACGTTCCGGGGCTCCAGCTCTTCCGCCGATCGGACTCGCGCTCGGCCAATCCCACCAGCCAGGGGGTGACGCTGCGCGCCCTCGGCGGCAATGCGTCGAGCCGCGCCTTGCTGACGCTGGACGGGGTGCCGCAGAGCGATCCGTTCGGCGGCTGGGTGAATTGGCCGGCCTACCGCCCCGAGCGGCTCGGCGGCGTGCGGGTGACGCGCGGCGGCGGCAGCGGCGCAGACGGCCCGGGCGCGATCGCCGGCACCATCGCATTGCGCTCCGCTATCCCTTCCGATCTCGATGGGCTCAGCGCGGGCGCCGCTTATGGCAGCCGCGACAGCATCGACGCCTTCGCGGCTTATGGTGGTGCAGTCGGCGAAGGCTTTGCGTCGTTCGGCGCTTCCTACGCGACTGGCGACGGCTTCATCCCCGTCGTCGCCGAAGACCGCGGCCCCGCCGACCGCGCCGCGCGCTACGATCAGGCGAGCCTTGCCGCGCGCGGCGTCGCGCCGATCGGCGGCGCGACCGAGTTGCAGGCCAGCGCCCTGCTGTTCCGCGACGCACGCGACCGCGGGCTCGACTTCACCAACAGCCGCACCAAGGGCGCAGACGCATCGCTGCGGCTGGTGGGATCAGGCGATCTGCCATGGAGCGCGCTCGCCTATGTGCAGACGCGCGACTATTACAACAGCTTCGCCAGCACGACGCCTGGCCGGACCGCGGCGACGCAGGTGTCCGAGCAATATACGGTGCCCTCCACCGGCATTGGCGCGCGCGGCGAAATCCGGCCGCGGATCGGCGCGGTGGAGCTCCGCATCGGCGGCGATGCGCGCCGCACCACGGGGGAGACGCGCGAGCGCTACAATTTCCAGAACGGCAGCGCGACGCGGCTGCGCGAGGCGGGTGGCGCGACGACGACGATCGGCGCCTTTGCCGAAGCGACGATCGAGACTGACGCCTGGACGCTGACGGGCGGCGCGCGGATCGATCGTTGGCGGATTTCAGACGGCCGACTGGAGGAGCGGCCGGTGGCAGGCGGCGCCGCCTTCACCGATACCGATTTCGTCGATCGCAGCGGCTGGGAGCCGACCGCGCGTGCCGGCGCGGTCTTTCATGCGGCGCCCTCCGTCGATCTGCGCGCCGCCGCCTATCTCGGCTGGCGGCTGCCGACGTTGAACGAACTCTACCGCCCGTTTCGCGTCGGGCCGGACGCGGTCGCCGCGAACGACGCGCTTGCGCCCGAGCGGCTGCGCGGGATCGAGGCGGGAGCGGAATGGCGCCCGGCGGAGGGCGCGTGCGTCGGCGTCACGCTGTTCGCCAACCGCCTCGACAATGCCATCGCCAACGTGACGCTCGGCACCGGGCCGGGGACGTTCCCGGGCGTCGGCTTCGTCGCGGCAGGCGGCACCTACAGCCAGCGCCGCAACCTCGACGCGATCGTCTCGCGCGGGATCGAGGCGGACGCGGGCATTCGCCGCGGCGACTGGTCGCTGACCGCAGGCTATGCCTTCGCCGATGCCGAAGTTCGTGCGGACGCCCCGGCAGCGGCGCTCGACGGCCTCCGGCCCGCGCAAACGCCGCGCCACAGCGTCTCCGCCACGATCGGCTGGACGCGCGACCGGGCGGCGGCATCGCTCACCACGCGCTATACCGCCGCGCAGTTCGAGGATGATCTCAACCGCCAGCGCATCTCTTCCGCGCTTACCTTCGATGCCGCCGCGGCGGTGCCGCTCACCGGCGGGCTCGCGCTCGAGGCGCGGGCGGAGAATATCGGCGACCGGCGCGTCGTCGCGGGCATCGCGGGCGACGGCACGGTGGAACGCGCGACGCCCCGGACGCTCTGGATCGGCTTCAAGTGGCGCGGCTGAACGCGCATCGCAGCTTGAGTCGAGCGGGCACACAGCGCTAAGCCGGAGCGTCACTGCTTCACGAGGTGCCGCTTCCTTGGCCTGCCGGACTGCCCTTACCCGCCTGCTGGCGGCGCTGCTGATCGCCGGGGCCGCCGCGCCCGCCGGCGCGCAGCTCCGCGACGACAGGGTAACGGCCGGCTTCCTCCCCAAGCTCGCCCATTATGTCGAATGGCCGGAAGGCGCGCGGCCCGGCGCGGGCGAGCCGATGACGCTATGCGTGCTGGGGATCGATCCGTTCGGGCCTATCCTGGAGCAGGCGGCGCGGCGGCAGGCGGTGCTCGGCCACCGGCTCGCCGTCCGCCACCTCCAGGATGCCGGCCGGGCGGAGGGCTGCGCAATGGCTTATGTCCAGGGATCGAGCGGCCGGACGACGGCGGCGATGCTGGCGGCCCTGAAGGGCAAGCCCGTGCTGACCGTCACCGACGCACGGTTCGGCGAGGTGCGGGGCATGGTCCATTTCGCCGTGCAGAACGGCCGCGTCGGCTTCCATATCGACGATCAGGCCGCGGCGGACGCCGGACTCGGCATCAGCTCGCGCTTGCTCGGCATCGCCCGCAGCGTCCGGCAGCGCGGCCCTTGACGACACCCGAGGCGATCGACGCCCGCTGGCGGCGGGTACCCCTGCTGGCGACGCTGCTCGCACTCTTCCTGTTTCTGGCGGGGGTTGTAATCATCCTGCTGAGCGCCAACGCCAATCAGGCGCAGCGCGCGAGAGAGACCGGCGTGCAGGCGGAGATGATGGCGGCAAGTGTCGTCGCCGCGCTCGATTTCGGCGATGCGGAAGCGGCGCAGGATTCGATGAACGCCGCCCGCGCCAACCCGCAAGTGGTCTACGCTGCAACCTATGACGGCGGCGGCCAGCTCGTCGCCAGCTTCGTTCGCGGCGGCGGGCGGCTTCCCGCCAATCTGTCCGCCGCGCCGAGCGAGGACGGCCTGCGCATCGCCCAGGCGCCGGTGCTGCGCGGCGGCGACAGGATCGGCACTGTGCGCATCGCAGTGGCGCGCGAGCCATTGTCGCGCCGGGCCGCGCGTTTTGCGCTGATCGGCATCTTCGTCGTCATGGCGGCGCTGATCGCCGCGGTGCTCGGCGCTGCGACTGCTGCACTCCGCCGCGCCAACCGGATGCTCACCGAGCGCGCCGACGCCTTGACCGACTCCAACGCGGCGCTGCAGGTCGAGATCGAGGAGCGCGGCAAGGCGGAGGAGCAGCTCCGCCAGGCCCAGAAGATGCAGGCGCTCGGCCAGCTCACCGGCGGCATCGCGCATGATTTCAACAATCTGCTGACGGTAATCCAGGGATCGGCCGACATGCTGACCCGGCCCGGCCTTGCCGAGGACAAGCGCGCGCGCTTCGCCGGGGCGATCGCCGACGCCGCCAGCCGCGCCGCGGCGCTGACCAGCCAGCTCCTCGCCTTCGCGCGCCGCCAGCCGCTCAGCCCCGAAGTGATCGATCTCAACCGCCAGCTCGCGGGGATGGTCGATATGCTGGATCGCGCGCTGGGCGAGCGGGTCGAGGTGCGGACCGCGCTTTACCCCGGCGCCTGCCTCGTCGAAGCCGATCCCGCGCAGCTCGAGGCGGCGGTGCTCAACATCGCGGTCAATGCGCGCGATGCGATGGCGAACGGCGGCGTGCTCACGATCGCCACATCGCCCATCGATTTCGATAGCTGCGATGCCATCGCGCTCGCGATTTCCGACGATGGTTCGGGCATCGATCCCGAGACGCTGTCGCGCGTGTTCGAGCCTTTCTTCACCACCAAGGACGTTGGCAAGGGGACCGGCCTCGGCCTCAGCCAGGTCTACGGTTTCGCGACGCAATCGGGCGGCGATATCCGCATCGAGTCGCGGGAGGGGGAAGGCACGACGGTGACGCTGATTCTCCCGTGCTCGAGAGCCGAACTGGCCGAGGCGCCGCGGGTTGCAAGGGAGCCAGCGCAGGCGCGTCCCGCCGGTCGCATCCTGGTGGTGGACGACAATGAGGACGTCGGCGCCTTCGCCGAAGCGCTATTGAGCGAACTCGGCCACCGCGTCATCCGCGCGCGGAGCGGCGAGGAGGCGCTGGCGATCTTCGCCAAATTCCCGGTCGACGCCGTCTTCACCGATGTCGTGATGCCGGGGATGAGCGGACTGGAGCTCGCCGACCGGCTGCGCAGCGACAATCCCGGCCTGCCCGTTGTGCTGACGACCGGCTACAGCGATCGCATCGCCGAAGCGGGCGCGGGCGGGCTGCCGGTGGTGTTCAAGCCGTATCGCCTAGAATCACTCTCCGCCGCCATTTCGCGCGCGCTCGCCGGGCAGGGCGCCGCCTGAAGCCTGCGGCGATTACGGGTGCCCCGCGCAACCGCGCCTTTGGCCGTCGGCTCTATCGCGGAACAGGAAGAAGCCGATCCTGTTTCCGGACCCTTGCCTTGCCGCCCCCCACCCTTCCCTTCCGCCGCGAACATCGCTTGATCGACCAGGCCGCCCGCCAGCTTCGCATGGTGGTCGCACAGGGAAAGCCGCCCGATCCCTCCATCCTATTCGCTCTGCGCCAGCGCTTCTCGGCGCTGCTCACCGCGCATCTCAATGGCGAGGACTGGATGATGTATCCGCGGATACGCGCGGGTCAGGATGCGAGGGCGGCGGCGGTGGCCGACCGGTTCGTGGCTGAGATGGGCGCCCTGTCGCGCGACTATGCCGCTTACGACCGGCAATGGACCGGCACCGCGGCGGCGGCCGATTGGCCCGCGTTTCGCGCCGCTACCAGCGCCATCCTGGATGCGCTCGCGATCCGCATCGCGCGCGAGGAGGAGGAGCTCTATCCGCTGCTCGACGTGCTGGCGTCGTGCGTCAGCGCGCCGGATGCTTCAGCCGCTGCTCGATCAGTTCGGCCATCTCGGCAAGCTGGAACGGCTTGTGGAGCAGCGGCACGTCAGGCCCCACCGCCTTCTTGATCGCGCGCTCCTCCGCGAAGCCGCTGGCGAAAATCACCGGAATGCCCGGATGGATATCCTTTGCGCGGCGCGCGAGTTCGGCGCCGTCCATGCCCGGCATCGCATAATCGAGGATCACCACGTCGGGACGCTCTTCCTTCAGCAGCGCGATCGCGGCATCGCCGTCCGCTGCCTCGATCGGCGCATAGCCCAGCGTCTCGAGAAGCTGACGGATGGTGGCGCGGACATCCTCGTCGTCGTCGACCACCAGCACCTTTTCGCCGCCGTTCATAGCGCCAATCTCCTGCCCCGACCGCCGCGATCATGCCCCGAAATCACCGGGATATAAAGCGAAACACGGCGTGCATGCGGGTTTCACGGGGGAAAGGTTGCAAAGCCGGAGGCAAACGCCCAAGGGGTGGCGATGCTTTCTCAACGAACTCGGTATACAATCCGGGCGCTCCTCCACCTTGCCGATCGCTATGGCGCAGGGCCGGTGCAGCTTGCCGAGATCGCAGAGGCGCAGGCCATCCCGTCCAAGTTCCTGACCGTGATGCTGTCCGAGATGCGGCGCGAGGGGCTGGTCAATTCGCTGCGCGGGCGCGAGGGCGGCTATTGGCTCGCCCGACCGCCGCACGAGATCAGCTACGGCGAGATCGTACGCCTGACGCGCGGATCGCTCGGCCTGCTGCCCTGCGCCAGCCGCCGCGCCTATGAGAAGTGCGAGAATTGCATCGACGAGGATCGCTGCCGCCTCCACCGCGTAATGCTGATGGTGCGCGACGAGACCGCGCGCATCCTCGACGGGCTGACCCTCGCCGATCCGGTGCCCGAGATCGCCGAGCCGTCCGCGGTGCAGGCCGCATGAGCCGCCGCGTCGCGGTCATCGGCGGCGGCTATACGGGCGCCGCGCAGGCAATCGCGCTCAAGCGGGCGGGCGCGCATCCGATCCTGATCGAGCGCGCCGGCCAGCCCGGGCGCGGCGTCGCTTATGCGACCCGCTACGACGATCATCTCCTCAACGTCCGCGCCGGGAGCATGAGCGCGTTTGCCGATGCGCCATCGCACTTCGCCGAATGGTTCGTGCGGCATGGCGGCGATGCGGCCGGCTTCGCGCCGCGCAAGCTCTATGGCCGCTACATCGCCGAGCAGCTTGCCGAAGCGGGCGTCGAGATCGTGCGCGGCGAGGCCGTGGCGATCGCGCCGGGCGGGGCAGACGTGACGCTGGCCGACGGGCGCGTGATCCAAGCGGATGCTGCGGTGCTGGCGGTCGGCAATTTGCCGCCGGCGACTCCAGGCGGGCTCTCCGCCGCGCTGCGCGCCAGCCCGCTCTATGTTTCCGATCCATGGGCGGTCGATGTCGCCGCCGGTCTCGGGCCCGACGATGCGGTGATGCTGATCGGCACCGGGCTCACTGCGATCGACATGGCGCTGATCCTCGACAGCGCGGGCTTCGAAGGATCCACGCTGGCGCTCTCGCGCCGCGGCCTCGCGCCGCGCGCGCACGTCGAACCCGGCCCGGTAACACCGGTGAACGATCCGCCCGCGCCGCCGAAGGGATCAGCGCTGCTTCGCGAGGTCCGCGAGACGGCCGAGGCGCTCGGTTGGCGCGCGGCGGTGGACCGGCTCCGCCCGGTGACCCAGCGGTTGTGGCGTGAAGGCAGCGACGCGGATCGCGAGCGCTTCCTCCGTCACCTCCGCCCGTGGTGGGACGTGCATCGCCACCGCATCGCCCCCTCCGTCGCGGCGCGGATCGCGGGCATGGAGAAAGCGGGGCGCCTTCGCTTTGCAGGCGGACGCATTCTCGGCGCCGATCTCGCCGGCGATCGCGCCGAAGTGCGCTGGCAACCGCGCGGCTCCGTATCTGTCGAGACGATCAAAGTGGCACGCATCGTCAATTGCACCGGGCCGCTCGCCGACATTCGCAAGGCGGGCGATCCGCTGCTCGACGCGCTGCTCGGCGCGGGCCGCATCCGCCCCGACACGCTGCGGCTGGGCATCGACGTCGATGGCGAAGGCCGCGTGCTTCACGCCGACGGCAGCGCCGATGCGCAGCTCCGCGCGGTCGGCCCGCTGACCAAGGGCGCGCTGTGGGAGATCGTCGCGGTGCCGGACATCCGCGTCCAGGTGCAGGCGATGGCGGAGCGGGTCGCCTAGATCAGTATCCGGAACGCGGCGCCGCCCTCGGCGCTTTCGGTCAGCGCGATCGAGCCGCGGTGGGCGAGCACGATCTGCCGTGCGAGGCTGAGGCCGACGCCGGTGCCCTTCGCCTTGGTGGTGAAGAAGGGCAGGAACACGTCCTTGCGGATCGATTCGGGCACGCCCGGGCCGTTGTCGCCCACCTCGATCTGGATGCGGCCGCGGTTGGTGAGGCTGAACGACAGACGCACCACCGGCTTGTCGCTATGCCCCGAAGCCGCCTCCGCACCATTCTTCATCAGGTTGATCAGGACCTGGCTCATCAAATCGGGATCGAGCTCGACCGGCAAATCGTCCGGCGTGACGTCGAGCTGGAAATCCACCTTGCCGTCCGCATCGGCCGCGCACGCGATGCGGACCAGCTCCGCCGCCCAAGGCTCGGCGGCGAAGGTCTGCACGCGGATCTCCGGCGTACGGCTGATCTGGCGGTAGCTTTCGACGAAATGCATCACCCCGTCGGCGCGGCGGGCGAGCGTATCAATCGCCATGCGCGCATCGGCGACCGCGCGGGCGTCGCCCTTTTCGGCATCGGCCATCAGCTTCGCCGCGGTCTGCGCGAGCGAGGTGACCGGCGTCATCGAGTTCATGATCTCGTGGGTCAGCACGCGCACCAGATCGCTCTGCGCGGCCAGCTCGACCGCGTTGAGCTCGCCCTGGATCGGCTGCATCGCGATGACGCGCACCTGCCCGCCGAGCCGGTGCACCGATGCCGCCGTCACCATTGCCGATTGCGGCAAGCTCTCCAGCATCACCGGCAGCAGCCGCGCGCGGCCGACAGGGAGCTCGGTCAGGCTCTTGGCGAAGGCGTCGCCGTAGATCTGGAAATCGGCGACGCGGACGCCGCTGTGGCGGACCATCAGCCGCCGTGCCGCCTTGTTGGCGAGCTCGACGCGGCCTTCCTCGTCGATGGTGATGAGCGGCGTCGGCGCATCGTCGAGCACCGATTCGTAGAAGCGGCTGGCGTCGGTCAGCCGGTTGCGCTCGGCGCGCAGCTTGGTCATCGCATCCTCGAGCGCTTCGCCGATCTCGCCGAATCCGCTGCCTTCGTGGCGGTGGCTGAAGCCCTGGCTGAGATCGCCGAAGCGCACCGCATCGACGAAGCGCGCCAGCTCGACATTGGTGCGCTGGATGTAGCGCCACAGCCCCGCCACCGCACCGAGTGTGAGCATGCCCGCGACAAGCCGTGCCGCGCCCAGCCCTTCGGTGCCGAACGTCCAGACGAGCCCGTAGACCGCCGCGACGAGCAGCCCGACGCGCCACGCGAGGCCGGACAGGAAGCGCCGGCGGAAGTTCATCCGAACGTCTCGCTGGTTAGCGGCAGACGGTAGGAACCGGCGCCGCGATCAAAGCCCATGCTTTTCCATCCGACGGTAGAGCGAGGCGCGGGTGAGACCCAGATCCTGCGCGGCAAGCGAGATGTTGTAGCCGTGGCGCTTCAACGCCGCCTCGATCATGTTACGCTCGGCGCGTTCCAGATTGAGATCGTCGCCGCCGGAAGGCGCAGCCGGCACCGTCGCCGCGGCGGGGCGCGGCGCTGCAGCACGCGACAGCGAGAAATCATCGACGGTGAACGCCTCGCCGTCTCCCAGGATCACCGCGCGTTCGCATGCGTGGCGGAGCGCGCGGACGTTGCCGGGCCAATCATATTCCTCGAGCGCGCGCGCGACATCGGCGGGGATGGCGCGCGGCGGCTTGCCGTATTTCCGGCTGTAGAAGCCGGTGAAATGATCGACGAGCATCGGCACGTCGCGGCGGCGATCGCGCAGCGGAGGCAGGTCGATCTCCACCGTGTTGAGCCGGAACAGCAGATCCTGGCGAAACAGCCCCTCGTCGGCGAGCCGGTCGGGCGGCAGGTTGGTCGCGGCGATGACGCGGACGTCGATCGGCACCGGCCGGTTGGCGCCGACCGGCGTCACCTCGCGCTGCTCGAGCGCGGTCAGCAGCTTGGGCTGGAGGTGAAGCGGCAGATTGCCGACCTCGTCGAGGAACAGAGTGCCGCCGTTCGCCGCCTGCAGCCGCCCGATCCGGTCCCCCCGCGCATCGGTGAACGCACCCTTCACATGGCCGAACAACTCGCTTTCGAAGAGATTCTCGGCGACCGCGCCGAGATCGACCGAGACGAAGACGTTGCCCGCGCGGCGCGATTTCTCGTGCAGCGCGCGCGCGACGAGCTCCTTGCCGGTGCCATTCTCGCCGAGGATCAGCACGTTCGCCTCGGTCGGCGCAGCGCGCTCGATCAGCGAGAAGACGCGCGCCATGCCGGGCGAATTGCCGAGGATCGGCGTCTCCGATCCGCCCGCCGGCGTGGCGATCACCGCGGCGCGCTTGCGCTCGGTCGTCGCCTCCTCGCGCGTGTTGCGGAGCGCGGCGGCAGTGCGCACCGTCGCCAGCAGCCGCTCGTTGGACCAGGGCTTGGAAATGAAGTCGGTCGCGCCGCGCTTCATCGCCTCGACCGCGATCTGCACGCCGCCATGCGCGGTGATCATCACCACCACCGCGTCGGGATCGTGCTTCAATATCTCGGTCAGCCAATGAAAGCCCTCGGCCGCATTGGTCGCGCCGCGGCCGAAGTTGGCGTCGAGAAGGACGACGTCGGGCAGCGCCTCGTCCATCGCCGCCATTGCCTCCTCGGGCGTCTGGAAGGTCGCGACTTCCTCGAACAGGTCGCGCAGCAGCAGCCGGGCGGACAGCAGGATGTCGGGATCGTCGTCGACGATGATGCAGCGTTTGAAAGTCTGCCCCCGGGTCACGTCTTCCTCCTATTCGCTCAACGCCGCTGCACAAACAATTTCCGTGCCAGCACTGTCCGCCCGCGGACGGACCCCGTCCGTTTCCGGACAATTTGCCGCCGGGCTTCCGGCCAGAGCATGCCCCGAAAATGGCTCAAATCCGCGCTCCGCAGCGCTTGGCACGGCTGATGCTGGGTAAGCGGCGGGGAATCCATCCCGCCAACGGAGTAAGGACAATGCCGAAGCTGGAAACCATCGCGTTCGTGACGCTCGGGATGCTTGCACCCGTCGTGATGACGAGTGTCGCGCTGGAGCCGGTGCAGGCCGGCAAGCCCAAGGTGGAATCGGTGCAGAAGTGCAGCCGGGCCGCGATGGCGCCGATGTGCGAATACGTCCGCGCGTGATTGTCCGTTCGCGAACAGTTTCTGTCCGGTTTCGGACACCGTATCCGGTCGCACCGGCAGGAAATCCGCCCCTCGCTTCTGGCACGCGCCTTGCGAGGGACGGATTTCCACAGGGGCAGCTAAGATGAGCGTCATCACCATGAAATCGCACGAAGGCGACGCGCCGGTGACCGGCGGCGCGATGGACCGTGTCGTCGAGAAGAAGGGTCTGTCGAAGCAGGTCAAGATCGGCATCGGCGCGGCGCTGCTCGCGATCGGCGCGGCCGGCTTCTATACGATGGCGCCGGACGCTGCGAGCCAGACGGTGGCGACCAGCCGCCTCACCATATCCGAAGTGCGCAAGGGCCGGTTCGACGACTTCCTGCCGCTCCGCGCCCGCGTCACCCCGCTCGTCACCGTCTATCTCGATGCGGTCGAGGG
The DNA here is from genome assembly GCF_900177405.1 of Allosphingosinicella indica. NCBI lineage: Bacteria > Pseudomonadati > Pseudomonadota > Alphaproteobacteria > Sphingomonadales > Sphingomicrobiaceae > Allosphingosinicella > Allosphingosinicella indica. The sequence goes on along the minus strand of NZ_LT840185.1, from coordinate 1,366,438 downwards.
CGGCCGGGTCGAGAAGGTGATGGTCGAAGACGGCGCGATGGTCCAGCAGGGCCAGCTCCTCGCCGTCCTCTCCAATTCCGATCTCCAGCTCAACCTGCTCGCGCGCCAGACCGAAGTCTCGCGTGAGATCAACTCGATGCGCAGCCAAGAGCTCGCGCTCGCGCAGACCCGCATCCAGGACGAGCGCTCGGTAATCGAGGCGCAGCTCGCCGCCGACAAGGCGCGGCGCCAATATGAGGTGCAGAAGCCGCTGGCCGACAAGGGCTTCGTCGCGGGCAAGACGTTTCGCGACAGCGAGGACGAATATCGCTCCAACAAGGAGCGCGCCGAGGTGCTGCGCCGCGCGCAGGCGGTGAACGAGCGGCTGCAATCGAGCCAGCTCGCCCAGCTCCGCGCCTCCAACGCCTCGCTCGCCGGCAGCCTCGACATCGCGCGCGCCACGCTCGACGCGCTGAACCTGCGCGCGCCGGTCTCGGGCCAGCTCACCGCTTTCTCGATCCAGGTCGGCCAGTCGATGAACCGCGGCGAGCGCCTCGGCCAGATCGACAGCGCGGGCCGCAACAAGCTCGTCGCGCAGGTCGACGAATTCTATCTTGGTCGCGTCCAGCCAGGGCAGATCGCCACCGCCGAATGGGGCGGCAAGACCTATCAGTTGAAAGTCGCGAAAATCTATCCGCAGGTCCGCAACGGCACGTTCGAGGTCGATCTCGGCTTCACCGGCGCGGAGCCCGAGCAGGTCCAGCGCGGCCAGACGCTGCAGATGCGCCTGACGCTGGGCGATCCGTCGCCGGCGCTGCTGATCCCCAACGGCGCCTTCTACAACGAGACCGGCGGCGCCTATGTCTTCGTCGTCGCGCCGGGCGGCGGCGAGGCAGTCAAGCGCCCCGTGCGCCTCGGTCGCCGCAACGCCGATTTCATTGAGGTTCTCGAAGGGCTCGAGCCCGGCGAGCGCGTCATCACCTCTCCCTACACCGGTTTCGCCGACAAGGATCGGCTCGACCTCTCCAGCGAATGAAGGAGCCGAACCTCATGCTCAGCATGCGCAATATCCAGCGGACCTATCGCACCGACACGATCGAGACGACCGCGCTCGACGACATCCAGCTCGATATCGCGGACGGCGAGTTCGTCGCGATCATGGGCCCGTCGGGCTGCGGCAAATCGACCTTGCTCAACGTCGTCGGGATGCTCGACAGCCCGACCGGCGGCTCCTACGTCTTCAACGGCACCGAGGTCGCGAACCTGCCGGAGGCCAAGCTCGCCGATTTCCGCAAGGAGAATATCGGCTTCATCTTCCAGAGCTTCAATCTGGTCGACGAGCTTTCGGTCCGCGAGAATGTCGAGCTCGCTTTGCTCTACCACAACGTCCCCGCCGCAGAGCGCCGCGCGCGCGTCGATGCGGTGATGGACAAGGTGGGCATCGCCCACCGCGCCAAGCACCGGCCGAGCCAGCTTTCGGGCGGCCAGCAGCAGCGCGTCGCCGTCGCCCGCGCGCTGGTCGGCGAGCCCAAGCTGATCCTCGCCGACGAGCCGACCGGCAACCTCGACACCAGCCATGGCGAAGAGGTGATGAAGATGCTCCAGCAGCTCAACCGCGAGGGCTCGACCATCGTCATGGTCACCCACTCGCCGAGCCACGCCGATTATGCGGGCCGCGTCGTCAACATGCTCGACGGCCGCATCCTCCAGGAGCGGAGGCGCGCCGCGTGATAACGCCGCTCCGCCTTGCGAAAGCCGGCGCGCTCGCCTTCGCAGCGGTGTTTCCCGGCCCGCTGTTCGCCCAGGCGCGGACGGCGGAGACGGTGCTGATGTCGGAGAATGCGGCGCATCGCGCTTCGCAGGAAAGCTACGGCTATGCCGATGCGGTGATCGCCGGCGATCTCGTGTTCCTTTCCGGCATCGTCGCCGGGAAGGCACCGGGCGAGACCGACCTCAAACCCGCTTACGAGCGCTTGTTCAAGCAGATCGGCGCGATCCTGAAACGCGCGGGCGCCGACTATGGCGACATCGTCGACATGACGAGCTTCCACACAGACATCACGGCCGAGATCGACGCGATGAGCGCCGTCCAGAAGCAATATCTGGGATCGCCCCCGCCCGCCTGGACCGCGATCGACGTCGATCGCCTGCTGCCCGACGGCGGCATCACCGAAATCAAGATCGTCGCGCGGCGCAAGGCCGCTGCGGCCGGCTGAATTAGAAGGATCGAAGGATCATGTGGCGCAATTATGTGACGGTGGGCCTGAGGGCGCTGGCGAAGAACAAGACCTACGCCTTCATCAACATCTTCGGCCTCGCCATCGGCCTCGCCGCCTGCCTGATGATCCTGCTCTACGTCCGCTACGAGACGAGCTACGACCAGACGCTTCCCAATGCCGAGAACACGTACCAGCTCCAAGCCTGGTACACTTCGCGCGAGACCGGGGAGACGATGAATCTCCAGATGACGTCATTCTCCTCGGGCGCCGCGCTAAAGCGCGATTTCCCGCAGGTCGACAAGGGCGTCTACGCGCTCGGCGCGTCGCCGGTGGTGATGAAGGGCAGCGAGGCGCTGACCATCGATCAGGCGTTCCTCGTCAACGACCGCTTCTTCGACGTGCTGCAATATCCGCTGGTGGAGGGCAATCCGATGACCGCGCTCGCCAAGCCCGGTGACGCCGTGATCAGCGAGACCGAGAAAAAGCGCCTGTTCGGCGACGGCCCGGCGCTCGGCAAGACGATGACCATCGTCACCGGCGGCCGCCAGCTCGATTACCGCATCGGCGGCGTGATGAAGGACATCCCCAAGAACAGCCACACCAAGTTCAGCCTCGTCGCGCGGTTCGATCCGGTCAGCTATTTCGCCGACCAGCCCGACTTCCTCGACAGCTTCGACTGGCAGTCCGGCTGGTATTATTTCACGCTGAAGCCCGGCACCGACCCGAAGAGCATCCAGGCGCAGATGCCCGCGTGGGAGAAGCGCAACATCCGCGATCAGGTGTTCGACGGCCGCCGCACCAATTCGGGCGACGACCAGGACTGGAACCTCGTCAACATCCGCGACGTCCACCTGGGCGAAGCGCAGTCCGGCGCGACCCGGCCGGGCAATGACGCGCGGAGCATCACCACCTTCGCCATCGTCGCGGCGCTGATCCTTGCGATGGCCTGTGTCAACTTCACCAATCTCGCTACTGCCCGCGCCAGCCAGCGGGCGCGCGAGGTGGCGCTGAGGAAGGTGCTGGGCGCCAGCCGCAAGCAGCTCATCCTCCAGTTCCTCGGCGAATCGATCATGGTCGCCGCGCTTTCGATGTGCGTCGCGCTGGCGCTGGTCGAGCTGGCGCTGCCGGGCCTCTCCGCCTTCCTCGACGCCGATCTGGAGCTTCATTATTTCGGCGCCAACGGCCTCATCCTGCCGATCATCGGGCTGGTGCTGTTGGTCGGCGCGGCGGGCGGGATCTACCCCTCCTTCTATCTCTCGCGCTTCCAGCCCGCACAGGTGCTGAAGGCCAACAAGTCGGCGGCGGAAGCCTCCGGCACTGGGCGGCTGCGCAACGTGCTGGTCGTCGGCCAGTTCGCCGTCTCGATCGGCCTCATCATCTGCACCGCCGTCGTCTATGCGCAGACGGTCTACGCACAGACCGCCGATCCCGGCTACAATCGCGACGGGCTGATCCAGGTCGAGAGCATCGGCCGCCGCCAGCTCACCGAGCGCGCGGATTCGATCGTCGAAGCGATGAAGCGCGTGCCGGGCGTCGTCGCGGTCGGCCGCTCCGCGATCGGCATCGCGACCCGCAACAACATGAACACCGGCGTCCAGGTGCCTGGGCGCGAGGAACCCGCAACGATCGGCAATTACGCCGTCGATGCCGGCTTCTTCGATGCGATGGGCGTTAAGGTGATCGCCGGCCGGCAGTTCGATGAGAACCGTCCGGCGGACGATTCGCAGACGCCCTTCCCGGAAGATGAAGCTGCGGAGCGGGCGCTGATCGCACGCGGCTCCAACATCGTCATCAACGAGCTTGCCGCCAAGCGGCTGGGCTTCACCCCGCGCGAAGCGGTCGGCAAGCAGGTCAACCTCACCACGCGTGAGGAATATGGCGGCCGTCTACCCGCGACGATCATCGGCGTTGTCCAGGATTCGCGCTTCCGCTCGATCCGTCAGCCGCTCGATCCGATCATGTTCCGCCTCGCCAAGGCCGACACGGGCGCGATGATCGTGCGCTACGACACCAGCGATCCGCGTGCGGTGATGCAGGCGCTCGAGAACACGTGGCGCCAGCTTGCGACCGACGTGCCGTTCGACGGCAAGTTCAGCGAGGATATCGTGCGCGAGCTGTACGAAGCGGAATCGGCGCGCGCGCAGATCTTTGCCGCCTTCGCGGTCCTCGCGGTCATCGTCGCCTGCCTGGGCCTGTTCGGCCTCGCCGCCTTCACCGCCGAGCGGCGCACCAAGGAGATCGGCATCCGCAAGGTGCTGGGCGCGCGCAGCCGCGACATCGTGCGGCTGCTGACGTGGCAGTTCTCGAAGCCGGTGATCATCGCCAACCTCATCGCCTGGCCGGTCGCCTGGTGGGCGATGCGCGACTGGCTCAACAGCTTCGACACGCGGATCGACCTCGGGCCCGGGCCCTTCCTGCTCGCCGGCGTGCTCGCGCTCGCCATCGCGATCGGGACGATCGCCGGCCACGCGCTGAAGGTCGCCCGCGCCAATCCGATCCACGCACTCAGATACGAATAGTAACGACAAGAGAAACGCCAAACGGGGAGTAGGCGGCGATGTGGCAGAATTACCTGACGGTCGCTCTTCGTGCGCTGACGAAGAACCGGACGTTTGCCGTGGTCAACATCCTCGGCCTCGCGCTCGGGCTGGCGGCCTGCCTGCTGCTATTGCTCTACGTCCGGTACGAGACGAGCTACGACGCCTGGCTGCCCGATTCCGACCGCATCTATCAGGTTCAGAGCGTTCGCACCGATCCCGAGACGGGAGACGTGCGGACGCTCCAGGCGTCCCACGGTGTCATCGCCGAGAGCCTCGCCAAGGATTTCCCGCAGATCGAGGCGATCGCGCGCGCGGACTCCAGCGAGCTGGTCTTCGTCCAGGATGGCGAGGCGACCTACGGCAACGTGTATTTCGCCGATCCAACCCTGTTCGACATCCTGCAGCTCCCTTTCATCGCCGGCAATCGCGACACGGCGATCGACGCGGTCGATACGCTGGTGCTCAGCCGTTCCGAAGCGATGCGACGGTTCGGCACCACCGACGTCGTCGGCAAAACCATCTCCCGCATCATCAGGGGCGAGCGTCGCGACATGCGCATTACCGGCGTGTTCGAGGACATCCCGCGCAACAGCAATATCGAAATGCAGATGGTGTCGCGGATCACGCCGGAGCGGATCGAGCAATGCGGCTGGGGCTGCATCAACGGCTACGTCTATCTCAAGCTGAAGCCGGGCGCGTCGCCGGACGACATCACCCGCGGCCTGCCGGCCTGGGAGAAGCGCAACATCCCGGTCCAGCTCGCCGGCACCGTCCGCACCAGCGAGGGCGACGCTTTCGACTGGAAGCTCGTCAACATTCGCGACGTCCACCTGAGCGGCGCGGAGGGCGAGCCCGAGCGGCCGGTGAACGACCGCCGGACGATCATCACCTTCGCGATCGTCGCACTGCTCATCCTCGCGATGGCGACGGTCAATTTCATCAATCTCGCCACCGCCCGTGCCAGCAAGCGCGCGCGGGAGGTTGCGCTCAGGAAAGTACTCGGCGCCAACCGGCGGCAGTTGATCTTCCAGTTCCTGGGAGAATCGCTGCTGCTGACCGGCGTCGCGATGCTGATCGCGCTGACCGTGGCGGAGCTGACGCTGCCGATGTTCCGCAGCTTCCTCAACGCCGGCTTCGATCTCGTCTACCTCGGCGCGAACGGCATGCTGCCGCAGATCGTGGCCATCTGGCTGTTCGTCGGGATCGCGGGCGGGCTCTATCCCGCTTTCTACCTCTCGCGCTTTCAGCCGGCCGCAGTGCTCAAGGCCAATCGCTCGTCGGCAGAGCCGAGCGGGACGGGGCGGCTGCGCAACGTGCTGGTCGTCGGCCAGTTCGCGGTTTCGATCGGCCTGATCATCTGCACCGCGATCGTCTACCTGCAGACGGAGTTCGCCCGATCCGCCGATCCAGGATACCGGCACGGCGGGTTGATCGTGGCCAGCAACATGAACCGCGCGGCGATGATCCCGGTGACCGAAACGCTGCTCCGCGAAGTCGAGCGCATCGACGGCGTGGCCGATGTCGCCGCCACGAGCATCGTCCCGGCGACCGACAACGTCACCAATTCGCAAGTGATGGCGCCCGGCCGCGACAAGCCGGTGACGATCGGCAATTACAGCGTCACGCCCTCTTTCTTCCAGACCCTGGGCACGCGGCTGCTCGCCGGGCGCACGCTGTCGCGGCGTTATGCGCAGGATTATGCGTGGACGCCCTATGAACCCGAGGAAACGGTGGCGCCCGCGGAACGCGCGATGGTCGCGCGGGGGATCAATATCGTGGTCAACCGTCTGGCGGCGGAGCAGCTCGGCTTTGCCGAGCCGGCGGCCGCGATCGGCAAGACCGTGGGGCTCGATTTCTACGGCGAGGACATCGGCCTGCTGCCGGGAACGATCGTCGGGGTCGTCGAGAACAGCCGCTTCCGCTCGATCCGCGAGCCGTTCGAAGCGCAATTGTTCTACGATCGCGGCATCTATTCCCATCTCATCGTCCGGTACGACAGCGCCGATCCGGAAGCCGTCCGGCAGCGCATCGGCGAGGTGTGGAAACGGCTCGCGCCCGAGGTTCCCTATGACGGCGAACTCGCCGATCTGAAGCTCGCCGAACTCTACCGCACCGATCGGGCGCGCGGGCAGACCTTCGCCGGCTTCGCGATCCTCGCCATCGTCGTCGCCTGCCTCGGGCTCTTCGGCCTCGCAGCCTTCACGGCCGAACGGCGGACCAAGGAGATCGGGATCCGCAAGGTGTTCGGGGCGCGGGTGCGCGACATCGTCCAGCTTCTCGCCTGGCAATTCTCCAAGCCCGTGGTGATCGCCAATCTCGTCGCCTGGCCGGTGGCCTGGTGGGTGATGCGCGATTGGCTGAACACGTTCGATGCGCGCATCGCGTTGACGCCGACACCGTTCGTCCTCGCCGGCTTCCTGGCGCTCGTCATCGCGCTCGGCACCATCTCCGGCCACGCGATCCGCGTCGCGCGCACCAACCCCATCCACGCCCTGCGCTACGAATAGGAGCCCGCACGATCATGTGGCGCAATTATCTGACCGTCGGTATCCGCGCGCTGCTCAAGAACCGCACCTATGCGGTGGTCAACATCGCGGGGCTTGCGCTCGGCATCGCCGCCTGCCTGCTGCTGATCCTCTATATCCGCTACGAAACGGGCTACGACCGCTGGCTTCCCGACGCGGAGCGCACCTATCAGGTGCAGAGCTTCAGCACCGACCGCGAGACTGGCGACGAATACAAGCTGCGCATGTCGCAATATGTCGCGGGAACGACGCTGCAGAAGGATTTTCCGCAGATCGAGGCGCGCGTCCACGCCAGCGGCACGTCTCCCGTCGTGCTGAGCGGCGGTGAGGCGCTGGAGGTCGAGGATGCGATCCGCGTCGATGGGCCATTCTTCGACATCGTCCGCCTGCCCTTTGTCGCCGGCGATCCGCTGCGTGCGCTCAGCGAGGTCAATTCGGCCGTGCTTTCGGAAACCGAGGCGCGCCGCCTGTTCGGCAACGAGTCCGCGCTCGGCAAGACGCTGACGCTGATCGAGCGCGGCGAGCGGGTGGATTATCGCGTCACCGGCGTGATGCGCGACATCCCCAAAAATTCACACCTCAACTTCACCATGGTGATCCGCTCCGATTTCAACAGGATCTTCGCCGATTATCCCGGCTACATGACGAGCTGGGGCGAGATTTCCGGCTGGAACTACGTCCGCCTGCGGCCCGGCGCGGATGTCGAGGCGATCCGCGCGGGCCTCCCCGCCTGGGAGAAGCGCAACATTCCCGACCAGGCGTTCGGCGACCGCATGGAGAATCCCGGCACCGATCAGGACTGGAAGCTGGTCAACGTCCGCGACGTGCATCTGGGCGCGGCCGACCGCGCGGTGATGCGGCCGGGGAACGACCGCGCCACCATCATCACGTTCGCCGTGGTGGCCGCGCTGATCCTGGCGATGGCCTGCATCAACTTCACCAACCTCGCCACCGCCCGCGCCAGCCAGCGCGCGCGCGAGGTCGCGCTCCGCAAGGTTCTCGGCGCCAGCCGCGGCCAGCTCATCGTCCAGTTCCTCGGCGAGTCCATGCTGGTCGCGCTGCTCGCCACGATCGTCGGCCTCAGCATCGCCGAGCTGATGCTGCCCGTCCTCGCCGCCTTTCTCGATGCCGATCTCCAGCTCCACTATCTCGGCAGCGACGGCGTGCTTCTTCCGGTCGTTTGCCTGACGTTGATCGTCGGCGCGGCGGGCGGCCTCTATCCCGCCTTCTTCCTGTCGCGCTTCCAGCCCGCGCAAGTGCTTCGTGCCAACAAGAGCGCGGCGGAAACGCCCGGCAGCGGCCGCCTGCGCAACGCGCTGGTGGTGGCGCAGTTCGCGGTCTCCAACGGCCTCATCATCTGCACCGCGATCGTCTACGCACAGACCGTTCACGCGCGCACTGCCGATCCCGGTTTCGATCGCGAGGGCGTGCTGCAGCTCGAGACCGGCTACCGCGGACTGATCCCCCAGCTCGACAGCCTCGCGAAGGAGATTGCGCGGATCGATGGCGTGCGCTCAGTCGCCAAGACGAGCATCGGCGTTTCCACCAGCAGCACGATGGGGCGCGGCGTGCGCGTTCCCGGCCGCTCGGACGTCATCTCCAGCGGCAATTATCCGGTCGACGAGAATTTCTTCACGACGATGGGCGTCCGCCTGATCGCGGGCCGCAACTTCGATGCCGCGCGGCCGATGGACGAGACGAGCCTGCCCTATCCGACGCCTAACCCGGTGGCGGAGCGGGCGATCGTCGAGCGCGGCGGCAACGTCATCGTCAACCAGCTCGCGGCGCGGCGGCTCGGCTTCGCCAACCCGGCAGATGCGGTGGGCAAGGAGGTGCGCGTCGCGGTGAGCCTCGATCCCACGATGCCGATGATGCCGGTGACGATCGTCGGGGTGGTCCAGGATTCGCGCTTCCGCTCGATCCGTATCCCGCTCGAGCCGATGATGTACCGGCTCGCCCGCGAATATAACAATTACATCGTCGTGCGCTACGACAGCGCCGATCCCGAAAGCGTGCGCCGCCGCATCGGCGAGCTGTGGAAGCGCTTCGCGCCCGACCTCCCCTACCAGGCGCGCTTCGGCGACGAGATCAACGCCGAGCTCTACGATGCCGAGGAAGCGCGCGCGAAGACCTTCGCCGGCTTCGCGATCCTCGCCATTGCCGTCGCCTGCCTCGGCCTCTTCGGCCTCGCCGCCTTCACCGCCGAGCGGCGCACCAAGGAGATCGGCATCAGGAAGGTGTTCGGCGCGCGCGTCCGCGACATCGTCCAGCTCCTCGCCTGGCAATTCTCGAAGCCGGTGATCATCGCCAATCTGATCGCCTGGCCAGTGGCGTGGTGGGTGATGCGCGACTGGCTCAACAGCTTCGACGCGCGCATCGCGCTCGGGCCGACGCCGTTCCTGCTCGCCGGCGCGCTCGCCCTCTTCATCGCCATCGCCACCGTCTCCGGCCACGCCATCCGCGTCGCCCGCGCAAACCCCATCCACGCTCTCCGTTACGAATAGGGAGGATGTACGCATGTGGCGCAACTATCTCACCACCGGTGTCCGCGCTCTCGTCAAGCACAAGACGTACAGCTTCATCACCATCTTCGGGATGGCGATCGGCATGGCCGCGTGCCTGATGATCCTGCTCTTCGTCCGCTACGAGACGAGCTACGACAAATGGGTTCCGGGCGCGGAGAACATCTACCAGTTCCAGACCTGGTTCCGCGATCCCGACACGGGTGAGGAAGGCCAGGTGCAGATGGCGCCCTATGTCACCAAAGGCCTGCTGCAAAAGGACTTCCCGCAGATCGAGAACGCCACCTACGCGCTGTTCAGCGCCCCCGTGGTGTTCATGAACGGACAGGCGGCTTCGACCAAGGACTATATCTACGTCGCCGACAACTTCCTCGACACCGTGCCGCTGCCGATGCTGCACGGCGACAAGGCGGCGCTGGACCGGCCCAATGTCGTCCTACTAAGTCGCAGCGAAGCGGTCGCGCGGTTCGGCACCGACAATGTGGTCGGCAAGACCTTCTCGCTGATCTCCAAGGGCATCCGCACCGATTATCCGGTCGGCGGCGTCTTCCAGAACCTGCCCAAGAATTCGCACATGCGGATCAATGCGATCGTCCGCGTCGACATGGGCACCTACATGGCCAACGAGCCGCAGTTCCTCGATTGCTGGGGCTGCCAGGGCGGCTGGGTCTATCTGAAGCTCAAGCCCGGCGCCGATCCCGAGACGATCACGCGCCAGCTCCACGCCTGGGAGAAGCGCAACATCCCCGATCAGAATGCCGGCGAGGCGCGGTTCAACGCCGGCGATTTCAGCGACTGGCATGTCGTCAACATCCGCGACGTCCACCTCGGTCGCGCGCAGGAAGGCGCGATGTCGCCGGGCAACGACCGAAAGACGATCGTCACCTTCGGCATCATCGCACTGCTGATCCTGGCGATGGCGGTGGTCAATTTCACCAACCTCGCGACCGCGCGCGCCAGCCAGCGCGCGCGCGAGGTGGCGCTCCGCAAGGTGCTCGGCGCCGCGCGTCGTCAGCTCATCATCCAGTTCATCGGCGAGTCCATCCTCATCGCCTTCCTCGCGATGCTGATCGCGCTGGCGATGGTGGAAGTGCTGATGCCCGCCTTCGCCGCCTTCCTCGATGCCGACATCAAGGTCCGCTATTTCGGCGCCGACGGCATCGCGCTGCCGATGGTGGCGCTGGTGCTGGTGGTCGGCGTCGTCGCCGGCACCTACCCCGCCTTCTTCCTCTCGCGCTTCCAGCCCGCGCAGGTGCTGAAAGCGAACAAGTCGAGTTCCGAAGCGGCGGGCACCGGGCGGCTGCGCACCGCACTCGTCATCGGCCAGTTCGCCGTCTCGATCGGGCTGATGATCTGCACCGCGGTGATATACGCGCAGACCGTCTATGCGCGCACCGTCGATCCCGGCTTCAAGCGCGATCACATCGTCCAGATCGACGGGCTCAACCGCTATCAGCTCATCAATTCCGGCAACCAGATCGTCGAGCGGTTCAAGAATGTCGAAGGGGTGAAGGCGGTGGGCCGCACCGGCATCGGCATCGCCACCGACGGCAACAACAACACCGGCGTGATGGTGCCCGGCAATCCGAAGCCGGTGAACATCGGCTTCTACAACGTCGATCCCGGCTTCCTCGACGCGATGGGGATGCGGATGGTGGCGGGCCGCTGGTTCGACGAGAACCGGCCGCTCGACAACGCCACCCTGCCCTTCCCGCCGACGCCCGAGGCGCAGACCGCACTCGCAGCCCGCGGCGCGAACATCGTCGTCAACGAATCCGGCGCGCGCCGGCTCGGCTATACCAACCCGCGCGACATCATCGGCAAACAGTTCCGCGTCGCGATGGTGGAGGATCAGTTCGGCCTGGTGCCGGTGACGGTGGTCGGCGTCGCCGCCGACGCGCGCTTCCGCTCGGTCAAGCAGCCGCTGGACGACATCATGTTCGTCAGCGGCGACAGCGGCCATCAGGTGCTGATCGTCCGCTATCAGGGCGACCCCGCGGCGATGCGCGGACGCCTCGAAAGCGCGTGGCGCGAGATCACCACCGAAGTCCCGTTCGACGCCAAGTTCAGCGAGGACATCATCGGCGAGCTCTACCGCGCCGACGATGCACGCGCGAAGACCTTCGCGGCCTTCGCCTTGCTCTCGGTGGTGGTCGGCTGCCTCGGCCTCTTCGGCCTCGCCGCCTTCACCGCCGAACGGCGCACTAAGGAGATCGGCATCAGGAAGGTGCTGGGCGCGCGCAGCCGCGACATCGTCCGGCTGCTCGCCTGGCAATTTTCCAAGCCCGTCATCATCGCCAATCTCATCGCCTGGCCGGTGGCGTGGTGGGTGATGCGCGATTGGCTCAACAGCTTCGATGCGCGCATTGCGCTGGGGCCGACGCCGTTCGTCCTCGCCGGCGGCCTCGCGCTCGCCATCGCGCTCGGCACCATCGCGGGCCACGCCTTCCGCGTCGCGCGCACCAACCCCATCCACGCGCTCCGATACGAATAGGAACGATCATGCTCGCGACCTTCACCTGGGCAGCCACCGCGCTCGCGATCACCGCAACGCTCGCCTACGCCGCATCACGCGCGTGGCGGGGCTGGCTCGATCTCAAACGCTACCAGATCGCCGCCGACCGGTCCGACCCCGCACCCAGCGGCGGCGAGCCGGGAATGCGGATCGAAATGGCGGACATCCGCGAGCGGCTCCGCAAGCTCGAAGCCATCGCGCAGGGCGTGGAGCTCTAGGAGCCTCCCGCCCCGCTCAATAAGCGAGCGCCACGCCGTCGGCGCGCATTTCGCTGGCGCCGGCATAGACGCGGCGGCCGCCGCTGCTGCGCGCTTCGATACACTGGTAGCGGCCGAAGCCGCCGTCGCTCTCGCCGAGCTTCCAGCCCATGTTGGCGAGCGCCTTGCGCGTCGCATCGGGCACGCCGCGCTCCAGCCGCAGGAGGCCGATCGGACCATCGGAATCCTCGGTGTCCTCGCCCATCCGCTCGGACGAGCCCTCGTGGTGCCAGCGCGGCGAATCGCCCGCCGCCTGGATGTCGAGCCCATGATCGACGGTGTTGACGATGATCTGCACCTGCCCCTGCGGCTGCATGTCGCCGCCCATCACCCCGAACGACATCCACGGCTGGCCACCGCGCGTCGCGAAGCCGGGGATGATCGTCTGGAAGGGCCGCTTGCCCGGCGCGTAGATGTTGGGATGGCCGTCCTCCAGCGCGAAGAGCTGGCCCCGGTCCTGGAACATGAAGCCGAGGCCATCGGCGACCAGCCCCGACCCCATGCCGCGGAAGTTGGACTGAATGAACGAGACCATCATCCCGTCGCGATCGGCGACGGTGAAATAGGTGGTGTCGCCGTGGCTCGGCGCGTTGCCGGGGCGGACCGAGCGATTGATCCGGTCGGGCCGGATCAGCTTCGCGCGCTCGGCGGCATAGGCCTTCGAGACCAGCCATTGCTCGGGCACGCGCACCGCGGCCGGATCGGCATAGTGGCGCGCGCGATCCTCATAGGCGAGGCGCTTGGCCTCCGCCTGCAGGTGGATCGACCGCGCGGACTGGAAGCCCGCCGCTTTCATGTCGAACCGTTCGAGCATGTTGAGCATCTGCAAGGTCGCAAGCCCCTGCGTATTCTCGCCGATCGCGTGGACCGTGGTGCCGCGATAGTCGGTGGCGAACGGCTCGCTCCAGTTGGAGCGGTGCGCGGCCAGATCGGCACGGTCCATCCAGCCGCCGATCCGCTTGAAATAAGCGTCGATCGTGCGCGCGATCTCGCCCTCGTAGAAAGCGTCGCGGCCGCCCTTGGCGATCATCCGGTAGGTGCGCGCGAGATCGGGGTTGCGGAAAATCTCGCCCGGGCGCGGCGCCTCGCCGCCCGGCGCATAGGTGGCGATTGCGTTGGCATTTTCCTCGACGCCGCGATCGGTGCGCTTGATCGCCTTGACGCCGCGATAGAGATATTCGGCGACCACCGGGGCGACCGGCGCGCCATGTTCGGCATGGGCGATCGCGGGCTCGAAAAGGTCCGCCCATTTGAGCTTTCCGTAGCGCTGGTGCAGCGTCCACCAGCAATCCACCGCGCCGGGCACCGAGACGCTGACTGCGCCGTGCGACGGGATGGTCCCATCGGCTCGCGCGCGGCTGCGCACCGTTTCGAGGCTGAGGTTCCGCGGCGAACGGCCCGAGCCGGCGATGCCGACGACCTTACCGAGCTTCGGATCCCACAGCATTGCATAGGCATCGCCGCCGATGCCGCAGGCGGTGGGTTCGAGAAAGCCGAGGCAGGCGTTGATCGCGATGGCGGCATCGACCGCCGACCCGCCCGCCTTGAGGATGTCGATTCCCGCCAGCGTCGCCAGCGGATGCGCGGTGCCCGCCGCGCCCGAGAGACCGAAAGCAGCGGAACGCGACGCCCAGCTCGCCCCCGTCGGCCGGTCGCCGCCATGCACGTCGGGTCGATCGATGGTGCCCGATCCGGGGACGATCTCCGGCGCGGGCTTGGGCTGCGCTTTCGCCTTGGGCCGTGGCGCGGCGAGCGCGCCGCCGTCGAGGGCCAGCCCTGCCGCGGCCAGCGGCACGGACGCGAGGAAAGTGCGGCGCTTCATCATCTTCTCCCGGTTTCGGGCGGACCTTAGGCGCTCGGTCCCGTTACGCAAGGATCGCGATCCTTGCCGCCACCGCGCACTCCTCCTAAGCAGCGCGCGCACAGGAGACAGTATATGGAAGACGAAGCCGATCTGACCGGCGCCACCCCGCGCCGCCGCCCCAAGCCCGACGTGCTCGAAATCGGCGGACGCAAGCTCAAGCCCGCGACGCTGATGATGGGCCACGGCTTCGATCCGGCACTGTCGGAAGGCTCGCTGAAGGCGCCGATCTTCCTCACCTCCACCTTCGTGTTCGAGAATGCGGCAGCCGGCAAACGCCATTTCGAAGGCGTGACCGGCAAGCGGCCGGGCGGCGCCGAGGGCCTCGTCTATTCGCGCTTCAACGGCCCCAATCAGGAAATCCTCGAAGACCGGCTCGCCGCCTGGGAGGATGCCGAGGATTCGCTGACCTTCTCGTCGGGCATGTCGGCGATCGCGACGCTGCTGCTGACCTTCGTCCAGCCCGGCGACGTCATCGTCCATTCCGGCCCGCTCTATGCGGCGACCGAGACTTTGATCGGCCGCATCCTCGGCCGCTTCGGCGTCACCTGGCTCGATTTCCCGGCGGGCGCGACGGGCGATGAGATTTCGGCCGTGCTCGAAAAGGCGAAGGCGCAGGGCCGCGTCTCGCTCATCTACCTCGAAAGCCCCGCCAACCCGACCAACGCACTGGTCGACGTCGAAGCTGTGGCGGCGTCGCGCGACGCTGTATTCGGCGGCGACGAGAAGCCGCCGATCGCGATCGACAACACGTTCCTCGGCCCGCTCTGGTCGAAGCCGCTGGAGCATGGCGCCGATCTTTCGGTCTACAGCCTCACCAAATATGCCGGCGGCCACAGCGATCTCGTCGCCGGCGGCATCGTGGGCTCAAAGGCGCTGCTCGATCCCATCCGCATGATGCGCAACACGATCGGCACGATCACCGATCCCAACACCGCCTGGATGCTGCTGCGCAGCCTCGAGACGCTGGAGCTCCGCATGAGCCGCGCGGGCGAGAATGCCGAGAAGGTCTGCGCCTTCTTCCGCGATCACCCGAAGGTCGAGAGCGTCGGCTATCTGGGCTTCCTCAAGGACGGGCGCCAGGCGGACATCTACCGCCGCCACTGCACCGGCGCGGGATCGACCTTTTCGCTGTATCTGAAGGGCGGCGAGCGCGAGGCGTTCGCCTTCCTCGATGCGCTGAAGATCGCCAAGCTCGCGGTCAGCCTCGGCGGCACCGAGACGCTGGCGAGCGCGCCGGCGGCGATGACCCACCTGTCGGTGCCGGACGAGCGCAAGCAGGCGCTCGGCATCACCGACAATCTGGTGCGCATCTCGATCGGCGTCGAGGATGCGGACGACCTCATCGCCGACTTCGATCAGGCGCTCGCGGCAATCTGATGCGGATGCGGGCGGCGGACGCACGCAAGCCGCTTGCCCGCAACGCGATATTGCAGCATCGTCGCGCGCAATGAGCGCCGCCGCCGACTACAGCCGTACCGCCGAAGGCGACGCTGATGCCCTCCACTTCACGGGGGCGCTGACGCTGTCGCAACTGGGCGACGTCCCGGCGCGGCTGAAGGGCGAGGCGCCCGCCGCGCGCATCGACATCACCGACGTCCACCGCATGGATACGATCGGCGCGTGGCTGATCTACCGGCTGGCGCGCGATTACGATGCCGAGGTGATCGGCGCCGACCAGGACGAGGCGAACCTGCTCGATCAGGTGTCGCGCGCCGACAAGCCGGTGAAGGTCCGCCCGGACCGCACTCCACCGCTGATCCGTGTGCTAGCGCAGGTCGGCGAGGCGACCGACGCGGCGGTCCGGTCGACACTTGGGCTGGTCGGCTTCTTCGGCGCGCTCCTCATCGCGACCTGGAACGTGATCACCCACCCCAGGCGCTTCCGCTACAATGCGGTCGTCCAGCGCTTCGAGGTGGTCGGCGTCCACGCGCTCGGCATCGTCGGGCTGATGAGCTTCCTCGTCGGCATCGTGATCGCGCAGCAGGGCGCGGTGCAGCTCCGCCAATTCGGCGCCGAAGTGTTCACCGTCAATCTCATCGGCCGCAGCGCGGTGAAAGAGCTCGGCGTGCTGATGACCGCGATCATGGTCGCCGGCCGCTCGGGCTCCGCCTTCGCGGCGCAGATCGGCTCGATGAAGCTCACCGAAGAGATCGACGCGATGCGCACGATCGGCGTCTCGCCGATGGAGGCGCTGGTGCTGCCGCGCGCGCTCGCCACCACGCTGCTGATGCCGCTGCTCGGCTTCTACGCCGCGATCCTCGCGATCGTCGGCGGCGGCATCTTCTGCTGGATCACGCTCGAGATACCGCCGATCACCTTCGTCCAGCGCATCCGCGAAGTCGTGCCGATGACCGACCTGTGGCAGCTCCTGATCAAGGCGCCGGTGTTCGGCGCGATCATCGCGATGGCGGGCTGCTACCAAGGCATGCTGGTGCAAGGGAATGCCGAGGAAGTCGGCCTGCGCACCACCGCCGCGGTCGTCCAGTCGATCTTCCTGGTGATCGTGCTCGACGCCTTTTTCGCCGTCTTCTTCACCGCGCTGGGGTGGCCATGAGCGAAGCCAAGACCCTGCGCGGCCAAGGCGCCTCGGATGAGCCCATCATCCGCGTCCGCGGCCTCACCAACCGCTTCGGCGAGCAGACCATCCACGAAGGGCTCGATCTCGATGTCCGCCGCGGCGAGATCTTGGGCGTGGTCGGCGGATCGGGCACTGGCAAATCGGTGCTGATGCGGTCCATCATCGGCCTCCAGCGGCCCGAGGCAGGCGAGATCGAGGTGTTCGGCGAGCCGACGCTCGATCGCGAGGAGGATCAGCTCAAGTCGATCCAGTCGCGCTGGGGCATCCTGTTCCAGGGCGCCGCGCTCTTCTCGACGCTCACCGTCGCCGAGAATGTCGAGGTGCCGATCCGCGAATATTTCCCCAACCTCGATTCCGATCTGATGGACGAGATCGCGGGCTACAAAATCGTCATGTGTGGCCTCGCCCCCGAAGCGGGCGAGAAATATCCGTCCGAGCTTTCGGGCGGCATGAAGAAGCGCGCCGGCATCGCCCGCGCGCTGGCGCTCGATCCCGAGCTCATCTTCCTCGACGAGCCGACCGCGGGCCTCGACCCGATCGGGGCCGCCGCCTTCGACGAACTGATCGGCGAATTGCGCGACGCGCTGGGCCTCACCGTCTTCCTCATCACCCACGATCTCGACACGCTCTATGCGATCTGCGACCGCGTCGCGGTGCTCGCCGACAGGAAGGTCGTGGCGGTGGGCACGATCCCGGAGCTATTGGCTTTGGATCATAAATGGATACAGGAATATTTCATGGGCCCCCGGGGGAGGGCGGCCGCGACCGCGAGCGAGGACGCTGAGGCCTGATGGAAACCAGATCGAACCATGTGCTGGTCGGCGGCGTCGTCATGGGGCTCATCGTCGCCGTGATCGCCTTCATCATCTGGCTGAGCCAGTTGTCGGGCGAGGATACGCAGCGCTACGACATCTTCTTCAAGCAGGCGGTGGACGGGCTCGCCAAGGGCAGTGCGGTCACTTTCTCGGGCGTTCCCGTGGGCCAGATCGAATCGATCAACCTCGAGCCCAAGACGCCCGAATTCATCCGCGTCCGCATCTCGGTCCGCTCGACCACGCCGATCCTGCAGGGCACCACCGCGACCATCCAGGGCGTGGGCTTCACCGGCGTTTCGCAGATCCAGCTCGATCCGGCGCCGAGCGGCGCGCCGCCGATCCAGTGCCCCGAAACCGATCCGCTGTCGCAATGCCCTTATGGCGTGCCGGTGATCCCGACCAAGCCGGGCGCGCTCGGCCAGTTGCTCAACAGCGCGCCGGAGCTTCTGGAGCGCGTCTCGACGCTTGCCGAGCGGCTGACCGAGCTGCTTTCCGACCGCAACCAGGCGTCGATCGCGTCGATCCTTGAAAATGTGCAGGACATCAGCCGCTCGCTCGCCGACCGCTCGCCCGAGATCGCGGCGACGCTCGCCGAGACGCGCACCACGCTCCGCCAGGCCGGGGTCGCCGCCGAGCAGATCGGCCAGCTCGCCGGCACCACCAACCAGATGCTCAACCAGGACGGCAAGCCGCTTGTCCAGGATTTGCGCAAGACGGTGCAGAGCGCCGAGCGCAGCCTCGCCGCGCTCGAACAGACGCTCAATGAAACGCGGCCGGCGATGAACACCGTCGCGACGCAGACGCTGCCCGAAGTGAACATTCTGGTTCGTGATCTGCGCGCGACCTCCGAATCGCTTCGCTCCATCTCCGAAAAGATCGACCGGCAGGGCGCCGGCGCGCTGATCGGATCCCCGAAACTGCCGGACTATGAGCCCTGAGATGACGAACCGCGCATTCCTCACCACCGCGGCCGCGGCGCTCGCGCTGGCCGGCTGCAGCTTCGGCGGCAAAGTGCCCGACAAGCTGCTGACGCTGAGCGCGACGCAGCCCCCTGCCGCGAGCGCGGGCGCGCCCGCCGCCGCCAACGCCGTCATCGTCGCCGCGCCCTCGCTGCCCGAGATGCTGCGCAACAACCGCATCCCGGTGCAGTCGAGCGAGACCGAAGTCGCCTATCTCAAGGATGCGCAATGGGTGTCGAACCCGGACCGGCTGTTCCGCCAGGTACTCGCCGACGTGATCACCGCGCGTACCGGCCGCGCGACCTTCGATCCGCTGTCGACCAGCGCCGAAGCCAGCGCGCGGCTGGGCGGGCGCTTGAGCCAGTTCGGGCTCGATGCGCGGACGATGGAGGCGGTCGCCGCTTATGACGCGGTGCTGGCACGCGGCGGCGCGACCGAGACGCGCCGGTTCGAGACGCGCATCCCGGTCGGCGCGGCGGAGCGGAACATTGTCGCCCCCGCGCTCAACCAAGCCGCCAACCAGATCGCCGGCGAAGTCGCCGACTGGGTCGGCGCACGCTAAATTGAAGTTCGCGTCAGCCCTTGTGGCTGGCGATCCACTCCTCGACGACCGGCGCGATGCGGTCGCGCCACTTGCTGCCGTTGAAGATGCCGTAATGGCCGACGCCTTCTGCCATATGATATTTCTTCTTACCCTTCGGCAGCCCGGTCGAGATGTCGAGCGCTGCCTTGGTCTGGCCGATCCCTGAAATGTCATCCCGCTCGCCCTCGATGGCGAGGATCGCGATGTCGGCGATCGCCGCCGGATCGACGCGGTTGCCGCGGTGCATCATCTCGCCCTTGGGCAGCAAATGGCGCTGGAACACCACGTCCACCGTCTGCAGGTAGAATTCCGAGGTCATGTCGCAGACCGCGCGATATTCGTCGTAGAAATCCTTGGTCGCGTCCGCACCCTCGCCATCGCCCTCGACGAGATGCTTGAACATCTCCCAATGGCTGGTGAGGTGGCTGCCGAGGTTCATCGTCATGAAGCCGGCGAGCTGGAGGAAGCCCGGATAGACCGAGCGGCCCGCGCCCGGATAGCCGAACGGCACGGTGGCGATGACATTCTGCTGGAACCAGGCGTGCGGGCGCTGCGTCGCCAGCGTATTGACCGCGGTCGGCGCTTCGCGCGTGTCGATCGGCCCGCCCATCATCGTCAGCGTCTTGGGCCGCGCCGGGTGGCGCTGCTCGCTCATCACCGCCGCGGCGGCGTAAGCGGGGACCGACGGCTGGCAGACCGCGAGCATGTGCGCGCCCGGCCCGATATGCTCGAGGAAGGCGACCAGATAATCGATATAATCGTCGAGGTTGAAGCTGCCGTCGGCGAGCGGGACCAACTTCGCGTCGCGCCAGTCGGTGATGTAGACGTCGTGGCGCGGCAGCATCCGCTCGACCGTTCCGCGCAGCAGCGTCGCATAATGGCCCGACATCGGCGCGACGATCAGCAACTTCTCGCCGCCCTCGACGCCTTCGCGGCGGAAATGCTTCAACTGGCCGAACGGCTTCTTGAGGACGATCTCCTCATGCACCGCGACCTCGCGGCCATCGACGGTGGTCGTATGCAGCCCGAATTCCGGT
Organism: Allosphingosinicella indica; assembly: GCF_900177405.1. Classification (NCBI taxonomy): domain Bacteria; kingdom Pseudomonadati; phylum Pseudomonadota; class Alphaproteobacteria; order Sphingomonadales; family Sphingomicrobiaceae; genus Allosphingosinicella; species Allosphingosinicella indica. Next base: position 1,346,045 of record NZ_LT840185.1, on the reverse strand, counting down.
TTGCCACGCGGCGCCGAGGCGTGCGCGAACACGTCGAGCGCGGCGGCGACGATCGGCCCCGCCGAGCTGTAGGCGAAGGGGTTGGCGGGATTCTGCATCCAGCCCGCCCCGATGTTCGCGAGCGTGCTCGCACCCGCGAGCAGCGAGCGCTGCATTTCATAAGCGTCGTAAAGCAAATCGGAAGCTCCCCGTTTGACGGGTATGGTAACGACAGTCAGTTCGCATACAAGACTTAACAGCGCCTCATCGTTCCGCTGCCGTATTCGCCGCTTGCCCTGATTGAGCGGCGCCCCGCGCGCTGCTAGGTGCGAAAGCCATGAGCGACACGGGGGATGCGAAGCTGGAGCGCAAGCTCGGCAATCTCGCCATGATATGGCGTCATGCGGTGCGATATCCAGGCCGCATCGCCGTCGCCGCTATTGCCCTCCTCGTCGCCGCCGCCGCGACGCTGGCAATTCCGGACGGTTTCCGGCGCGTGATCGACAGGGGCTTCGCCGCCGGCGCGTCGGGCGACGTGTCGCAGCATTTCGCCTATCTGCTGTTTATCGTCTGCGTAATGGCGCTGGCGACCGCGGTGCGCTTCTATTCGGTCTCCTGGCTCGGCGAGCGCGTCGTTGCCGACATCCGCCGCGGCGTGCAGACCAATCTGCTGCGCATGGAGCCGCGCTTCTTCGAGGAGAACCGCCCGTCGGAAATCGCCTCGCGGCTCACCGCCGATACGACGGTGATCGAGACCGTGGTTGGATCGACCGTGTCGGTCGCACTGCGCAACATCGTGATGGGGATCGGCGGCATCGCCTATCTCTTCACCCTCGCCCCCAAGCTCACCGCCTTTCTGCTGATCGGCATTCCGCTGGTGCTCGTGCCGATCGTCGTGCTCGGCCGGCGGCTGCGCGCGATGTCTCGGACCAGCCAGGATCGCGTGGCGGACGTCGGCGCAATCGTCGCCGAGACGCTTGGCGCGATGAAGATCGTTCAGGCGTTCGGCCAGGAACGGCGCGAGGGTGAACGGTTCGGCGGCGCTGTCGAGGATGCGTTCGGCATTGCGCGGCGCCGCATTCTGGTCCGCGCGTTCATGACCGGCATCGTCATCACTCTGGTGTTCGGATCGATCACGATGGTGATGTGGCAGGCCGCGCTCGACGTCGCGGCGGGGCAATTGTCCGGCGGCACCGTCGCCGCCTTCGTGCTCACCGGCGGCCTCGTCGCGGGATCGCTCGGCGCGCTGACCGAAGTCTATGGCGAGCTGCTGCGCGGCGCCGGCGCCGCCGGGCGCCTGTCCGAACTGCTCGCCGAAGTCCCCGAGATCCGCGCACCCGCCAGCCCGGTGCCGCTCCCCGCGCCGGCGCGCGGGCTGCTCCGCTTCGATCAAGTCACCTTCCATTATCCGACCCGCCGCGAGGTGAGCGCGCTGGAGGACTTCAACCTCGAAGTTCGCGCCGGCGAAACGCTGGCGGTGGTCGGCCCGTCGGGCGCCGGCAAATCGACACTCTTCCAGCTCGCCCAGCGCTTTTACGATCCCGATGCGGGCGCGGTGCTGCTCGACGGCGTGGACCTGCGCGAAGCTGATCCGGCCGAGGTCCGCGCGCGTATCGCGCTGGTGCCGCAGGAGACGGTGATCTTCGCCGCATCGGCGCGCGACAACCTGCGCTATGGCCGCTGGGATGCGAGCGACGACGAGCTCTGGGCTTCGGCCGAAGCCGCCAACGCCGCCGAATTCCTCCGCCGCCTGCCGCAAGGCCTCGACACCTTCCTCGGTGAAGGTGGCGCGCGGCTGTCGGGCGGGCAGCGCCAGCGTATCGCCATCGCCCGCGCGATCCTGCGCGATGCGCCGCTGCTGCTGCTCGACGAAGCGACCTCCGCGCTTGACGCCGAAAGCGAGCGCCTGGTGCAGGCCTCGCTCGAACGGCTGGTCGAGGGCCGGACCACGCTCGTCATCGCCCACCGCCTCGCCACCGTCCGCGCCGCCGACCGGATCATCGTGATGGATCACGGCCGCATCGTCGAGGAAGGCACCCACGACAGCCTCAACGCCGAAGGCGGCCTTTACGCCCGCCTCGCCCGCCTCCAGTTCGAGGGGCTGGCGGCCTGATCGGCACGCGCGGGATTTAAATTGCGTGCGAAATCCACTATGTCGCGCTGCATCATGACAGCCGCAGCCATGCCGATCCCCGGGCATATCGACCCGGTTCCCGTTCCGCGCGCCGCCGTTCCGCGCGCCGACGGCCGTGTCGATCTCACCGGTCTTTCCAAGGATGCGATCCGCGCGGAACTGGAAACCGCGGGCATGGAGCCACGCCAAGCGAAGCTGCGCGCCAAGCAGCTCTGGCACTGGATCTACAACCGCGGCGCCACCGATTTCGCCGCGATGACCGACATCGCCAAGGCGCAGCATCCCTGGCTCGCCGAACGCTTCGTGATCGCGCGGCCCGAGACGGTGGTGGCGCAGGTCTCGACCGACGGCACGCGCAAATGGCTGCTCAAGACCGACGACGGCCATGATTACGAGATGGTGTTCATCCCGGACGCCGATCGCGGCACGCTCTGCGTCTCCAGCCAGGTCGGCTGCACGCTCAACTGCCGCTTCTGCCACACCGGCACGATGAAGCTGGTGCGCAACCTCACCGCATCCGAGATCGTCGGCCAGGTGATGCTGGCGCGTGACGCGCTCGGCGAATGGCCGAGCCAGCCGGAAGGGCGCCTGCTCTCCAACATCGTGATGATGGGCATGGGCGAGCCGCTCTACAATTTCGACAATGTGAAGGCGGCGCTCAAGATCGTCATGGACGGCGACGGCATCGGCCTTTCGCGCCGCCGGATCACGCTCTCGACCTCGGGCGTGGTGCCGATGATGGCGCGCGCGGGCGAGGAGATCGGCGTCAACCTTGCGGTCTCGCTCCACGCGGTGACCAAGGAAGTGCGCGACGAGATCGTGCCCCTGAACCGCAAATACGGGATTGAGTCGCTGCTCCAGGCCTGCGCCGATTATCCTGGCGCGAACAACGCGCGGCGCATCACCTTCGAATATGTGATGCTGAAGGACAAGAACGACAGCGACGCCGACGCGCGCGAGCTGGTGCGGCTGATCAAGGCCTACAAGCTGCCCGCGAAGGTGAACCTCATCCCGTTCAACCCTTGGCCGGGCGCCGAATATGAATGCTCGGACCCGGACCGTGTCCGCCGCTTCTCGAACATCGTGTTCGAGGCTGGTATCTCTGCGCCGATCCGCACCCCGCGCGGACGCGACATCATGGCCGCCTGCGGTCAGCTCAAGTCCGCCGCCGAGAAGAAGAGCCGCGCCGAGCTCGACCGGATGGCCGCCGAGAAATCCGCCGCGCTGGAAGCTGCGGCGGTCTAAGCGCACTCCCTGTCATTCCCGCGAAAGCGGGAACCCAGTGGCGCCGCGGTATGGATCCCCGCTTTCGCGGGGATGACAATGAGGGCCTCAGCCCGCGTGCCGGTCTAGCTCGTCGCCTGCGAGGCGGACGACGTGGAGCACGTTGGTCGATCCCGGCGTGCCGAACGGCACCCCCGCCGTCACCACCAGCCGGTCTCCGGCCCTGGCGATGCCGTGGCGGAGCGCCATGCGCTTGGCCTTGCCGACCATTTCCTCGAAGCTGTTGACGTCCCGCGTCCGCACCGCATGCGCGCCCCACAGCAGCCCCAGCCGCCGCGCGGTCTTGGGGCTGGGCGTCAGCACCAGCAGTGGCACCGTCGGCCGTTCGCGCGCCACGCGCCGCGCAGTCGAGCCCGAGGTAGTGAAGCAGACGATCGCCGATCCGCCCACCGTCCGCACGATCTCGCTCGCCGCACGCGCGATCGCGTCGTTGGTCGTCGCGTCGGGCAGCGTCTCGGTGAAGTGGACGCGGGCATAATGGCTGGGATCGTTCTCGGCGCTGGTCGCGATGCGGTTCATCATCGCCACCGCCTCGCGCGGGAACTGGCCCGACGCGCTTTCCGCCGAGAGCATGATCGCGTCGGCGCCGTCATAGACCGCGGTCGCAACGTCGGAGACTTCGGCGCGCGTCGGCGAAGGCGAGGTGATCATCGATTCGAGCATCTGCGTCGCAACCACCACTGGCCGGCCCATCCGCCGCGCCGATTCGACGATCTGCTTCTGAAGCGGCGGCACGCCTTCGGGCGGCAGCTCGACGCCGAGATCGCCGCGCGCGACCATCACCGCGTCGGCGAGCTCCAATATGCCCTCCAGCCGCTCGACCGCCGCCGGCTTCTCGATCTTGGCGAGCAGCGCCGCCTTGCCGCCGATCAGCCGCCGCGCCTCCGCCACGTCCTCAGGCCGCTGGACAAAGGAGAGGGCGACCCAATCGACGCCCTGCTCCAGCGCAAAGGCGAGATCGGCACGATCCTTCTCGGTCAGCGCGGCGAGCGGCAGCACCACGTCGGGGACGTTGAGCCCCTTGTTGTTCGAGATCGTGCCGCCGACCTCGGCCACCGCCTCGATCCGGTCGGGCGTCACTTCGAGCACGCGGAACACCAGCTTGCCGTCGTCGACCAGCAGCCGCGTCCCCGCCTCCACCGCGTCGAATATCTCGCCGTGCGGCAGCGGTGCGCGGGTCGCGTCGCCCGGCGCGGTGTCGCGATCGAAGGTGAAGCGCGCGCCCGTCTCCACCACCGCCGATCCTTCGGCGAATCGGCCGACGCGCAGCTTCGGCCCCTGCAGATCGGCGAGGATGGTGGTCGGCCGCTCCAGCTCCTTCTCGAGCCCGCGGATCATCTCGATGCGGCGCGCGTGATCGGCGTGGCTGCCGTGGCTCATGTTGATGCGGAAGGCGTCGGCCCCTGCCTCGGCCAGCGCGCGGATCATCTCCGGCGTGTCGCTCGCCGGGCCCAGCGTCGCGAGGATGCGCACCTTGCGGCTGCGCGGGACGAACGGGCTGATCGTGGCGGCGGACATGGCGAGAGCGCATAACGCCAAAGCGTGTCAGTGCAACCTTGAGCGGCGCGGCCCGACCGATTAGACGCCGCGGCTCATCCCGAACACGGAGCAGATGGAATGGCGGAAGGAACCGTCGCGGCCGACGAGCTGCGATTGCTGATCGAGCGTATCGAACGGCTGGAGGAAGAGAAGAAGGCGATCGCCGACGACGTCAAGGACGTCTACGGCGAAGCCAAGGCGCGCGGCTACGACACCAAGACGATGCGCGCCATCGTCCGCCTCCGTAAGATGGAAAAGAACGCCCGCGACGAAGCCGAGGCGCTGCTCGAAACCTATAAGGCTGCGCTCGGGCTGGGCTGACGTTTCGTCATTGCGAGCGCCGCAGGCGCGCGGCAATCCAGGACGATGGATCGCCGCAGCGCTGCGCGCCTCGCGATGTCGGAAAGAAACGGAAAGGATGACGGGCAATGGCCGGCCATAGCAAGTTCAAGAACATCATGCATCGCAAGGGCGCGCAGGACAAAAAGCGCTCGGCGATGTTCTCCAAGCTGTCGCGCGAAATCACCGTCGCGGCGAAGATGGGGACGCCCGATCCCGACATGAATCCGCGGCTGCGTGCCGCAGTGCTCGCCGCCAAGGCGCAATCGATGCCCAAGGACAATATCCAGCGCGCGATCGACAAGTCGTCGGCCGGCGAGGGGGATAATTACGAGGAGCTGCGCTACGAGGGCTTCGGCCCCGGCGGCGTGTCGCTGATCGTCGAGGCGCTGACCGACAACCGCAACCGCACCGCGACCAACGTCCGCACGATCTTCTCTAAGAACGGAGGCAATCTGGGAGCCAGCGGATCGGTGAGCCACGGCTTCGACCGGCTCGGCCTCATCGAATATCCCGCCGGCGCAGGCGATGCCGAAAAGGTGCTTGAAGCCGCGATCGAGGCGGGCGCCGACGATATTGAATCGAGCGAGGAAGGCCACGCCATCTGGACCGCGCAGGACGGCCTCCACGAAGTCGCCAAGGCGCTGGAAGGCGCGCTCGGCGAGCCGGAGAGCACCAAGCTCGCCTGGCGCCCGCAGACCCCGGTGACGGTGGGCGAGGACGATGCCGGATCGCTGCTGAAGCTCATCGACGCGCTCGACGACGATGATGACGTGCAGACCGTCTGGGGCAATTACGAAGTGCCCGACGAAGTGATGGCAAAGTTGGGGTAGGCGCCCGCTTTTTCACCCTCAGCCGTCATCCTGAACTCGTTTCAGGATCCATGTTTCGGCCGCCGCGAGGGCTCCGCGATGGATGCTGAAACAAGTTCAGCATGACGGTGAGGTAGGAACAGTTCGCGGAGCAGCCTCGGCACACTCCCAGCACCCCCTTTTTCGTTGGTTTCCCCCCTCTAATTCCCTATATCATCGGCATGGCATCCTCCCCCACCGAAAACAGCTACGGCGCCGATTCCATCAAGGTGCTGAAAGGCCTCGACGCGGTCCGCAAGCGGCCGGGCATGTATATCGGCGATACCGACGACGGATCGGGCCTCCACCACATGGTGTTCGAGGTCTCCGACAATGCGATCGACGAGGCGCTGGCGGGCCATTGCGACCGCATCCTGATCACGCTCAACGCCGATGGATCGGTGAGCGTCGAGGATAATGGCCGCGGCATCCCGACCGGTATCCATGCCGAGGAAGGCGTGTCGGCGGCCGAGGTCATCATGACCCAGCTCCACGCCGGCGGTAAGTTCGAGAACACCTCGGACGACAATGCCTACAAGGTCTCGGGCGGCCTCCACGGGGTCGGCGTCAGCGTCGTCAATGCGCTCAGCGAGTTTCTCGATCTCAACATCTGGCGCGACGGCGAAGAGCATTGGATGCGCTTCCGCCACGGCGATGCCGAAGCGCCGCTGAAGGTGCTCGGCCCCGCGCCCGAGGGCAAGAAGGGGACGCGCGTCACCTTCCTCCCCTCGCCCGCCACCTTCAAGATCACCGAGTTCGATTTCGACAAGCTCGAGCATCGCTACCGCGAGCTCGCCTTCCTCAACTCGGGCGTGCGGCTGTTCCTCACCGATGCGCGGCATGAGGAGGAGCGCCAAGTCGAGCTGTTCTACGAGGGCGGCATAGCGGCCTTCGTACGCTATCTCGATCGCGCCAAGACGCCGCTGATCCCCGAGCCGATCTCGGTCTCGGGCCAGCGCGACGACATTGGCATCGATGTCGCGCTGGAGTGGAACGACAGCTATTACGAGCAGGTCCTCGCCTTCACCAACAACATTCCCCAGCGCGACGGCGGCACCCATATGGCCGCGTTCCGCGCCGCGCTGACCCGCACGCTCAACAATTATGCCGACAAGTCCGGCATGATGAAGCGCGAGAAGGTGAGCCTCACCGGCGACGACATGCGCGAAGGGCTGACCGCGATCGTCTCGGTCAAGCTGCCCGATCCCAAATTCTCCAGCCAGACCAAGGACAAGCTGGTTAGCTCCGAGGTCCGCCAACCGCTCGAAAGCCTGATGGCCGACAAGCTCGCCGAATGGCTCGAGGAGAATCCGGGCCACGCGCGCACGATCATCCAGAAGATCATCGACGCCGCCGCCGCGCGCGAGGCCGCCCGCAAAGCGCGCGAAGCGAGCCGCAAGAGCGTGATGGGCATCGCATCGCTCCCCGGCAAGCTCGCCGATTGCCAGGAGCGCGATCCGGCCAAGTCCGAGCTGTTCCTGGTCGAGGGTGACTCGGCCGGCGGTTCTGCCAAGCAGGGCCGCAACCGCCACAACCAGGCGATCCTGCCGCTGAAGGGCAAGATCCTCAACGTCGAGCGCGCGCGGTTCGACCGGATGCTGTCTTCCAAGGAGGTCGGCACGCTGATCCAGGCAATCGGCACGGGCATCGGCCGCGACGATTTCAACATCGACAAGCTGCGCTACCACAAGATCGTCATCATGACCGACGCCGACGTCGACGGCGCGCATATCCGGACGCTGCTGCTCACCTTCTTCTACCGGCAGATGCCCGAGATCATTGAGCGCGGGCACCTCTTCATCGCCCAGCCGCCGCTCTACAAGGTCGCCAAGGGGCGGAGCGAAGTCTACCTCAAGGACGATGCCGCGCTCGACGAATATCTCGTCGGCGCGGGCCTCGGCGCGATGGTGCTGGAGACCGCCGAAGGGCCGCGCTCGGGCGAAGACCTGCGCGCGCTGGCCGAACATGCGCGGCGGATGCGGACGCTGATGCGCTACGTGCCGCGCCGCTACGATCCCGCGATCATCGAGGCGCTGGCGCTTTCCGGCGCGCTCGATCCCGAGATGCGGACGGCGGACCGCGGCGCCGCGATCACGCGCGCCGCCGCCTGGCTCGATGCCGGCGACGAGGAGGGAAGCTGGGCCGGCGAGGCGAGCGAGGAGGGCAGCTATACGCTCAAGCGTCTCTGGCGCGGCGTCACGGATTGGCACATCATCGATCACAAGTTCCTGGTCTCGGCCGAGGCGCGTAAGCTCCACGGCCTCGCCACCGAGCAGGCGGAAAGCTACACCAAGCCTTCCCGCCTCATCCGTGCCGGCCAGGCCGAAGCCGCGGAAGAAGGCGACGAGGATGCGATTCCCGCCAAGGGCACGCCGGTGACGCGGCCGAGCGAGCTGCTCGACGCGATCCTCGCCGCCGGGCGCAAGGGCCTCTCGGTCCAGCGCTACAAGGGTCTCGGCGAAATGAACGCCGAGCAACTCTGGGAAACCACGCTCGATCCGGGCAACCGCAGCCTCCTCCAGGTCGGCGTCGACCAGGCCGACGTGGCGGACGAGATCTTCACCCGGCTGATGGGCGACGTGGTCGAACCGCGCCGCGACTTCATCCAGGAAAACGCCCTCAACGTCGCCAATCTGGACGTGTGACGCTCCCCTTCGCCGCGCGATCGGCCGCGTTCGTCGCGGCGGTGTGGCGGGCGGTGCGATGCGCTAGGATGGCGCGCGCATCTTGAGGGAGGGTAAGATGACCAGGATTGCAATCGCCATGCTGCTGGCCGCCGCGGCCATGCCGGCCGGAGCCGCGCCTGCGGCTAAGAGCGAATGGGTGCGCGTCGGCAGCCATGTCGATGGCGGCGCGGTCGAGGTGGACCGCAAGTCGATCGAGACGCGCGGCGGCGTCACCTACGGCTGGTGGCGCACCACCTTCGCGCAGCCGCGCGGCGACGGCACCGCGCAGGAGGAGCAGCAGGAAGCCGTCGAGTGCGGCCCGATGCTCTCCACCCCGCTGGCGATGGTGAAGCGCGCGTCCGACGGCGCGATCCTCAACCAGAGCCGCGAGCCCGCCAGCGCGCTCGACCGCCTCGGCCCACCCACTCCCGGCACCACCGGCGAACGCGTCGCCCAGGCGATCTGCGACCTGAGGCCGAAACCGAAACGCCGCTGACGCCACCGCGCATTGACGGCTGCCGCCCCGCTGTATTACCTCCATAACTCACTTATGGAGAGCAGTAGATGGGCGGTGCGACGGCGGTTCTTGCAGTGGCTCTTGCGGCCGCGCCCGTCGGCTCGGCCGGCCCGACGCCGGCTGCCTGTGCGCGGATCGAGACGGCACGGCAGCAGCCGCTGCTGAACATCCCTTTCCGCACCGTCGATGGCCGGATCTATGTCGATGCGCAGGTGAACGGCAAGGGGCCGTTCGTCTTCGCGATCGATACCGGCGCCAGCGGCATGGGCCGCGCGGACGCAAGCCTTGTCGCGGCGCTTGCATTGCCGCTCAGCGGATCCGGCGAGACTTCGGACGGCATCGCGACGGCGCCCGTCGCCAAGACGCGCCTCGCCACGCTCGATCTCGGCGGATTCGTGCGCCGCGATCTCGAAGTCATCACCCGCGATTACGCCAGCAAAACCGCGCCCGAAGCCGCCTTCGCCGGGATCGTCGGCCGCGATTTCTTTGCCGACGGGCTGCTCGTCATCGATTATCCCCGCCGCACACTTACCTTCAGCCGCGCCGCGAGCCTGGCGCCAGGAGACCGGGGAGTTCTCGGCTATAGCCGCGCCTTTCGCGTGCCGGTGACGATCGGCGCGGTCGAAACCGAGGGCAACCTTGATACCGGCGCAAACGTCACGTTCGTGCTGCCTACGCCGCTGTTCGACCGGATCGGCGGCGGAGCGGTGACGCCCGCAGGCGAAGGAACTCTCACCAATACCAAGATCGACACCGGCCGCGCGATGCTGCGCGGGCCCGTCCGCATCGGCGCGGCAGAGCAGTCCAACGTGGAGGTGCGCGTGTCCGACCGTTATCCGGAATTGCTGGTGGGCGCACATGCGCTCGAGCATTTCGCCATTCTGATCGATCAGCGCACGAAGAGCGTCGCGCTATGTCCTTCGACCGGCGACTGACCGCGCTTAGCGCACCTGTTCTGCCGCAAGGCTGCCCGCGGGGAGCGGGCGGCAGAGATCGACGGCAGGCACCGCCGGATCGAGCCAGCGCACGCAATCGGCGAGGCCGAGCACGACCACCTGCCGATCGTGATAGGGCGCAATGTCGGGACCGGGCGGACAGGTGAGCATCGCCCAGGCCTCGCCCGCCTCCGGATCGTTGCGCCAGATGCCCGCGATGCAGAACCAGTCGTGCCCCGCCAGGGTGAACGCCCATTTGGATTTGAGCGGCTTCTGCGCAGGTTTCGGCGCGCCAGGCGGTGGCGGTGGCGGATCGGTGAATTCGAAGAAGCCTTCGACCGGGATCAGGCAGCGTGACGGCGCAGCGATGATCCGCCCGTCCGACCGGAAATTATAAACCGGCCGCTTGTTCGGGCCCGGCCAGCTCCAGCGCCGCGTCACCATTTCCGCTTCCCCCGGCGCATCGGCGGCGGGACGGATGATCTCCACCCGATCGGTGATGCGGAAACCATCGAGCGGCGCGAAGTTCGGCCGTCCTTCGGGGAAGCGGAGCGTGATCCCCGTCTCCGACCAGTCGCGGACGATCTTCTCCAGCTCGCGGCGGCGATAGGCCTCGTTGCACATCGCGCCAGTTTAGCCTCTGCCGCTCCGCACGGGGAGTCTCGCGATGACATCGGCGCGCCGAGCCACTATCATGCGCGAGCAATCCGGGAGCGATCGAGATGAGCGAGAAAGGTGGCGCAGCCGCCAAGCCGGTGCTTCTCTCCGGCGGCAACCCGCAGATCCCCAAGGGCGAGGGCGACGCTCCCGTCCAGGCCTATATCGCCGCGATGCCCGGCTGGAAGCAGGACATCGGCCGCGCGCTCGATACGCTGATCGTCGGCGCCGTGCCGGGGGTACGAAAGGCGGTGAAATGGAACACGCCGCTCTATGGCGCGCCGGACCGCGAAGGCTGGTTCCTGAGCTTCCACTGCTTCGACCGCTATGTGAAGGTGAGCTTCTTTCAGGGCGGATCGCTCGAGCCGGCACCGCCGGTGAAATCCAAATATCCGGCGGTGCGATACGCCCATGTCCATGAGGGTGAAGAGGTGGATGCCGGCCGTTTCACCGATTGGGTGCAGCAGGCCGCTGCTCTGCCGGGGGAGAAGATGTGATGGCCGAGGACGATCCCGCGACGCTGATCGACGCGAAGATCGCGGCGCTGGACGACTGGCGCGGGGCGATGCTGGCGAAGCTCCGCGCGCTGATCCTGGCGGCGGACCCTGAGATCGCGGAGACGTTGAAGTGGCGCAAGCCCAGCAACCCCGCCGGCGTGCCGGTGTGGGAGCGCGGCGGCATCCTGTGCACCGGCGAGACATACAGGGACAAGGTGAAGCTGACCTTCGCACGCGGCGCGGCGCTGGACGATCCCGCGGGCCTGTTCAACGCGAGCCTCGACGGCGAAACGCGGCGGGCGATCGACGTGCGCGAAGGCGAGGATGTCGAGGGCGAGGCGCTGCAGGCGCTGGTCCGCGCCGCCGTGGCGGCGAACCTTGCCGGAAAGGCACGATAGATGGCCGAGCACCGCATCTTCACCACCAGCTTCGCCAGCGTCTATCCGCATTATGTCGCCAAGGCCGAGAAGAAGGGACGGACCAAGGCGGAGGTGGACGAGATCATCGGCTGGCTGACCGGCCATTCGGCCGACGGGCTGCAGGCCGAGATCGACGCGAAGACCGATTTCCGCACCTTCTTCGCCACCGCGCCGGCGATGAACCCGGCGCGTACCGCGGTGACCGGCACCGTCTGCGGCGTGCGGGTGGAGGAAGTGCCCGATCCGCTGATGCGCGAGATCCGCATCCTCGACAAGATGATCGACGAGCTCGCCAAGGGAAAGGCGATGGCGAAGATCCTTCGCCAGGGGTGAGCCCCCGCCGCCGTCAGGCGCGTGAAAATTCCATCACCCAGTTCGTCTCCCACGTCGCGCCGCCATCGTCCGACAAGGCCTGCTCCCAGCGCGGCGCGCCTCTGTCCGCGCCGAGCCACCGAAAGCGCAGCCGCACCGGGCGGCCGTCATGCACGTCATCGGCATAGAAGCTGCCGACACCCTCCTCGAAGCTGCCGATCACCGGCACGTCGATCGCGTGCGGCGCACGGCTGTCGAGCCACCAGATCGCCCAGGTGCCGCTGGCCGCATCGAACGAACGCAGCGCGACCGCGCGATAATCGCCGCCGGGTAGATGGAGCAGATTGTCCTCGATATTGCCGTTGCCGCCGAGCACGGGTCGCTGCTCGCTGGTGCCCTCGAACTCTTCCCATTCGGTGCAGCCTGCGAGCCGGAACTTGAGGCGTCGATGCTTCACCCGCCAGCGCCCTTGCTGGAAATCAAAATCACGGCAGTGATCGATGGTCATGACGCTCTTACCCCCCAAGTGGCCCGCCGGAGCGGACGGTGGCTGCACGGTAGGGAAGGAGGCAGGAAGGGCAAGGTTGCACTGTCCGGATACCGCTCGCTCTCGACTCCCCCTCTCCCCCGCCCCCTCTCCCGCAGGGGGAGAGGGGAGCTTTATTCACGCTCCGGCTCGGCCTCGCGATTGTCGTGCCAGACCCACCAGTCATAGGGATCGGTCTGCGGATAGCCGGGGGGTGAATCCTCCCATTTCTCCTGCCGGCCGAGCGGGGTGATATCGAGCCAGTTCCAGAGATTGCCCATCTGCTCGTCGCCGCGGCCGCTGACGAAATAGGTGCGGAAGATCTGGTCACCGTCGCGGAAGAAGACGTTGGTGCCGTGCCACGCATCGACCCCGAAATCAGCGTCGAAATCGTCGGTCAGCGTGTACCAGGGGATATGCTCCCACCCCATCTTCGCCTTCTGCCGCGCGAGATCGTCCTGGCTGCCGCGCGAGACGAAGGCGTAGGTCGTATCGCGCTGCTGGAGGTGGACAGGGTGGACGGCGTGATCGGCGACCAGCGAGCAGCCGATGCAGCCGCGCTCGGGCCAGCGCGACACGCCCGGCTCCAAAAAGGCGCGGTAGACGATGAGCTGGCGGCAGCGGCCGAACAGATCACGTAAGCCCACGCGGCCGTCCGGCCCCTCGAACGCATAGTCCTTCTCGATCCTGAGCCACGGCATCCGCCGCCGCTCGGCGGCGAGCGCGTCGCGGGCGCGCATAACCTCCTTCTCGCGCCCGTGCATGCGGACGTGGGCGGCATCCCACTCCGCGCGCGACACGACCGGCGGGGTCTGCATCGCGCCGTTGCCGCGGTCGTCGCCGCCATTGTCCGAAGCTTGCGTCATCGCTGAACCTTCCCTCCGTTCGACAGGTTGATCCGCGCCCCTGCCCCGCGCATGGCGCAACCCCGCCCGCCCCGGAAGAGCGCACGCAACCACTTTGGTGCGAAACGCGCCGGACGGGTGCGAAAACCGGGCGAAGGCGGGCGCGCGGTGGGGCGGCGGGTGCGAATGTTCCCAATGTTCGCACTGGCCATGGGGGGTGCGGCGGACCCCGGGAAGCGGCTCCGGGCGGGCGGCGGGTACGAGGGCGGAGCGACATGTCTCACGCACCAGCGTGGATCACATTGAAGGCAAGTAGGACAGAGGTGTTGGACGCTTTGCCGCCGTGCTGTTGTGCGCGGGTATCGTGTTGCGCGCAGAGACGCAGAGGCGCGGAGAAGGTTGATCCTTGGTCGGGCGGGCGACGCCGATCAGTCGATGATCTCGGCATCGCCTTCGGCTTCCATCCGCGCGAGCGCGGCCTTCATCTCGGCGAGCCGCTCCGGCGGGTGCGGCGCCCAGGTTTCGACCTCGCCGACGATCCGCAGCGGCGCGCGGCTCCGGTAGGATTGGGTCGGGTTGCCGGGAAATTTCCTGTCGGTGAGGTTGGGGTCGTCCTCGAAGGCGCCGGTCGGCGCGACGATATAGATGCGCTCGCAGCCCTCTCCCCTGGCCAGCTCGCACCCCCAGATCGCCGCGTCGAGGGTGCCCGAGAAGTAGATCCACGACAGCTTGCGGTCGGCGTAGTTGGAGGTGAAGCCGGGCGTGAGCAGGTCGCCCACCGTGAGGTCGGCGCGGGTGCCGTGGTAGAAGGGGCCGGTGGCCGCAGAGGCGTGGGTCATGACGGCCTGATCGTCTGAAGGGGCTTTAGCGGCCTAATCGGAGCAAAGCCCTTCGTCCGCCAAAATTCAACTCGTGGATGAAGTTTTCAACCGGGACACGACAGAACTGTCGAATGGTTTGTCGCCCGCTGTGGCGCGCAGAGATTGACATTGGACAATGTTTTGTCCATATCAGGCGCATGAGGGCCGTCAGCTATTCCGAAGCGCGCGAGAATCTGAAGGCGATGATCGACAGGGTCGTCGCCGATCGCGCTCCGCTTGCCATCACCCGCCAGCGCGGCGAAGGCGCGGTGCTGATTTCCGAGAGCGAATGGGAATCGATCGAAGAAACGCTTCACCTGCTCTCTTCGCCGAAGAACGCCGAGCGACTGCTGGAGGCGGTGCGCGGGTTCGAGGCGGGCGATGCCGGTGTCGACGAACGGGGTGTGCCGCTGCCGTGAACGTGGCGTTCTGGCCGACGGCGTGGGAGGATTACCGCCATTGGCAGGACCATGACGCCCGGATGCTGGAGAAGCTGAACGGGCTGATCGAGGAATGCCGGCGAAATCCGTTCAAGGGGACGGGCAAGCCCGAGCCGCTTGGCGGCAACCTTTCAGGCTGGTGGTCGCGGCGGATCAATCAGGAGCATCGGCTGGTGTATCGGGTGGCCGGGAGCGGAAAGGATCAGACGCTGCAGGTGGCGCAATGCCGATATCATTATTGAGGTGAAGCGCCGGGCGGGCGGATCGTGACCCAGCGCTTGTCCTACGCGGGTTGATAGCTGTCCTCGACCAGCTCGAAGCCGAGCTTGCCAACGTAGAAGGCGAGCGCCTCGTCATAGTCGCGGATGACGAGGGCGATGTGGGCTAGGTGGGGCATCTACGAACCCAATGGCATGTTCATATTTCCCAAAGCCACTCCCTTGCGAACAAAGACCGACCCATCTTCGCCCCATACAGCGCTCACTGGTCCGTCTTGAGAGATAACTATAGCCTTAGCGCTTGGCATTCGGCTCACGAGCTTGACTGCCGATCTATGCCGCATTCCGAATTGTTCGATATTACAAATACTATATTTCTTGTCCAGCTCATCTTTTACTTCATATATATTAGTGCCATCAGCCAACTCAGAGCGAATTTCTGCGCCGAATCCAATAAGCCGGAGATCAGCCGATATTACTATCGCGCCGTCACAACCTGCGAGTTGCGCGGTGAACCTTATTGTCTCAATCAAGTGCTCAGTTGCTGCCGCTAGTATCAACTCGGCTTCATGCAAACTGCCCTCGACGACCTCACCGTTTTCGATAGCAGTCCAATGGTCAGCCGTTGAGTTTCTTGCATTTATGAAGCGCACGAAGGCTGTACGCAGACTGTCTGATACGCAGGAATACTTTAAGCGAACGCTTTCTCCTACAATCAAGTTGCGATCAGGCAAAACTATGACGGCTCCACCATGCCCCAAGGCGTTTATCGAATTAACTAGCCCAGAAAACACGTTGCACAATGCGGTGAACCAGAAGCTTTCAAACTCCCTAGGTTCTTCAACGCTAGGAACCGTAAAGTCGTGTGATAATTCCTCAAATTTTTCGTGAGCAATTTTGTGCAAAAAGAGAGGGATGTCGAACTTTGACTCGATCAAGGCTCCGTCGCTTAAGGACGCAACCGCGTATTGTCCTTGAAACACCTTTATTTTGCCAGGCCTATCTATCTGGACAATCAACGCGGGCGGAACCCGATAGCTGTAGACGAGTCCGAGCCGGGCCCTGTGCCAAGAGGTGCCCAGATCGCATATTCCAGCTATTAATACGTCGCTTTTGCTGAATGTAATCCAAATGGCTGACTTCTTTGAGTCAGTTGCAGGGGCTAACCGGCGTATCTCTTCAACAGTGACTGGCCGCGAAGTCCCGAAGCTATAGAACGTCGCCTCCGTCGAGAAATTTATGACTTCTTCTTCGGTTACTACAACGTTGAATTTTGGATACCGTCCCTCCTCCGGCGTGTTGGCGGCGAGGTAGCACGCCTCCAAAATTTGCCTCAGTTGGCTTTTTGATGGACAGGCAGGCGTCACATATTCGCCTGCCACCAGTTGAAACCACCGATCAGCTACTGCCTTCGCTAGGTCCGCAGGAAACTTTGCCACAAATATCTCGGTGCAATTCAGCCGCATTTACGATGATGCCGAACCCTCCTGACGGGTGTCAATCGTGCTCGCGCCCGCCCCCACCCATGTACAGTTCCCGTCCGGTATCCTCGTAGACCTTGCTCATACCGGCCATGCCCTCCTCCGCGTCCGCCGCCACGAACGCGTCGGCGGGCTGGTTCTGGAGACGGGCGAAGTCTCTCACCTCCTGAGTGATCTTCATGCTGCAAAACTTCGGGCCGCACATGGAGCAGAAGTGGGCGGTCTTGGCGCCTTCCGCGGGGAGGGTCTGGTCGTGGTATTGCTCGGCGGTGTCGGGGTCGAGCGACAGGTTGAACTGGTCGCGCCAGCGGAACTCGAAGCGGGCGCGGCTCAAGGCGTCGTCGCGCATCTTTGCCGCCGGGTGGCCTTTGGCGAGATCGGCGGCGTGGGCGGCGAGCTTGTAGGTCACCACGCCCACCTTCACGTCGTCGCGGTCGGGGAGGCCGAGGTGCTCCTTGGGGGTGACGTAGCAGAGCATCGCGGTGCCGTACCAGCCGATCATCGCGGCGCCGATGCCGCTGGTGATGTGATCGTAGCCGGGCGCGATATCGGTGGTGAGTGGGCCAAGCGTATAGAACGGTGCCTCGCCGCAGACCTCGAGCTGCTTGTCCATATTCTCCTTGATCTTGTGCATCGGCACGTGGCCGGGGCCCTCGATCATCACCTGCACGTCCTCAGCCCAGGCGCGATGGGTGAGTTCGCCCAGCGTGTAGAGCTCGGCGAACTGCGCTTCGTCATTGGCGTCGGCGATGCTGCCGGGGCGGAGGCCATCACCGAGCGAATAGGCGATGTCATACGCCTTCATGATCTCGGTGATCTCGTCGAAGCGTTCGTAGAGGAAGCTCTCCTTGTGGTGCGCGAGGCACCATTTCGCCATGATGCTGCCGCCGCGGCTGACGATGCCGGTGACGCGCTTGGCGGTGAGCGGGACGTAGGGCAGGCGGACGCCGGCGTGGATGGTGAAATAATCGACGCCCTGTTCGGCCTGTTCGATCAGCGTGTCGCGGAAGATCTCCCAGGTCAGGTCCTCGGCGATGCCGCCGACCTTTTCCAGCGCCTGATAGATGGGCACGGTGCCGATCGGGACGGGCGAGTTGCGGATGATCCATTCGCGGGTGTCGTGGATGTTGCGGCCGGTGGAGAGGTCCATGACGGTGTCGGCGCCCCAGCGGATCGACCAGACCATCTTGTCGACTTCGGCCGCGACGTCGGACGCGACCGCGCTGTTGCCGATGTTGGCGTTGATCTTGACCAGGAAGTTGCGGCCGATCGCCATCGGCTCGGATTCGGGGTGGTTGATGTTGTTGGGGATGATGGCACGGCCGCGGGCGACCTCGTCGCGGACGAATTCGGGTGTCACATAGTCGGGGATGGCGGCGCCGAAGCTCTCGCCGTCGCGGGCATATTCGGCGAGCCGCTCGCGCCCGAGATTCTCACGGGTGGCAACATATTCCATCTCGGCCGTGATGATGCCGCGGCGGGCATAGTGCATCTGGCTGACGTTGGCGCCGGCGCGCGCGCGCAGCACTTTGCGGCGGACGTTGGGGAACGGCTGGACGCCGCCCGAACGGTCGGGGCCGAGCTGGCCATTGTCCTCGGGGCGGACCTCGCGCTGCGCGACCTCCTCGACATCGCCGCGGCCGCGGATCCAGTCGCGGCGGAGCTCGGGAAGGCCCGCCATGATGTCGATGCGCGCCTGCGGGTCCGAATAGGGGCCGGAGGTGTCGTAGACCCGCAGCGGCGGCTCGCCCGAGGAGGGATCGAGATCGATCTCGCGCATCTTCACGCCGAGCGGCCCGACATGGACCTTGCGGCTGCCGCGGATCGGGCCGGTCGTTACCCTTAATTCGGTGCGCGCGGGAATATCGGCCATGTCAGTTCCTCTCCATGCGGAGGAAACGGGCCGGGCGTCAGGACCGCTCCCTCCCTACGCCGGTGTCAGCCGGATCAGGTTCAGCGGGTCGGAAGCTGCTGCTTCCCTCTCAAGCGCGCATGAGCGCTCCCCCGGGGATGGCAACGGTCTTAGCCGGATCACAGCGGCAAGGAAAGCGGCGCCTCCGCGGGCGCATCACCCTCCTCCGCGCCGAGCTTGCTGAGCGTGAGGCCCAAGAGGCGGATGCCTTTCTCCGGTGGCATCAGCGTCTGGAGCAGCGCGGTGCCGACGGCGAGGAATTCCTCGCGGCCTGTAACGCTGTGGCCGAGCGTGCGGGCGCGGGTGCAGATGCGGAAATCGCTGTATTTGACCTTGAGCGTCACGGTGCGGCCGGCGAGGCCCTTTTCGGCGATGCGGCGCCAGACCGTCTGGCTGATGCGATCGAGCTCGGCGGCGAGCGCGGCGGGATCGGTGAGGTCGGTGAGGAAGGTGTCCTCGGCGCCGACCGACTTGTAGGGGCGGTTGGCCTTCACCTGGCGGTGGCAGATGCCGCGCGCGAGATCGTGATAATAGTCCGCCGAGCTGCCGAAATTATGCGCCAGCCACTCGCGCGAGCGATCGCGCAGGTCCGCGCCCGTCTCGATGCCCAGCCGCCGCATCTTCTCGGCGGTCTTGGGGCCGACGCCGTGAAAGCGGCTGACGGGAAGCGAGGCAACGAAGGCTGCGCCCCTGGCGGGGGTGATGACGCACAGGCCATCGGGCTTGTTCTGGTCGCTCGCGAGCTTGGCGAGGAACTTGTTGTAGGAGACGCCGGCCGAAGCGGTGAGCCCGGTCTCGGCGCGGATGCGGGCGCGTATCTCCTCGGCGATGCGGGTGGCAATGCCGATTCCCTTCAGATCCTCGGTGACGTCGAGATAGGCCTCGTCGAGGCTCAGCGGCTCGACGTGCGGCGTGTAATCGAGGAAGATCGCGCGGATCTGCTGGCTGACCGCGCGATAGGCATCGAAGCGCGGCTTGACGAAGATGAGCTCCGGGCAGCGGCGCCGCGCGGTGACCGAGGGCATCGCGGAGCGGATGCCGAACGTCCGCGCCTCGTAGCTCGCCGCCGCGACCACGCCGCGCACCCCGCCGCCGACCGCGACCGGACGCCCGCGCAGCTCCGGATTGTCGCGCTGCTCGACCGACGCGTAGAAGGCGTCCATATCAACATGGATGATCTTGCGCTGCGGCGGAGGCGCGTCTTCGTTCACGCCCTGTTCCTAGCGGATCGGGCGGCGGCGGGGAAGCGGGTGCTGGACCCCGGCTTTCGCCGGGGAACAGGCGCTGCCGTCATGCTGAACTTGTTTCAGCATCCATTTCGGTGACGGTCGCGAGCGTCTCCAACATGGACCCTGAAACGAGTTCAGGGTGACGGTGGAGCGGGCCTTAGAACGTGTAGGCGATGCCGATGGCGCCGAACCATTGGTCGGCGTCGCCGCGGCCGGCGAAGGCGCCGAAGCCGTCGACCAGCGGGCTGCGCTTGAAATCGCCCAGCATCCGCGAATAGCTCGCCACGCCGAAGATCGACCAGCCGCCCTCGGCGAGATTGCCGGTCACCATCTGGTTGCCGAGCAGGGTGAGGCGGATGTTCTTGAAGCCGCCGTCGGCATCGTAGACCGGCAGGCCCGAGCGCAGCGCGCCCGCGGCGTCGACCGAATAATAAGTGTCGGCGAAATCGCCACTCGCCCAATCGGCGGAGAGAGCCGCGCCGACATAAGTGGTGGTGCTGAGCGGCGTGCCATATTCCAGGGTCGGGGTAACGACAGTGCCGCCGTGCGTGCCGGTGATGTCGTGGACGATATCGACGCGCGCCTGGGCATAGTCATAGGGGTTGAGCAGCCCCATCGTGCCGACGCCGACGAAACCGCCGACCTCGACCGCGGTGTCGAGCTTGCCGAGCAGGCGGACGACCGGATCCTTGATGCTGCGCGAGCGATCGAAGCGGAAATTGACCATCGGGCCGATCAGGAGATCGGTGGTCTGGCCGTCGGGCTCGCGCGCCGCATCGAAATAGAGCGCGGTGGCGCGGCTGAAGAAGTTGAACCCGCCGACATTGCCGCGGACGAGACCCGCGGGCGCCAGGCTGTAATCGTCCGACCCCTCGTAGGTCGGCGCGTAGGACACGCCGAGGCCGATCGTCGTCGTCTGGTTCGCGGTCGAGGTAGGCGGCGGGGGCGCATCGGCCGCCTGGGCATATGCGGACGTGCCGAGGAGGGACGCGGCGAGCGCCGCGCCGAAAATCGCAATGGCCTTCATGTCAGGAGCTCCCCCGTGTTCTGCGCGCCATTACAGCGATTTGCGGGCGCGCGGAAGTGGCTTTCAGAACCTGAGGCTCATCCCCACGGCGGCGATATTCTGGGTGCGGCCGCCCATGTTGGTGATGGTCGAGGTGCGCTGGAAACCCGGCTCGCGCGACGAATAGCGGTTCACGCGGAAGAGGCCGATGCCGAGTCGGGTGCTGGCATCGACGTCGACGGTGCCGACCATGCGGGTGTTGACGCTGCGCGAGCCATCCGCATCGCCAATCGCGCGGGTGCCGGTGGAGAAGCCGGCGGGCACGTTGCTGAACAGGCCATCGCCCGGATTGGCGCCCGGACGGTGCGCCTGCGGTATAGTGCTGGGGCCGAGCCGCGCGACCCCGCTTCCCTGAGCGCTGCCGGGCGCCGCGAAGGCACACGTCAGCAGCAACGCAGCGGCCCAGTGGCGCGCGTTCATGGCCCTTGATCCTTGTTAAAAACCTGTTTCCGGTGAATCGCTTGAAAAGCCGGGAAGTTCCGGGGCGGGAGCGATGGGAACTCCGCTACTTCCCGCCCCGTCTTTGCGAGCCGCGAAGCGGCGCGGCAATCCAGCTTTGCGCAGAGGCCCTCAGGCTGGGATTGCCGCGCGCCTGCGGCGCTCGCAATGACGGTAAGGCAATTAGAGGATGTAGCGCATCCTAACGTCTTGCCGGACATCGCCCGTGGCGACCGGGAAACGGGCCTGATCGAAGCTCGGCGGGCCGAAACGGATCGCGGGATTGCGCGAGAAGCCGAAGCCTTCGCGCGGGATGCGGGCGATGGTGTCGAGCTTCGCGTTGCGGTTCTCGTCGTGGATTACCGCCACCGCATAATTGCCGCTGGGGAGCGCCAGAAAGGCGATCGGCCCCGCCGATGCCGCCGGCGCCTTGGCGGTGCGCGCTTCCGGATCGTCGGTGCAGTCGGGGAAATGATCGGGGAAGCGGGTGACGCAGACGAGCACGTCGCCCTTGCCGTTGCGAAGCCCCGAAAGATCGACCTCAAGCCGCCCCGGAGGCGCCGCTCCGAGCAACGCCGCGCCCAGCAGCAGCGCCGTGATCGAACGTCCCCAGGCCGCGGTCCGTGCCGCAAAGCCTGTCCCAGAAGCGGAAATAGAGGCCATAATTGCACCTATATTCGCGGTGGTGGCGCTGGTGATGGCTCGCCGTGATCAGCCAGCGCCCGGCGCGGCCGTCGACGATCCATCGCGGAAACAGCTCCCACCCCATGTGGTTGGTCACTCCCATGACAGTCATGATCGCCAGCACCAAGCCCAGC
This sequence comes from Allosphingosinicella indica, assembly GCF_900177405.1. Taxonomy (NCBI): domain Bacteria; kingdom Pseudomonadati; phylum Pseudomonadota; class Alphaproteobacteria; order Sphingomonadales; family Sphingomicrobiaceae; genus Allosphingosinicella; species Allosphingosinicella indica. The sequence continues at coordinate 1,324,083 of NZ_LT840185.1, read as the reverse complement.
GCGGCGGCGTGGATCGGAATGAGGAAGACCAGTGTCGGAATGACAACAGCGCCGGTGAGTGCCTCAACGGGGTGAAAGCTCATCGCCGCCCAGGCGGTGGGCGGGCGGCTGGCGTGGTGGACGGCATGGGCGATACGGAACGGGCGCGGCCGGTGCATCCAGCGGTGCGTCCAGTAGAACCACGTGTCGTGCGCGAAGAGATAGAGGAAGACCGAAACCGGCAGCCACCACAGCGGCCAGGCGGCGACATCGGTATAGATGCGCGTCCAGCCATGCTGCTGCCAGCCCCAGGCAACGACGCCCGCGGGCACGCCGTAGATCGCCGCCGAGGCGAGGCTCCAGCCGATCTCCTTCTTCATCTGCCCGTCCTGCCCGGCATAGAGGCCGGGATGGCGGAGCCGCGTCAGCCAGGCGAACCCGCCCGAGGTGACGAGATAGCGCACCCCGACGATCGCCGTCATGGCGAGCGCGGAGAGGAGGATGGCAAGGCCGGCGGACACGCGCGGCTTTTAGGGGATCGGGGGGCGACAGGCTACAGATCGTTGTAGCGGGCGTAGCGGCTTTCGGCTTCGGGCGCCGCCGCCTTGCGCGCGAAGTGGCGGGTGTAGAGCTGGCTCTTGCGCCAGACGTCTGCGACATAGGGCGCGAACTTGGGCCAGCGCTTGCCGGTGAGGAAGCCTTCGCGGAACGCCGCCTCGCACCGCGCGATCAACTGGCGGCGGGTGGCGAGGCCTTCGGTGGCGGCTTCGGCGAGCCGTTCCGCCAGCTCCTCGTCCTCCACGCCCGCTTCGGCGAGGATCGCTTCGATGCGGGCAATGGCAGGGGCGGCAGGCAAAGGACGATCTCCCGGGTGCGGACAGGCGGATGACCTTCATCGAGCCGCAATCCTAACCGCGCATGAAGGCGCGCGTGCGGGACGCCGCGGGCGGCCAGTCCCAAATTGGTGCGCGGTTCGTCGAACGAGGCGTGGCGCGGGGCCGCGGAATCGGGCTAAGGGCAAAGGGTTATGCCGAGGGGGAAGCGCGAAGGGCTGCTGATCGCGGGCGGCGGGCTGGCGGGAAGCCTGGCCGCGCTGGCGATGGCCAAACATCGTCCGGACGTGCCGATCCTCCTCGTCGAGGAAGGGCCGGCGTTCGGCGGCAGCCATGTCTGGTCGTTCTTCCGGAGCGACATCGAGGAAGCGAATTGGGGGCTGATCGAGCCGCTGATCGTCCACTGCTGGCCGGGCTATTACGTCGCCTTCCCGGGCCATAGCCGCAAGCTCAAGTCCGAATATTGCAGCGCGCGATCCGAGCAGCTCCACGCCGAGGTGCTGGAGGTGCTCCGCCCCGACCAATACCGGCTCAACACCAAGATCGTCGCGGTGCGCGAGAACGAGCTGGTGCTGGCGGGTGGCGAGAAGATCCGCGCCGACGGGGCGATCGACGCGCGCGGCGCAGCGCACCTCACCCACCTCGATCTCGGCTGGCAGAAGTTCGTCGGGCGCGAATATCGTTTCGCGAAGCCGCACGGGGTCGACCGGCCGGTGATCATGGACGCGACCGTCGACCAGACCGACGGCTACCGCTTCGTCTACTGCCTGCCCTTCGCCGAGGACCGGATGCTGGTGGAGGACACCTATTATTCCGAATCGCCCTCGCTCGACATGGAGGGAATCGGCGCCCGGATCGACGCCTATTGCGCACTCCGCGGCTGGCAGATCGCCGAGCAGGAGCGCGAGGAGAGCGGCGTGCTGCCGGTAGCGATGGGCGGCGATTTCTCCGGCTTCTGGCGCGCGGGCGGCGCGCGGGTGGCGAAGCTGGGGCTGCGCGCCGGGCTCTTTCACCCGACCACCGGCTACACCTTCCCCGATGCGGTGCGCGCGGCGATGTTCCTGACGCGGCAGAAGGATTTTTCCGGCGGTGCGCTCCACGACGCGTTCGAAGGCTATGCGAGCCAGACGTGGAAACGGCGCGAATTCTATCGTACGCTCGACAAGATGCTGTTCCGCGCCGCGGAGCCGCACGAGCGATATAAGGTGCTTGAGCGTTTTTACCGTCTTGATCCCAAGCTCATCGCCCGCTTCTATGCCGCGCAGTCGACGACGTTCGACAAGATGCGGATCCTCGCCGGCAAACCGCCCGTGCCCATCGGGCGGGCGGTGTCCGCGCTGAAGAAGGGATGAAATAGCCTCTATCGTGAAGCGCGCGGCCATCATCGGCGCCGGATTCGGCGGGCTGGCGCTCGCCATCCGCCTGCAATCGGCAGGCATCGCCACCACCGTGATCGAGGGGCGCGACAAGCCCGGCGGGCGTGCCTATCACTGGAAGAAGGACGGCTTCACCTTCGACGCGGGCCCGACCGTCGTCACCGATCCCGATTGCCTCAAGGAATTGTGGGCGCTCACCGGCCATGCGATCGGCGAGGATGTCGAGCTGATGCCGGTCAGCCCCTTCTACCGACTGAGCTGGCCCGACGGGACGAACTTCGACTATTCGAACGACGATGCCGAGCTGACCCGCCAGATCGCCGCGATGGGGCCGGAGGAGGTCGCCGGCTACCGCCGCTTCCTCGATTATTCGGCAGGCGTCTACCAGGAAGGCTATGTGAAGCTGGGCGCCGTCCCTTTCCTCGATTTCAAGTCGATGGTGAAGGCGGCGCCGGCACTGGCGAAATATGAGGCGTGGCGATCGGTCTATGCGATCGTCTCGCGCTTCGTGAAGAACGAGAAATTGCGCGAGGCGCTGAGCTTCCATACGCTGCTCGTCGGCGGCAACCCGATGACGACTAGCGCCATCTATGCGCTGATCCACAAGCTGGAGCGCGACGGCGGCGTCTGGTTCCCGCGCGGCGGCACCAATGCGCTGATCGCCGGCATGGTGCGCCATTTCGAGCGGCTGGGCGGAACGCTGAAGCTCGGCGATCCGGTCGACGCGATCGAGACGATGGGCGACCGGGTGACCGGCGTCGCCACCAGGAGCGGCTGGAGCGAAGCGTTCGACGCGGTCGCCTCCAACGCCGACGTCGTCCACAGCTACGACCTTTTGAAGCACAGCGCGCGCGGGCGGCGGACGGCGGATGCGCTGCGGCGCAAGCGCTTTTCGCCCTCGCTGTTCGTCGTCCACTTCGGGGTGAAGGGCGAGTGGCGCGACATCCCGCACCACATGATCCTGTTCGGCCCGCGCTACAAAGGGCTGCTCGACGACATCTACAATGCAGGCGTACTGCCCAAGGATTTCTCGCTCTACCTTCACCACCCGACGGTGACCGATCCGTCGCTGGCGCCGCCGGGCCATTCGACCTTCTACGTGCTCGCCCCGGTGCCGCACCTCGGCAAGGCGCCGTTCGACTGGGACGAGGTGGGTCCACGTTTCCGCGACCGCATCCTCGACCATCTGGAGGAGCGGCTGATGCCGGGGCTCAAGGACGCGATCGTGACTTCCTTCCACTACACGCCGGCCGATTTCGCGGGCGATCTCAACGCGCATCTGGGCTCTGCGTTCAGCCTCGAGCCGCTGCTGACGCAGAGCGCCTATTTCCGCGTCCACAACCGCGACGATGCGATCCCCAACTTTTATTTCACTGGCGCGGGCACGCACCCCGGCGCGGGCATCCCCGGCGTGGTCGGCAGCGCCAAGGCGACCGCCGGGCTGATGATCGATGATCTTCGATAGCCCCCCTCCCGCTTGCGGGAGGGGCTGGGGGAGGGCGTGTGGCGCGTTCCTGACAGTTCCGCGCCAAGCTCTGACAGCCCCTCCCCTCGATCCCCTCCCGCGGGCGGGAGGGAAGGTATGAGAGCCGATCGCGCCGCCCTCGTCTCCGCGGCGGGCGAGACGATCCGGAAGGGATCGAAGAGCTTCCATCTCTCCTCGCGCCTGTTCGACCGGGCGACGCGCGAGCGGGCGTGGCTGCTCTATGCCTGGTGCCGCGCGTGCGACGACGTCGCCGACGGGCAGGTGCTGGGGCATGACGCTGTGCGCACCGACGGCGCGCAGCAGCGCCTCTCGTGGCTGCGCGTGCAGACGGCGCGCGCGCTGGCGGGCGAATGGACGGGCGAGACGGCGTTCGACGCATTGGGCGCGGTCGCGGCCGAATGCCGCATTCCGCAATGGATGATCGACGATCATCTCGAGGGCTTCGCGATGGACGCGCGCGACTGGCGGCCGCGGAGCGAGGCCGACCTCCTCCAATATTGCTATCATGTCGCGGGCGCGGTCGGCTGCATGATGGCTGTGGTGATGGGCGTCGACCCCGAAGACCGCGACACGCTCAACCGCGCGAGCGACCTCGGCATCGCCTTCCAGCTCGCCAATATCGCCCGCGACATGAGCGAGGACGATGCGGTGGGGCGCAACTATCTGCCCGTCGAGTGGATGGTCGAGATGGACGTCTCGCCCGGCCAGCATATGAAGCCGATGTACCGCGAGCGGATGGGCGTGATCGCGCGGCGTCTGGCGGCGCTGGCAGCGGAGTATGAGGCGTCCGCGCGGGTCGGCGCAGCCCGCCTCCCCTTCCGCTCGCGATGGGCGGTGCTGGCAGCGGCGAACATTTACGGCGAGATCGCCCGCGAAGTGGCGAAGCGCGGCGCCCACGCCTGGGACTATCGCGTCGTCATCCCGAGGCCGAAAAAGGTCGCGCTCGCAGCCCAGGCGCTGCAGGAAGCCCGGCGCGAACCCAAAGCGGCGGACCGCGAAGGGCTGTGGACGCGTCCGATGACGCCGTGAAGGAAGATCGCGGGATGAGCGGCTACCGGCCCGATCGCACCCGCGCCTATGGCTGCCTCAGCCTGATGGCAGCGGCAATCCTCATCATGATGGCGATGATCGTCCAGTTCTCCGAATGTGTGGGCGAATCGTGCGCCGAGCCGAGCCCGACATTCAGGGCAATCGCCGTGATTGGACTGGGGGCATTCGCTCTGGCGGCGATCGCGTCATTTTTCAGAAGCCGACAGAGCGGCGACCGCGATTAGATCAATTCGTCATTGCGAGCAGAGCGAAGCAATCCAGCGGCATCCGGATTGTCGCGGCGCGTGGCGCCCCGCGACGGCTCGGTCGGCGCGCGGACGCCTTTGCGGCCGCGGCGGGCGAGTTCGGCTTTCAGATCTTCCGGCCGGGGCGCCCAGAGGAAGCCGAAGCTGACCGTGCCCTCTTTCGTTTCCACCGCATGGTGGAGGCGGTGGGCCTGGACGATGCGCTTCATGTAATTGGAGCGCGGCACGTAGCGGTGGCCGACGCGCTTGTGGACGATGACGTCGTGGAAGCCGAAATAGATGGCGCCATAGGCCGCGATCCCCGCCCCCACCCAGGCGTAGCCCGCGCCCTGCTCCAGCCCGATCCCCCACAGCAGCAGCAGGATCGAGGGGATGGCGAAGATCACCGCGTAGAGATCGTTGAGCTCCCAATTGCCGTGGCGCGGCTCGTGGTGGCTCTTGTGCAGGAACCAGCCCGGCCCGTGCATGATCCAGCGGTGCGCCGCATACGCGACGCCTTCCATCACGAGGATGGTGCCGAGAAAGAGGAGGATGCCGAGCCAGACGGGCATCGCGGCGATATAGGCGCGATGCGGGGGGAGGAGAAGCGGGGATTGGGCGGAACGCTTCCCAAGCGCCGTCATGCTGAACTTGTTTCAGCATCCATGCCGGTGACGACGCGTCAGTCTCCCAGATGGACCCTGAAACAAGTTCAGGGTGACGGTCTTCCTGCCGTCAAAGCGTCCGCAGCGCTTGCGCCGGTTTCGCCGCCAGCGCGGGGAGGGTGCCGAGGAGGCCGAGGACCAGCGTAACCGCTGCGCCGGCGGCGAGCGTCGCGAGGACGATCGGCCAGTCGGGCGCCCATTCGAGCTCCAGCACCTGCACCACGACATACCAGCCCGCCGCGGCGCCGAGCGCGAAGGCGACGGCGGCGAGAACGAGCGCGAGGCCGACGAACTCGATCGCCTGCGCACCGAGGATACGCGCGCGGGTCGCGCCCAGCAGCTTCAGGATCACGCTATCGTAGATGCGCGCGCGGCGGCTGGCCGCGAGTGCGCCGACCAGCACCGCGATGCCGGCGAGGATCGCGACGCTCGCCGCCGATCGCACCGCGACGGTCAACTGGCCGAGCATGTCGGACACCGTCTGGACGATCTCCTTGACGCGGATCGCCGAGACGGCGGGGAAGGCGTTGCTGACCGCGCGCGCGAAGCCGCGCTCCTCGTCCGCCGGCATCGCGATCGTCGCCATGAAGCTGTGCGGCGCCGATTCGAGCGCGCCGGGGGCGAAGACGATGGCGAAGTTGAACCCCATCGTGTCCCAGTTGATCTCGCGCAGGTTGGCGATGCGCGCGTCGAACTCGCGCCCGAGGATCGAGAAGGTGAGGCCGTCGCCGGGCTTGAGGCCGAGCGCGCGGGCGCCCTCGACGTCGACCGAAACGAGCGGCGGGCCGGCATAATCGGCGGGCCACCATTCGCCCTCGACGACGCGGCTGCTGCCGGGCGGGGTCGCGGCATAGGTGAGGCCGCGATCGCCGCGCAGCATCCACGCGCCGTCGGGGATGCTCTCCATGTCGGCGACACGCTGGCCGTTCACCGCGACCACCGATCCGCGCAGCGACGGCACGGTGACCAGATCACCCTCCGGCGCCGCCTGCTTCGCGAGGCTGCGGAAGCGATCGATCTCGCCGACCGGAATGTCGAGCAGGAAGAAGCTCGGCGCGCGCTGGGGGATGGTGGTGCGGATCTGGCCAGCGAGGTTGGTCTCGATCACCGCGAGCGTGGTGAAGAGGGTGAGGCCGAGGCCGAGCGCGACGACCAGCCGCCCGGTCTGCGCCCCCGGCCGGTGGACGTTGGCGAGCGCGAGGCGGAGCAGCGGGCTTTTGGGCCGTGGCAGCCGCGCGGCGAGCGCGCGGATCGCGCCACCCAAGAGGCTTAGCATCAGCAGCAGCCCGAGCGCGGCGGCGATGAAGCCGGCGGCGAACAGCGGCTCGCGCGCGGTGAATATAGCGAGCGCGGCGATTCCGGCGGCGGCAAGCGCGACGGCGAGCAGCATCCCCGCATTGGCGCGAAGGCCGCGCGCGGAAGACGCGACCGCGCCGCGGAACAGGCTGGCGGCGGGCACTTCGCGCGCGCGGGCGAGCGGCAGCAGCGCAAAGACCAGCGCGATGAGGATGCCGTAGGCGGCGCTGGCGGCGAGCGGCAGCGGATGGAGGCCGAGCGCGGGTGGCACCGGCAGTGCATCGCCGGCCACCTGCACCACCACCCACGGGACGAGCGCGCCCGCGGCGAGCCCGGCAGCGATTGCCCCCCCGGCGACGAGGCCGATCTCGATCAGATAGATGCGGAAGATGGTGCCGCCGGTCGCGCCAAGCAGCTTCAGCGTCGCGATGCCGCCGCGCTTCATGTCGAGCCAGGAGGAGACGCCGTTGCCGACGCCGATCCCGGCGACGACCAGTGCGGTGAGGCCGACGAGGGTCAGGAACTGGCCGACGCGCTCGATGAAGCGGCGCGTGCCCGGCGCGCTGTTGGTGCGATCATCGACGTCGAAGCCGGCATCGGCAAGCCGCGTCTCGAGCCTTTTGGTGACCGGCTCCAGTTCCGTGCCCGGGGCGATGCGGATGCGGTAGAGCGAGGTGTAGAGGCTGCCCGGCTGTACGAGGCCGGTGGCGGCGAGCCCGGCGCGATCGACGATGGCGGGCGGGCCGAGCGTGAAGCCCTGCCCCGGCCGGTCCGGCTCCTCGGCGATGATCCCGGCGACGGTGAAGAGCGCATTGCCGATGCGGACCGGATCGCCGACGCCGACGCGGAGCCGCTCGCCGAGCTCCGGCCCTATCGCGACCTGCCCGGCGCCGGGGCGCGGCGCAATGGCGCCGGGGGCAAGGCGGAAATCGCCATAGAGCGGATAAGCGGCGTCGATGCCCTTCAAGTCGACGAGCATCGTCTCCGACCCGTCGGGCCGCGCCGCCATCGCGCGCATCCGGGTGACGTGGCTGACAGCGCCTTCGCGGCGGAGCAGTGCCAGCTCCCCAGGCGTCGCCTCGCGCTGGGCGACATCGGCCTGGACGTCGCCACCGAGGATCGCCTGCCCCTGATCGGAAAGGCCGCGGACGATGGAGGCGGAGAGCGAGCCGACCCCGGCAAGCGCGAGCACGCCGAGAAACAGGCAAACGGCGAGGAGGCGGAGACCGGCGAGCCCGCCGCGCAGATCGCGAAGGGCGAGAGTGAGGGGGAGATATCCTCCCCGGAACGGGGAAGGGGACCGGCCGGTGAAGCCGGACGGTGGAGGGGGGGCGCCGCGCGCTGAGGGGGTCTCGTAACCCCCTCCACCATGCTTCGCATGGTCCCCCTCCCCGTTCCGGGGAGGACATGCGTCCCCCATCACGTCCTCTTGTCCGTGACGATGCGGCCGTCCTGCATTTCCAGCACGCGATCGCAGCGGGCGGCGAGGGCGGGGTCATGGGTGATGACGAAGAGCGTCGCGCCGGTGTCCTTCTGGCGCGCGAAGAGCAAGTCGAGGATGGCGGTGCCGGTCGCAGCGTCGAGGTTGCCGGTCGGCTCGTCGGCGAAGATCAGTTCGGGCCGCGGCGCGGTGGCGCGGGCGATGGCCACGCGCTGCTGCTCGCCGCCCGAGAGCTGCGCCGGATAATGAGTCAGGCGATGGCCGAGGCCGACCGCCTCCAGCTCGCCCGCGGCGATCGCGAAGGCATCGGCGACGCCGGCCAGCTCGAGCGGCACCGCAACATTCTCATGCGCGGTCATCGTCGGCAGCAGGTGGAAGGCCTGAAGCACGATGCCGACACGGCCGCGTCGCGCGCGCGCCAAGCCGTCCTCGTCGAGCGCGGCGAAATCGGCGCCGGCGATGCGGATGCTGCCGCCGGTGGCGCGCTCCAGCCCTGCGAGCACCGCCATCAGCGACGACTTGCCCGATCCCGACGGACCGAGCAGCGCGACGCTGTCCCCCTTCGATACCGAGAGGTCGATCCCGCGCAGGATTTCGACGCGCGACGCGCCGGAGCCGAGCGCCAGCGTGACATCCGCGGCGTCGATGACGATATTGGGGGAGAGCATGAGGGCTGGGAGCGTCTTTCTTATGAACTTCTCCGTTTCATATGGCCGCGCGCGGCGCATTGTCCAAGGGCTGGCGGCCGCGCTGCTGATCGCGCTGACCCCCGCCGCCGCTCAGACGCCGCCGCGCGCGCTTTCCGTGCTCGCGTTCGGCGACAGCCTGACGGCGGGCTATCGCCTGCCCAAGGGCCAGGGATTCGCGCCGCAACTGCAGGATGCGCTCCGCCGCAACGGGATCGCCGCGACGGTGACCGACGGCGGCGTATCGGGCGACACCGCGGCGGCGGCGCGCGCGCGGCTCGGCTGGACGCTCGACGGGATGAAGGCCAAGCCCGATCTCGCGATCGTCGCCCTCGGCGGCAACGACATGCTGCGCGCGCTGCCGCCGGCGCAGACGCGCGCCGACATGGACGCGATCGTCGCGGAGCTCAGAAAGCGCGAGATACCGGTGCTGGTGGCGGGGATGCTCGCCGCGCCCAACATGGGGCCGGACTATAGTGCTGCGTTCAACCCGATCTTCCCAGAGGTCGCGGCGCGGCACGGAGCGGCACTCTACCCCTTCTTCCTCGCGCAGGTGGCGGGCGACCGCCGCCTCAATCTGGAAGACGGCATCCATCCCAATTTCCTGGGGATCAAGCGGATGGTGACGGGGATATTGCCGAGCGTGATGAAGGGGCTGGGGGCTTAGGGGCAAAGACGCTTACCGCAGCGCTGCCCCTCCACCAGCCTGCGGCTGGTCCCCCTCCCGTTCCAGGGAGGATCAGGCTTCGAGGATGATCTCGTGGCCGAAGTTGAGGCCTAGCTGACCGTCCTTCACCCAGCGGACGAAGGCCTGGATGCGCGAGCAATCGTCGAATTGGACGCTGATCGTCTCGCCGATACGCGGCAGGATCCCTGAAACGACACGGGTGCCGCGCGAGGAGATGTCGACCACCGGCACTGCGATCCGCTCGCCCCGGAAGGTGATCGTCGCCTGATCGATGACGGCGCCGTGGCGCGGCTCGCTACGCTGATCGACGATCCGCGGCTCGCTGCGCGTGATGAGCTTTTCAAGATACATGCGCGACACACCTCCCCCGAGGGACGCCCAATCTTGCACCGCATTGCTTACCGAAGGCTTAGCGACCGCCTGCGGGTCGTTCGTCGAGCGGATGCGCGCGCTTGCCGAAGCGCGCGCCTATCGCCGCCCGCCCCGCGCTAGGCGCACCGGCGGGGCCGAGGAGACGGATATGAAGCGGATGATCGCGACGGCGCTGGCGATGGTGATGGGGCCGCCCGCGGCGGGCGCCGGGCCGGCGCAGCCGGTGGTGGAGGCCGAAGCCGCCTTCGCGCGCGCAGTCGCGGCCAGGGGCACGCGCGACGGCTTCATCGATTTCGCGGCGCCCGACGCGATCATGTTCGCCGACAAGCCCGTGCCGGCGCGCGGCTTCATCGCGAGCTGGCCCGACGATCCCGAAGACGCGCCGCCGCTCGACTGGTGGCCGGACTTCGCAGGCATTGCGCGATCGGGCGATTTCGGATTTTCCACCGGCCCGGCGACCAGCCCCGTCCGCTACATGACGGTGTGGCAGAAGCAGCCCGACGGGCAGTGGAAATGGATCTATGACGGAGGCGCCAACCTCCCGGCGCCGGCGGCAGGTGGGAAACCGAAGACGATTCGGTTCCTGCCTGCCGCCACCGCGGAGGCTGGATCGGCGGCGCGCGCGATGGCGGAGATCGGCGCGGTCGAAACGAAGTTGGCGACCGACGCGGCCACGGACGCACCCGCCGCCTATCGCGCGCTGATCGCCGAGGGCGGCGTGCTCGCCGGGACGCTTGCCTGGGCGGAGCCGGGCGGCCAGGCCGACGAGATCGCCCGGCGCGGCGCGACGATGACGCTGCAGCCCCTGGGCGGCAGCGCATCCTCGGCGGGCGACATGGCCTTCACCTACGGCAGCGCGGGATGGACCGAAGGCGCCCATTCTCGCCGCGGCCATTATGCCCGCGTCTGGCAGCGCAGCCCCGCGGGCTGGCGGCTGGCGATGGAGGCGCTGATCGCCCCCCGCCCCCGGCCGCAGCCCGCCGAATGAGCCGCGCCTACCGCTCCCAATAATAGGGCTGGCGGGTGCGGTTGCCGGTGACTTCCTCGTTGAGCGTCAGCGGATCGTAGAGCCGGCCGTTGAGCATCACCTTCGAAATCTTCTCGGTGTTGCGGATGTCCGCAGTGGGATCGGCGTCGAGGATGACGAGATCGGCGAGCTTCCCCGGCTGGAGGCTGCCGATATCGCGGAAGCCGAGCGCAGCGGCGGGGACGCGGGTCGCGGCGCCGAGCGCCTCGATCGGGGTCCAGCCGCCCTTGACCAGAGACCAGATGTCCCAGTGCGCGGCGATGCCCTGCTGCTGGCCGTGGCCGCCGATCGAGGTCGGCACGCCGCGCTGCATGATCTGGCGCGCGGTGCGGGCGCTCTTGGTGTCGGCATAATCCTCCGCCGGCGCCTTCACCACGCGCACCATCTCCGCCTCGAGCAGCCGCCGCGGGACGTGGCGCGACAGGATCGGGTGCTTCCACACCTCGCTTTCCTGCAGCCAATAGGGCTCGCCGCCCGGGCCGCCGTAAGTGACGCCCAGCGTCGGCGTGTAGCCGACCTTGGTCTGGCCGAAGAAATCGAGCACGTCCTTGTAGAGCGCCGCCTGCGGAATGCTGTGCTCCAGCGTGGTGTTGCCGTCCTGGATGAGCGTGATGTCCTGGCTGAACAGCGATGCGCCTTCGGCGACGACGGCGATATTCTCGGCCTTCGCCGCGGCGACGACCTGCTGGCGCTGATCGCGGCGCGGCTGGTTGTAGTTCTTGATGCTGTGCGCGCCCTGCACCTTCAGCCGGCGGACGTGGCCCAGCGCATCGTCATAGCCGTCGATCAGCGCATAGACGCCGGGCGATTTGGCGCCGTAGACGATCTCGCCGGTCGAGAAGATGCGCGGCGCGAGGATGAGGCCGGCGCGCTGCATCTCCGCCGCGCCGAAGACCTCGCTCGACGTGTTCGACGGATCGTGGACGGTGGTGACGCCGAAGGCGAGATGCGCCTGCGCCTCCCAATTCTGCTGCGGGATGAGGTCGTCCTCGCCCTGCGGCCCATGCGCGTGCGCATCGATGATGCCGGGGATGATCGTCTTGCCCGCGACGTCGACCGTCTTCGCGCCCGCCGGGATCACCACCGATCCGCGCGGGCCGACGGCCTTGATGCGGTTGTTCTCGACGATGACCACGCCGTCCTCGATCACGCCGCCCGACGCATCGGCCATGCTGACGACCTTCGCGCCGACCAGCGCGACGACGCCCTGCGGCGCGTCCGACTGCGCGGATATGCCGATCGCGATGCCGGTGCGCGGCGCGGTGTAGCCCGTCTCGCCGGGGCGGACGAGCGCGGCGGCATCGGCCTGGTAGAGCACCGGGCCCATCGACCAGCCGAGCGTGCGCCCGCCCGGGCCCCAATGCATATATTGGCCGCCGTCACCGGTGGCGCGGAACACGCGCGTGGCGCCGTCCTTGGCGCTGAGGCTGATTGTCTTGCCTGCGGCGAGCAGGGGCGCGACGTACAGATTGTAATTCTCGCGGAATGCCACGTAGTCACCGCCCGGCGATACGTCATAGCCGATCACCATCTCTCCCTCGGCGTGGACGCGGCGGTCTTTGCCGCTCCAGTCGGTCGAGACGAGCTTGCGCTTCCGGTCCTCGCTGACTTCCATGAAGACGCGATCGTTCGCCGCGCCGAAATGCGGATTGCCGGCGGAAGAGGCGAGCTTGACCGGCGTGCCGCCGGCGGCGGGGATGCGGAAGACGCCCGGATCGGTGTTCCACTGATCCGACGTCAGATTGCCCGCGGCGCCCGCCTCGTAGACGATCGTCTGCCCGTCGGGCGAAAAGCGGGGGCGGCGGTAATGGCCGGGATCGGCGGTCACCGTCTGCATCCCGCTGCCGTCCGCCGCGACGGTGCGGATTTCGCCGAGCCGCGCGTCGTTCCACGAAACGAAGGCGATGCGGGTGCCGTCGCGCGACCAGGACGGAAAGAGCTGGAAATCGCCGTCTTGCGCGGTGAGCGGGCGGGCCGCGCCATTGCCGCTGGCGGGCTTGACGTAGAGCCGGCCGAGGCTTTCGAAGACAACGTTGCGGCCGTCGGGCGAGAGCGCGGCGAAGCGCGGCATCCGCGTCGTGAAGCTCGGCGACCAGGCATCGACCAGCGGCCGCGGCGGATCGATCACGTCGCGCGTGTCGCTGACGCCGAACGGGATTTCGGAGGCGTTGGTGCCATCGGCGTCGATGCGGCGGATCTTGCCGCCCGCCCAGAAGACCAGCGAACGGCTGTCGGGCGTCCAATCCATGTTGGGATAGACGCCGGTGACCGCCCAGGTCTCCTGCACGTCCTGATCGAGATCGTCGTAGATCTTGCGCTCCTGTCCGGTGAGCAGATCCTTGAGGTAAAGCTTCGATTCCGCGCGTTCGCGCCGGACGAAGGCGAGGTAGCGGCCGTCGGGCGAGGGTGCGGGGCGGACCGCGCCGCCCGGGCCGCCGGTGACGGTCGAGCGCTCGCCGGTCTCCATGTCGTAGCGGTCGATACGGAACAGCTCGGCATTCGAGTTCTGCGCATATTGGAAGACGCCGCCGGGCGTCGAATCGTAGCTGAAATAGATCGCCTTGCCGTCGGGCGAGAACATCGGCTCGCCGAGTTCCTTCTGGTGCTGCGGGTTGGGCCGCTCGACCAGCGCCACGCCGCTTCCGCCGGCGATATGATAGAGCCACACCTCGCCGGTGCCGAGCGAGCGGCCGGTGGTGAAATGCTTGCGTGCGGCGATGCTTTGTCCGTCCGGGCTCCACGTCGGGTTGTTGAGCAGCGTGAAGCTTTCCTTGGTGAGCTGGCGCTTGTTCGAACCGTCGGCATTCATCAGCCAGATATTGTCGCCGCCGCCGCGATCGGAGGTGAAGGCGATCTGGCTGCCGTCGGGCGAGAAACGCGGCTGCACCTCATAGGCGAGACCCGCCGCGATGCGCGTCGCGCGGCCGCCGGTGACCGGCATGGTGTAGATATCGCCCAGGAGATCGAAGGCGATCGTCCGCCCGTCGGGGCTGACGTCGAGGTTCATCCACGTCCCCTCGTCGGTCGAGATGGTAACGGGCCGCGTCTTCATCGGCGGCGCCATGACGTCCCACTTCTTCGCATCCTTGCCTTGCGCGATTGCGGTGGAGGACATGAGCAGAAGGGCAATGGCGGCGATGCGCTTGGTCAAGACGGATGCTCCCTGAGGTCCGGCGCCGTCGGCGGCGCTCTGGTGCGTTAAGCTGGCAACACGCTGCAACGCGCGGCGCGTTTATGCAAGCTGCGGCAAAGACCGGGGCGTGTCGTCAGTCGAAAGCGGAACGCAGTTCGTCGAGCCAGGGACCGGCGGTGCCGTCCGAGGGCGCGCGCCAGTCGCCGCGCGGGCTGAGCGCGCCGCCCGCCGAGACCTTGGGGCTGTTGGGCAAAGCCGAGCGCTTGAACTGGCTCATCCCGAAGAAGCGCTTCAGGAAAACCTCCAGCCATTTGCGGATGGTCGCGAGATCGTATGAGCGCTTCAGATGATCGGGATAGTCGATCGGCCACAGGCCGCGGCCGGCATCCGCCCACGCCTGCAGCGCCAGGAACGCGACCTTGGACGGCGGCTGGCCGCTGCGCAGGATATGGTAGAGGAAGAAATCGTGCAGCTCATAGGGGCCGATCGCATCCTCGGTGCTCTGGATCGCGCCCTCCGCATCGGCGGGAACCAGCTCGGGCGAAATCTTGGTGGCGAGGATCGCCTCCAGCACCGCATCGGTTTCACGGTCGAACTGGCTGGAGCGAACCGCCCAACGCACGAGATACTGGATCAGCGTCTTGGGCACGCCGGCGTTGACACCGTAGTGGCTCATATGATCGCCGACGCCATAGGTGCACCAGCCGAGCGCCAGCTCCGATAGATCGCCGGTGCCGACGACGAAGCCGCCGCGCTGGTTGGCGAGGCGGAAGAGATAATCGGTGCGGAGCCCCGCCTGCACGTTCTCGAACGTAACGTCGTAGACAGGCTCGCCCCTGGAATAGGGGTGGCCCATGTCTTTCAGCATCTGTTCGGCGGCCGGGCGGATGTCGATCTCCTCGCCGACGATGCCGAGCGCATCCATCAGCTTCCAGGCGTTGGCCTTGGTCTCGGTGCCGGTCGCGAAGCCGGGCATGGTGAAGCCCAGGATGGTGGAGCGCGGCAGCGAGAGATAGTCGCACGCCTTGGCGGCGACGATCAAAGCGTGGGTCGAATCGAGCCCGCCCGACACGCCGATGACGAGATGCTTGCCGCTGGTCGCGGTGAAGCGCTTGGCGAGGCCCTGCACCTGGATGTTGAACGCTTCATAGCAATCCTGATCGAGCTGCTCGGGCCGGTCGGGGACGTAGGGGAAGCGGCGGATGCGCCGCTCGAACCCGATGTCGGCGGGCTTGGCGCGATCGAAGGCGATGCGGCGGAAACGGCGCTCGGGATGGCCGGCGGCGGCGGCGGCATCGTTGAATGTCGGCATCCTGAGCCGCTCCTGCCGCAGCCGCTGCACGTCGATGTCGGCGATCGCGAGTTCGGGATCGGCGCCAAAGCGGCTGCTCTCGCACAGCAGCTCGCCGAGCTCGAAGATCGAGCCCTGCCCGTCCCAGGCGAGATCGGTGGTGCTCTCCCCCGGCCCCGCGGCGGAGAAGACGTAAGCGGCGGCGCAGCGCATGCTCTGCGCCGCGGAGAGCAGCTTGCGCTCATCCGCCTTGCCGATCGTGATGTTGGAGGCGGAAAGGTTGCAGAGGATCGTCGCGCCGGCGAGCGCACCCATCGTCGAGGGCGGGGTCGGCGCCCAATAATCCTCGCAGATTTCGATGTGGAAGGTGACATCCTCGTCGCCCTCCGCGCCGAACAGCAGGTCCGCGCCGAACGGCGCCTCCTGCCCGGCGACGCGGATCGACAGGCCGTCGAGCCCAAGGCCCGAGACGAACCAGCGCTTCTCGTAATATTCGCGGTAATTGGGGAGGAAGATCTTGGGCACCACGCCGAGGATGCGGCCGCGGTGGAGCGCCAGCGCGCAATTGTAGAGCCGGCCGTTGCGGCGCAGCCCGGCGCCGACCATCAGCACGGGCGACAGGCCCTTGGTCGCCTCGCACAGCCGCGCGATCCCCGCCTCGACCGCATCGAGGAACGCTTCCTGCGTATGGAGATCGTCGATCGCGTAGGAGGAGAGGTTGAGCTCGGGAAAGACGATGAGGTCGCAGCCACGCGCGTCGCCCTCGCGCGCCAGAGCGATCGTCTGGTCGACGTTAAATGCCACGTCGCCCGCCGAAGCGACAGGGGTGGCGACCGCGGCGCGGACGAAGCCGTGGGCCTGGATGGCGGCAAAGGGCGCGTTCACAGCATCTCCGTCATCATCTCGATCGCGACGCGCATCGCCGCGATCCGCGTCCGGCCACGGCCGATCGGGCCGAAGCGCTCCACCCGCGTCGCGGTGCGCCGCCCCTCGCGCGCGCAGGCGAAATGGACGAGGCCCGGCTCGTCGCCCGAATCCGCGAAGCCAGTGACGGCAAGCGCGATGTTCGCGCGCGAACGGCCCAGCGCGCCCTCGGCCATCGCAACCGCCACCGCCTCGGACACCGCGCCCTCCGCTTCGATGAGATCGGCTGGGACGCCGAGCATGGCGGTCTTGGCTTCGTTTGAATAGCTGACGAAGCCGCGATCGAAGGCATGGGCAACGCCCTGCACGTCGGTGAGCAGCGAGGCGAGCATCCCGCCGGTGCAGCTCTCCGCCGTCGCCAGCATCAGATCGCGGTCGCACGCCTTGACCAGCAGCCGGTGCGTCGCCGCTTCCAGCTCCTCATCGACGACGGGGGACAGCGTTTCAGTATGCGACATGCGACGGTCGTGACCCCTTTCACCGCCGCAACTAGCGCAGATCGTCCGTGGTTCCAAAGCGTTCGCGGAACCGGGCAAGGCCGCGCGGGGTTGCACAGCCGAAACGAGGAGGCACGAGATGGCGGAAACAGGCACGGCGAAGCGGCGGACGACGAAGCGCGCGAGCGGCGGCAGCACGAAGACGGGCGCAAATGCGGCGGCGCGGAGCAAGTGGAACGTCGCGGGATGGGCCGCGGCGGGGGTCGGCGCAGTGGCTGCGCTTGCCGGCGGCGCGTGGTTCGCCAAGCGAAAATATGACGAGCAGCGCGACGCCGATCAGCCGGCCGCCGCGCTTGCCAACAATCGCCCGCCGGGGCCGGTCGGTCACTCCGGTGCAGCGCGCGGCGCGGGGCCCGAGGAGATGCGCGATCCGCCCGCAAAGTGGAGCCGCACCGACGAAGCGCTCGACGAGAGCTTCCCGGCGAGCGATCCGCCCGCGGTCAATTCACGCGTCGATTAAGCTGCGTCGGGAAAGTTGCGCGCCATCACCGGCGCAAGCTGCGGCAGCGCCTCGGCCCGCAGCGCGATGGCATGGAGCTTCGGGCAGTGTGCACGGAACCAGTCGCGGCGCGGATACCAGTGCGTCATGATCGCGACATAGGCGTCCAGCGCCGAAGCGGTCTCGCCGAGCACGAACGGCCCGTCGCCAAGCTCCCCCTCGAATTGTTGCCAGAGCGACTGGCGGAAGGCATCGACCCGCTCGACCAATTGCGCCTTCGCGTCGGGCGCCCAGCGCTCGGGGTAATCGCGATAGGTGAAGGTCGGGTAGACCGCCGAGACGAGCCACATGAGGCGATTGAGGAAGGGCGCGCGCAAGGGGTCGTCCGCCGCGGGGGCGAGGCCGGCCCCGGGATGGGCATCGGCGAGATGGAGGGTGATAGCGGCGCTTTCGGTGAGCGTGCCGCCGTCCGGCATCTCCAGCGCGGGCACCCGGGCGAGCGGATTGACCTTGAGCAGCGTTTCGCGCGCTGGGCCGGGCTGATCGAACCCTTCCACGTTGACGAATTCGAACTTTTCGCCGGCCCAGGCAAGCGCGGCCTCGGCCAACGTCGATCCCCAGCCGGGCGCACCATAGAGGCGGTAGGTCATCGGCGACTCCTTTTAGCCCCTCCCCTCGATGGGGGAGGGTTGGGTGGGGGTGGCGGTGGAACGGCCCGTGCCTACCCCGGAGACGCCACCCCACCCCTAACCCCTCCCCATCAAGGGGAGGGGGATGTCTGCAGCGCCACGATCGAAATCTGGCGGCCGTAATCCGCTTCGCCGCGGTGGGTGGCGCGGCGGAAGCTGTAGAAACGGTCGGCGTCGGCATAGGTGTCGAGGCCGAGCGCGGCGATGCGGGTGAGGCCGGCGGCGGCGAGACGGGCGAGCGCATAGCCTTCGAGATCGAAACGGTGATGGCCTTCACGCGCGGGCGAGAAGAAGCGCTCGTTCTCAGCATCCGCCGCGGCGAAACGGCGGAGGAAGGCATCGTCCACTTCGTAGGAGCGGCGGGCGATGCACGGGCCGACCGCTGCGCGGATGCGCGCGCGGTCGGCGCCGAGCGCTTCCATCGCATCCACGGTCGCCGCCAGCACGCCGCCGAACGCGCCGCGCCAGCCGGCGTGCGCCGCGCCGACCACGCCCGCCTCGGCATCGGCGAACAATGCGGGCGCGCAATCGGCGGTGAGGATGCCGAGCGCAACGCCGGGCCGGTCGGTGACCATGGCATCGGCATGCGGGCGCGCATCATCCGGCCAGGGCAGCGCGACCGTCACCACATCGGGCGAATGGACCTGATGCACTGTGGCGAGCCGCGCGCCGGGGGCGACCGCATCCACGGCGCGGCGCCGGTTCTCGGCGATCGCGGCGCGGTCGTCGGCGGAGCCGAGGCCGACGTTGAGGCCCGCGCACACGCCTTCCGACACGCCGCCGCGGCGGCCGAGGAAGCCGTGCGCCACGCCGTCGAGCAAGGGCGCGCGGATCACCTCGACGCTCATGCCGCGAGGTCCAGCTTGAGCACCGGATCATCGCAGACGTGGCTGCCGAGGCGGAATGGCGCATGGCCGGCCGCGACGAAGCCGTGCCGCCGGTAGAAGGCGCGGGCGCGGTGCCCTTCCTCCCAGACGCTGAGGTAAAGCGCGGGCGCACCGTCCGCGCGCGCGGTAGCGACCGCCCAGTCCATCAGCGCCTGCGCGACACCGGCGCCCTGCCACGGTTCCAGCACGTAAAGCTGCTTGATCTCGAGCGCGCCGGGCGCGTGATCGACCGGGAGGCTCATCGGCATCAGCTTCAGATAGGCGGCGATCGCGCCCTCCTCTTCGGCGATGCGGATGCGGCAATCGGGGCGGGCGAGATCGGCGAGGAGGCCATCCGGGCCGAAGCTCTCGTCGAGGTGCGCCGCCATGTCCGCCGGGTCGAAATGCGGGCCGAAGGTCTCGTCGAAGCAGCGCCGCCCCACCGCGGCGAGCGCCGGCCCGTCCGCCGCGACAGCATCGCGGAAACGCACCGTCACAACGCCAGCCTCAGGATATGATCCTCGTCGGCATGGGTGCCGACCATGAAGGCGTAGGTCTGGACGAAGGTGAAGCCGTAGCGATCGTAGAAGCGGCGCGCGCGGGCGTTGTCGACGAACACCGAGAGATACATGGCGTCGGCGCCGAGCGCGCGGCCCCTGGCGATCGCCCAGTCCATCAGGTGCGCGGCGACACCCTCGCCCTGCCAGGGCTTCAGCACGTAGAGCTGGCGAAGTTCGATCGGCCTACCATCGGGCACGATCGGCAAGGTCGGCGGGCCGACGCTGATATAGCCGGCCAATTCCCCGTCCACCTCGGCGACATGGATGTGGCGCGCCGGATCGGCGAGCAGCGCTGTCCACGCTTCGTCGGTGTGGCTGGCGAGGAAGGCGGCGAGATTCTCGGGCGTGTAGAGATGCCCGAACGTATCGGTGAAGGTGCGGCGGGCAAGCACTGCGAGCGCGGCAGCGTCCGCCGGGCTCGCATCGCGATAGGTGATGCCGCTCACGCGAAGCCGGCGGGATCGGGCCAGTCGGGCGCGACGACCGCCATCGCCTTGAACAAGCTGCCCATCTCGTCGGCGTGGACGAGGCGGCGGAGCGCGGCGTTCATCTCGTCGTTCCGCGCCGGGTGCGACTTGGCGAGCTGGGTGGCGCGGACGTCGATGCCGAGCGCGAGCAGCCATTCGCCCTGCGTCCGCGGGCCGAGCACGCGCGCGCCGGCGCCGCGGGCGGCATCGCCCAGCGCCTCGAAATCGACATGCGCGGTGAGATCGCGCGCGCCCGGATCCACCCAGGGATCGGCATAAGCGTGGCGCGAGACCGCCTGGAGCGTGTCGCCCACCGCGCTTGCGATGTGGCCGTAATCGACAACGAGGGCGATGCCGCCCTGCCGCGCGATGCGGCCCGCGATCTCCTGCATCACCGCCACCGAGGCAGGCGAGGTCTCGCGAATCGTCCCCGCCGGTGCCGCGGGGATGTCGCCGGGAACAGGGCGACCGGCGACGCGGCGGAAGCCTCCGTCCGCGACATCGACGCGCGCCTCGCGCCAGCCGCCTTCGTCCGCGACGATCTGGTGGACGGGAAGCGCATCGAAGAATTCGTTGGCGACGACGAGCAGCGGCGCATTGTCGGGCAGGCTCGCGGCATCGTCGTGCCAGACCGCCATCGGCACACGCTGCTGCTGCGCCTGGCGGAGCGCGGCGCTCGTCTCGATAAAATGGACGTCGGGGGAGAGCCCGCCGCGCTGCATCACCCGGAGCGCATCCGCGGCGAGCGTGCCGCGGCCGGGGCCGAGTTCGACATAGGCCGCCTTGTCCGCACCGGCCCGGCGCGCGGCGTCGGCGAGCGACAGGCCGATCATCTCGCCGAACATCTGGCTGATCTCGGGCGCGGTCGTGAAATCGCCCGCCGCGCCGAGCGGATCGCGGCTGCCGTAATAATGCGCGTTCGCCTCCGCCATATATTGGGCGACGGTGATCGGGCCGGAGGTCTCGATCAGGCGGCGCAGGCGATCGGGGACGGGGTTGGCATCAGGCAACGCTCTGGTCTCCGGCGATGGGGGCGACGCGCTGGCGGCGAGCCTTGGCGGTGGCGATGAGATAGATGCCGCCGACGATCATCGGCACGGTCAGCGTCTGCCCCATGGTGAGGCCCCAGGAAAGATTCTCCAGCCCCGCATCCGGCTGGCGCACCATCTCGACCAAGAAGCGCGACAGGCCGTAGCCGAGGATGAAGGTGCCGACGAGCTTGCCCGGCTGGTAGCGCGCGTCGGTCTTCCAGAACAGGAACCAGAGGACGATGCCGAGCAGGATGCCCTCCAGCCCCGCCTCGTAGAGCTGGCTCGGGTGGCGCGGCACCTCGCCGCCGGTGGGGAAGACGATCGCCCAGGGCACGTCGGTCGGCCGCCCCCACAGCTCGCCGTTCACGAAATTGGCGAGGCGGCCGAAGAACAGGCCGAAGGGGACGCAGCAGGCGACGTAATCGTGGATGCGCAGCCAATCGAGGCCGTTTCTTCGCGCCATCCAGAGGATGCCGAGCGAGACGCCGATGACGCCGCCGTGGAACGACATGCCGCCATCCCAGAGCTGCAAAATCTCGACCGGGTTCGCGACATAATATTCGGGCCGGTAGAAGAGGACATAGCCGAGCCGACCGCCGATGAGGATGCCGAGCGTGGCGTAGAATACCATGTCGTCGGCATGGCGCCGCGCCATCGGCGCGCCGGGCTGGGCGATGAGCTTCAGGAGATACCACCAGCCGATGAGGATGCCGGCGAGATAGGCGAGGCTGTACCAGCGGAGCTGGAAGAAGCCGAGATCGAGCGCGACCGGACTGAGCCCCAGATCCTGCCAGTGCACGAATGCCGTAGCGTCAAGCGCGGCGGTGGTCATTTCGGCGGACAACAAAGGCTTCCCCCTCGCGGTTTCGGCCCTCATAGTGACGCGAAGGATAAAGGCAAAGAGAGGGAGAGAGGCGTGCCGAGCGAGCTCGACCGCAAATATGATGCCGTGTTGGCGATGGTCACCGGCCCGGACGGCAAGATCCAGATCGGCCGCGACGATAATGGCCGCGCCATCGTCTCCAACCTCCCCGCGACGCTCCCCATCTTCTTCGACGTCTTCTGCGCGCTCCATGCCGGGGTCGAGGGGCTGGTGTGCGGCGACGAGCGGCTGACCTTCGGCCAGCTCCACGGCCATGCGGCGGGTGCTGCGAAGGCGCTGGCGGGCGGCTGGGGCATCGCCAAGGGCGACCGCGTCGCGATCGCGATGCGCAACGCGCCGGCATGGATTGCCGCTTATATGGCGGTGCAGAAGGCGGGCGGTGTCGCGGTGCTGGTCAATGGCTGGTGGCAGCCGGACGAGCTGAAGCACGGCATCGAGCTCACCGCACCCAAGCTCATCATCGCCGATGCACCCCGGGCGCAACGCATCGCCGACGCGGGGATTACTTGCGAGACGGTGGTGTTGCCGGTCGAGAAGCATCTGGACGAAGCGCTGGCGCCGATCCTGTCGCGCGGCGCACCGGCGGAGAATCTCCCCGACGTCTCGCCCGACGACGATGCGACGATCCTCTTCACCTCGGGCTCCACCGGCGTGGCCAAGGGCGCGGTCTCGACGCACCGGCAAGTGACGACCGGCGTCTATGCCTATGCGATGGGGCTCGCGACGCTGCTCGGCATCAAGGAGAGCATGGGCGATCCGCCCAAGAACCCGCCGCGCACCTTGGTCAACGTGCCGCTGTTCCACGTCACCGGCGAAGTGCCGGTGATGCTCAACAGCTTCGTCATCGGCCGCGGCATGGTGCTGATGGCGCGTTGGGACGCGGGCGAGGCGCTGCGGCTGATCGAGAAGGAGAAGATCACCTATTTCGTCGGCGTGCCGACGATGAGCCTGGAGCTGATGCAGCACCCTGATCATGCGACGCGCGATCTTTCGACGCTGACCGACATCGCGGCGGGCGGCGCGCCGCGGCCGGTGGCGCATGTGAAGCGGCTGCAGGAAAGCTTCACTGGCGCGCAGCCGGCGCTGGGCTACGGCCTTACCGAGACCAATGCGGTCGGCTGCGGCAATTTCTGGTCCAACTATGCCGACAAACCGGGCAGCACCGGCCGCGCACAGGCGCCGCTGGTGGAAGTCGGCATCCTCGACGATGCGGGCCAGGTGCTTCCTACGGGCGAACGCGGCGAAGTCGCGATCCGCTCCGCCGCCAACGTCCGCGGCTATTGGAAGGACGAGGCGGCGACGCGTGCGGCGTTCACCGCCGACGGCTGGTTCCGGTCCGGCGACATCGGCTATCTCGACGACGACGGCTATCTTTTCATCGTCGACCGCAAGAAGGACATCATCATCCGCGGCGGCGAGAATATCAGCAGCCAGGAGGTGGAAGCCGCGATCTACGCCAACAGCGCGGTATCCGAAGCCGCTGTGTTCGGCATCGCCGACGAGCGGCTGGGCGAGGTTCCGGTGGCGGTAGTCTATAGCGAGGCGGGCGGCGTCGACGAAGCGGGGCTAAAGGCCTTTCTCGAGACGCGTCTGGCGAAGTTCAAGGTGCCGGCGCGCGTGCATGTCGTCGACGCGCCGCTGCCGCGGCTCGGCACCGGCAAGATCGACCGGCTGAGCCTCAAGGAGCGCTACAGCTAATATCCTTCTCTGGCGTCCGTCGCCTCGCCCGCCTATCACCGCCGCATGGCGCCGGGCGGGAGCGGAGAAGGGATCAGTCGCAGGACGCTGCTGGTGGGCGGCGGCGCGGCCGTCGGGCTGCTCGTCGCTTGGGGACTGTGGCCGCGCGAATATGAAGCGAACCTGCGCGCCGCGCCGGGCGAGACGCCGTTCAACGCCTTTTTGAAGATCGCCCGCGACGGCCGCGTCACGGTCGCCGTGCCGCAGGCCGAGATCGGCCAGGGCGTCTACACCAGCCTGCCGCAGATATTGGCCGACGAGCTGGGGGCGGACTGGCGCACCGTCGGCGTCGAACCGGCACCGATCAACCCGCTCTATGCCAACCAGCTCCTCGCCGAGGAGACGATCGCGGGGGGGCTGCCCTCCGCCTTCGAGGGGATCGGCCGCTGGGCGACGCAGGAATATGCGACGCGCACCGCGCTGATGCTGACCGGCGGGTCGAGCTCGATCCGCGCGTTCGAGCCGCGGCTGCGCGAAGCCGGCGCAGCGGCGCGCACCCTGTTGCTGCAGGCAGCGGCCAAACGCTTCGGCGTCGACTGGCAGACGCTTGATACCGCGGGCGGGATGGTGACCGGCGGGCCGCGCCCGATCCGCTTTGCCGACATCGCGGGCGAGGCGGTGGACTTCACCGTGCCCGACGACATCCCGGTGCGCGGCGGGGTCGACAACCGACTGGTCGGCCAGCCGCTGCCCCGGCTCGATCTTCCCGCCAAAGTCGACGGATCGGCGCAATTCGCGGGCGACATCCGGCTTCACGGCATGGTCTATGCCGCCGTCCGCGCCGGGCCGATCGGCGACAGCCGGCTGGCCGGGGTCGATCGCGACGCTGCGGACAAGGTGTCGGGCGTGTTCGCGATCTTCGAGCACGAGCGCTGGGCGGCGGCGGCGGCGACCAATTGGTGGGCGGCGAACCGCGCGGTCGAGGCGCTGGCGCCCGCCTTCACCACCCCCAACCCGCTTGCCGACGACGCGCGAATCGAGCGCGCGCTGACCGATGCGCTGAAAGCGGGCGACGCCGCGCACAGCATCGCGCGCGGCGAGCCCGATGCGGTCCTGGAGAGCGGCGACCGCTATCGCGCTGTCTATTCCGCGGGCGTCGCCGCCAATGCGCCGATGGAGCCGTTGACCGCGACCGCGCGCTTCACCGGCGATCGCCTGGAGATCTGGGCGCCGACGCAGGCCCCGGGCCTTGCCCGGGCCGCCGCCGCGCGCGCTGCAGGGATCGGCGAGGGGCGGGTGACGCTTTACCCGACGCTGATCGGCAGCGGCTACGGCCGCAAGCTCGAGACTGCGGCGATCGAGCAGGCGGCGGTGATCGCGGGGCACTTAAAGCGCCCGGTGCAGCTCACCTGGTCGCGGGTCGAAGAGACGATGCAGGACAGTTTCCGTCCGCCCGCGGCCGCCGAGATGGTGGCGCGGATGGAGGGCGGGCGGCTGATGGGCTGGCGCGCACGGATTGCCGCGCCGTCCGCCGCCTCGCAAGCGATCGGCCGGCTGACCGGACGTGGCGGCAGCGGGCGTGAAGCGGAAGGCGCGGCGGTGGACGGCGCGATCCCGCCCTACGACGTCGAGGCGCTGGCGGTGCATCACCTCCCCGCCGACACCGGGCTTGCCACGGGTATCTGGCGATCGGCGGCGCATAGCTACACCGCCTTCTTCACCGAAAGCTTCATCGATGAGCTTGCGCGCAAGGCGGGAATGGAGCCCCTCTCCTTCCGGATGCAGATGCTGAGCGGTAATCCCCGGCTCGCGCGCTGCCTCTCCACAGCCGCAGCGATCGGCGGCTGGGACGGCGGCACAGCGGGGAGCGCGCTCGGCCTCGCCGCGCACAGTGCTTGGGGATCGCATGTCGCCCTGCTCGTCGAGATCGCGATGAGGCCGGACAAGCGCATCAAGGTCAATCGCGCGGTCGCCGCCGTCGATTGCGGGCGGGTGATCAATCCCGAGATCGTCCGCCAGCTCGTCGAGGGCGGCATCGTCTACGGCATCGGCGGCGCGACCGGCAGCCCGATCTCCTTCTCCGCAGGGCTGCCCTCGGCGCGGGGCTTCGGCGATCTCGGCCTGCCTTTGCTCGCTGACACGCCCGAAATCACCGTCGAGATCGTTGAGAGCGAGGAGGATCCGGGCGGCGTCACCGAGCTGTCGGTGCCCGTCGTCGCGCCCGCCATCGCCAACGCCTTCCACGCGCTCACCGGCCGCAGGCTCCGCCGCCTGCCGCTCGCCGCATGATGCTCCCCGCCGATCATCCGCCAGTGGCGCCGCCGACGATCGGCGTGCTGATCATCAACCTCGGCACGCCCGACGCGCCCGATGCGCCGGCGGTGAAACGCTACCTGCGCCAATTCCTCTCCGACCCGCGCGTGGTCGAGATCCCGCAGATCCTGTGGCAACCGCTGCTGCGCGGCGTGATCCTCAACACGCGGCCGAAGAAATCCGCGCATGCCTATGGGCTGGTGTGGAGCGAAGAAGGTTCGCCGCTTGCCGCGATCACCCGTCGGCAGGCGGCGGCGCTGCAGGGGGCGTTCGGCGAAAATGTGATCGTCGATCATGCGATGCGCTACGGCCGCCCCGCGATCCGCGATCGCGTGGCGGCGCTGAAGGCGGCGGGGTGCGAGCGCATCCTGATCGCGCCGCTCTATCCGCAATATTGCGCGGCGACGACCGCGACCGCCAACGACGAGGCGTTTGCCGAACTGCGCGCGATGCGCTGGCAACCCGCGGTGCGCACGCTGCCGCCCTATCACGACGATCCGGCCTATATCGCTGCGCTAGCGTCGAGCGTGACCGACGGCCTCGCCGCGCTCGACTTCGCGCCCGACGTGCTGATCGCGACCTTCCACGGCATGCCCCAGCGGACGCTGGAGCTTGGCGATCCCTATCATTGCCACTGCCGGAAGACTGCGCGGCTGCTGGGCGAGGCGCTGGGGCGCGAGGTGCGCGTCGCCTTCCAGTCGCGCTTCGGGCGGGCGAAATGGCTAGAGCCTGCGACCGACACCACGCTCGCCGCGCTGCCCGGCGAAGGCGCGCGCAAGGTCGCGCTCGTCGCGCCGGGCTTCTCCGCCGATTGCCTGGAGACGCTGGAGGAGATCGCGATCCGCGGGCGCGAGACCTTCCTCGAAGCGGGCGGCAGCCACTTCGCCTATCTCCCCTGCCTCAACGACAGTCCCGGCGGCATCGCGATGCTGCAGACGCTGCTGGCGCGCGAGCTTGAAGGATGGTTGGCCCCGCAATAAGGCGAAGACATAACAAAGAACGAGGAGAGAGAAATATGGCGCGCGTTGCGATCGTTACCGGCGGCACCAGAGGCATCGGCGAGGCGATCAGCCTCGCGCTCCGCGACAAGGGCCTGACCGTTGCCGCCAATTATGCGGGCAATGAGGAAAAGGCGAAGGCGTTCACCGAAAAGACCGGCATCAAAGCCTATAAATGGGACGTCGCCGACTTCGAGGGCTGCGTCGCGGCGGTGAAGCAGATCGAGGCCGATCTCGGCGCCGTCGACGTACTGGTCAACAATGCCGGCATCACCCGCGACGGCACCATGAAGCGGATGGACCGCAATGCGTGGGACGACGTGATCGACGTCAACCTCGGCGGCTGCTTCAACATGGCGAAAGCGGTGTGGGAGGGGATGAGCGAGCGCAAATACGGCCGCATCGTCAACATCGGCTCGATCAACGGCCAGGCAGGCCAGTACGGCCAGGTCAATTATGCCGCGGCCAAATCGGGGATCCACGGCTTCACCAAGGCGCTGGCGCAGGAAGGCGCACGCGCCGGCATCACCGTCAACGCGATCGCGCCGGGCTATATCGACACCGACATGGTCGCCGCGGTGCCCGCCGACGTGCTCCAGAAGATCGTCGCCAAGATCCCGGTCGGCCGCCTGGGCCAGGCCTCGGAAATCGCGCGCGGCGTCACCTTCCTCTGCGCAGAGGACGGCGGCTTCATCACCGGATCGACGCTGTCGATCAACGGCGGCCAGCACATGTATTGACGGTTACCCCCTATCCCGCTCGCGGGAGAGGGTTTGGGTGAGGGTGCGAGCGCAGCGAGCCTTACGGCGTCTCCGCCACCCTCACCGCTGCGACTAAGGCGCTCCCTTTGAGACCACCCAAGTCTCGCTCCTCTCCCGCAAGCGGGAGAGGGATGGCCCTCGCTATTCCAAGAAAATCCCGACGACCTTCCAGTCGGCATCTTCCCGAACCAAAGACACCGTCTCGATCGCCTCCGGCTTGTTGGCGAAGCTGGTGCGGAATTTGACGACTTCGACGCCGGCGGGCGGCGCGGGAACAGTTTCCTGGCTGAGGGCCGTGCGCGACAGCATCGCGCCCAGCGGCTTTCGCACCCTCTCGGACACCTCGGCCCAGACTGCAGGCGTATTCAAATCCCGGAACGACTTGCTGGTGGCACGCCAGCCATCATTCCACCGCCCCTGATCGCCCAGCGCCAGCCATGCGCGGGCCGCGCGCACCGCCTCGGTTTCGCTCTGGCCAGCCGTCGCCGCAGCAACGGGCTGCGCCTCGACGGCGCCGGTGGATGGCGCGGACCCGACCGACAGCGAGGACAGCGCAGCAATTCCTAGAATAAGGGACATGAGGGCAACTCCAACGACGCCCCAGACGAAGCGGCTCTTCGTCCTGGCAAGGGCGTCCGATGCCGCAGACCCTTCCACGGACGCGTGCTGACCGGCTTCCCCCATTTGTTTGTCGCCAAGATTTTCGGGGGTGGGGCCCTCGGTATCGAGCAGCCGCCGGGCGGCCTCGCGGCTGCTCGATACCGACATCTTCCGGCGCGCGGCGCGGAGCCGCTCGTTGACGGTGTGGACCGAGAGGCCGAGGTGATGCGCCATCGACTTCGCATCATGGCCGCGGCCCATCAACCGAAGGGTCTGCTTCTCCTTTTCAGTCAGGGCCTGGCAGCTATCCATCCGGCTCGCCTCAATTTTGCGCATCGCCCTGCCAATCTAGAAAGCGCGCGGAGTTCGCTCCACCCCGAAAAAATCGTGTATGGCCGCGCGCGATGGTCAGTCTGCGCGATCCGCCCAAGAAGCATTCCGTGATGATCGCGGGGCATGCGACGTCGATCAGTCTCGAGCCGATCTTCTGGGATGCGCTGCAGGTAGCCGCGCGCGCCGAGGCGCTGCCACTCAGCGCGCTCGTCGCGCGGATCGACGCCGAGCGGATCGAGGCGGACGATCCCCCCAATCTCGCCAGCGCGATCCGCGTCTGGCTGTTTGCGCGGGCTCTTAAGCCCTAGCGCGCGAGCAGTCCGCGGGCCTGTGCGGCGATCTGCGCGAGCATCGGCGCCGTCGTCTGCGGCGCGGTGCGCGCGCGATCGACCAGCCGACGGAACTGATCGACGCGCGGACGCTGGTGCGCGACCCACTGATCGACCGCCGCCGACGGATCGCCGCCCTTGTTGCGGCGCAGGAAATCGATGCGGAGCTGCTCGAAATCGCGCGCGAGCCCGGCGGCGAGCAACCGTTCCCACGTGTCCTTCGATTCGAGGCGGTTCGCGGTCTGCTGCGCCCAGTCGATGCCCAATGCTTCGCCGAGATTTGTATAGGCGTCGGTGAGCTTGACGACATCGACGCCGCTCTGGTGGCTCAGCATCGCGATGCCGACCGCGCCGTTCATCTCGGAGAGACGGGCTATGCGCTTGACGATATCGGCGGGGACGCCGAGCTCGGTCAGCCGGTCGCGCATCGCCTGGCCCTGGTTGCGCGCTTCCTCGCGGAGCAGCTCGTCCACATGCTGGTTGAGCTTGGCGATGCCGGGGCCGAGCGTCTCGACGATCTCCTGCAGTTTCATCGTTGCGGGCACGCAGCGCAGCATGTCGGCGATGTGGAGCTGGAGGCCCTTCGATGCCTCGTCGAACAATTCGACGCGCACCGGCTCGGAGAGCGGGATTTCGTCGAGCTCGCGCCACAAGGCGCGCATGTCGAACAATCGTTCGGCGGCGACGAACGCCGCAGAAGCCTGCGCCAGTGAGGCGCCCTCCTCCTCGGTCAGCGCGAAGGGTGCGGTGACGCCCAGCCGGTTGACGAAGCGGTTGGCGATCTTGGTGGCGATGATCTCGCGGCGCAGGCGGTGCTGGACGATCGCATCGCCGAACCGCTTCTGCATCCGATCCGGGAAGGCGGCGCAGAGCTCGGGGGTCAGCGTCGCGTCTTCGGTCAGCTTGCCCGCCTCGATCGCCGCCTGCAGCTCCAGCTTGGTGCTGGAGAGAACGACGGCGAGCTCGGGCCGGGTGAGGCCGCGATCTTCCTGCCCGCGGCGGAGCAGCTCTTCATTGCCGGCCAGCCCCTCGACCTGACGGTTGAGGCGGCCGCTTTCCTCGAGCAATTCGATCGCGCGGACGATCGACGGTAGCGCACGCGCGCCGCCGCGCTCGGCGATCGACAGCGCCAGCGTCTGGAGGCGGTTGTCCTCCAGCACGACCGCCGCGACATCGTCGGTCATCTCGGCGAGGAAGGCGTTGCGGTCCTCGAAGCCGAGCCGCCCTTCCGCCATCTCGCGGTTGAGCGGGATCTTGATGTTGACCTCGTTGTCCGAGCAATCGACGCCGGCCGAATTGTCGATGAAGTCGGTGTTGATCCGCCCGCCGGCGAGCGAGAATTCGATCCGGCCCGCCTGCGTCACGCCGAGGTTCGCGCCCTCGCCGATCGCCTTGACGCGCAGGTCCGCCGCATTGACGCGCACCGCATCGTTGCTGGGATCGCCGACCTCGGCATTGTTCTGGCCCTTGGCCTTCACATAGGTGCCGATGCCGCCGAACCAGAGCAGGTCCGCGGGTGCGCGGAGGATGGCGTTGATGAGGCTCAGCGGATCGATCGTGTCGACCGCGATGTCGAGCGCGGCCTGCACTTCGGGCGTCAGCGGAATCTGCTTCTGGGTGCGCGGGAAGACGCCGCCGCCCTTGGAGATGAGCGCCTTGTCATAATCATCCCAGCTCGAGCGTGGCAGATCGAACATCCGCTTGCGCTCGACCCAGCTCGCGGCCGGATCGGGGTTCGGATCGAGGAAGATGTGGCGGTGATCGAACGCCGCTATCACCTTCAGCGCCTTCGACAGCAGCATGCCGTTGCCGAAGACGTCGCCCGACATGTCGCCGCAGCCGACCACAGTGATCGGCTGGGTTTGCACATCGGTGCCCAATTCGAGGAAGTGGCGCTGCACCGACACCCAGGCGCCGCGCGCGGTGATGCCCATCGCCTTGTGGTCGTAACCCTGGCTGCCGCCCGACGCGAAGGCGTCGCCGAGCCAGAATTTGCGATCGACCGCGATCGCATTGGCGACGTCGGAGAAGGTCGCCGTGCCCTTGTCGGCCGCAACCACGAAATAGGGATCGTCACCGTCGCGTACGGTGACGCCCGCGGGATGCACCACCTCGCCCTCGACGATATTGTCGGTGACCGAGAGCAAAGCGCGGATGAAGGTCCGGTAGCTTTCCTTGCCTTCCTCGAACCAGGCTTCGCGGTCGACCGCGGGCGAGGGAAGCTGCTTGGGATAGAAGCCGCCCTTGGCGCCGGTCGGCACGATGACGGCGTTCTTGACGACCTGTGCCTTCATCAGGCCCAGGATCTCGGTGCGGAAGTCGTCGCGGCGGTCGGACCAGCGCAGGCCCCCGCGGGCGACCGGGCCACCGCGCAGATGGATGCCCTCAACGCGCGGGCTGTACACCCAGATCTCGCGCCATGGCACGGGGGCGGGAAGGCCGGGGACGTTGGCGCTCTCGAGCTTGAAGGCGAGCGCCTCCTTGCCCGATTCGGCAAAGGCGTTGGTGCGCAGCGTCGCCACGACAACGCCGCGGATCAGTCGCAGGATGCGATCGTCGTCCATCGCCGCGACATGGCTCAGTCCCTCGGTGATCGCCGCTTCCGCCGCTTTCGCGCCATCGACGCCGCTGCCGATCTTCCTGGGATCATGCTCGGCCTCGAACAGATCGATGAGGCCGCGCGCGACCGCGGGGGCGCTGCGCAACGCATCGACGACGGTGATCTGCGAATAGGCGAGGCCGGTCTGGCGGAGGTAGCGGAACCAGGCGCGGAACAGCACGACTTCGTGCGATTGCAGCCCGGCGGCGACGAGGAGCTGGTTGAACGGATCATTCTCCGCCTTGCCCTCCAGCACCGCGGCGATCGCGCGCTCGATCGGCTCTGCGCGCTCGAGCAGCCCGGCGACGTCGCCCTGCTGCACCTCGAGCACAAACTCGTGGATGTAGCCGAGCTTGCCCTCATTGAGCGCGGTCGGAATTTCCTCGAGCACGCGGAAGCCGAAATTCTCGAATACCGGCACAGCTTCTGACAGCGGGATGAGCGCGCCCAGGCGATAGGTCTTGAGGCGGAGGTGATCGGGCGCGTCGCCCTCGCGACGATAGAGACGCGCGTCGCGGTCGGTGGCGCCCTGCAACTCGCAGATGCGCATCACGTCCGCCGCCGCCTCGCCGGGCTGCGTGCGGGTGCGGTAGCTGTCGGGGAAATCGCCGACGAAGCTCAGCGCCAAGCGGGTGGCGCGCGCCGGGCCGACGATGTCGCCTAGTGCCGCTTCGACGCTCGGCTCCCAGCCGCGAACCATTTCGTCCAGCCGGCGATCGAGCTCCGCCGCGTCGGGCGTCGGCGACGCGGGATCGACGTAATAGGTGAAGCGGATGAGCGCGAGATCGCCCTCGCCCAATTCGACCGCCCAGCTCGACGGACGCCCGCCGGTCGCCGCCTCGATCATGTCGCCGATCTCGTTGCGGCGGCGCGTGGAGAGCTCATCGCGCGGCAGCCAGACGAAGGCGAAGAGATGGCCCTTGAGGCGGCTGCGCACCAGGATCAGCGTCGGCCGCGGACGATCCGCCAGCGACATGGCAGTGAGCACGAGCGTCTTGACCGCATCGTCGCCGAGGCTGACCAGCAGATCGCGCGGCAGCGAGGTGATCGCATGGCGCAGCGCCTTGCCCGAATGGCCGCGGCGGTCGAAGCCGAGCCCGTCCTCCAGCTCCTTCAGCCGGCGGCGGAGCAGCGGGACCTCTTCGATCGGCGCGCCGAGCGCCTGGCTGGTCCAGAGGCCGGCGTGAACGCCGATGCCGGTGATCTTGCCGCCCTCGCGGATCGGCACCACGACGAGATCGAGCGGCACGCGGCGGTGGACGGTGGACTTGCGGTCCGCCTTGGCGATCAGCGGCACCGCGCCGCCGTTCTCGAAATAGCGGATCGCGCCCATGCAGCCGCCCTCGTCGGTCGGCTCGCCGGGGATCTTGAACAGGCCGAGCGCCTCGACCGGCTGACCGGTCGGCTGTTCGACATGATAGCCGAGCAGGGTCATCGCGCCGTCGGCGAACCAGCGCAGCAGATCGGCGGCCTCGCCGTCCTCAATCAGGTCGGCGTCGGCGCGCATCTTGGCCTGCAGCGCCTTCCAGTCGGCCACCGCGGCGCGCACGTCGGCGAGGACGCGGTGGAGATCGGCGATGAGATCGCGGCGGCCACGCGCATCGGTGCGATCGACCTCGATATACATGAGGGACTCGCGCTGGCAGCCATCGTAGGTCGGCTCGATCGACTGGAGCGCCTGCTTCTCGTCGCGCTTGGCGCAGACGACCGGGTGGAGCAGCCGGTGGATGATGAGGCCGTGCTGGGTGATCGCATTGGCGACCGAATCGACCAGGAAGGGCATGTCATCGTTGACGATGCAGATGCGCATCATCCGCTCGCCGACCTTGCCGCCGAGCGATTCGAGCCGGACGAGCGCGATCCCCGCGGGGCGCCGCTCGGCGCAGGCGGAAACGAAGCGTGCGGCCTCGCGCGCATCTTGCGTGTCGAAGCCGGCGATCTCGCCGGGGAGCGCGCCGTGAACCAGCGCGTCGCTCAAGGCATCGATATAGGGCAGGTCAGCGGCGCTATCCGCTTCCATGCTGTCGGCTGACATCATCTAGCTCCCCGGGCACGGGCGGCGTGACAAGCCGGCCGCTTGTTATCGGCGGGGCTATAGGCCGGGCATCGGGGGGCGGCAAGGCTGGCGCAGCGGCGATTGACGCTGCTGTCAGGCGGCTTTGCGGATGGCGCGATCGACCAGCGCTTCGTCGCCCGCGACCGGCGCAATGACGGCGAGCCGGCCATCGCCCTCACGCCGCGCGACGAGCAGCACGAATTCCTCCGCGCCGGTGTCGATATCTACGAAGGCGAGCGGCTTGGCGGTGCGCAACGTCGCGCGCGCGCGGGAGCTGCGATCCGGGGCCGCAGCGGGGCGGCGGTGGCGCCGTTCCTCGGCCACCAGCGCCTTGAGGCCGCCGGGGTGCGAGGCGAGGAATGCGGAGAAACCGCCGCTCGCGACGCCCTCGCGCCTGGCATAGCTCAGCGCGGCGGCATATTCGGTGACGCGCGCCTTGTCGTAGCCCACGCCGAAGACGAGCTTGACCACCGGCGTCATCGGCGCGCGCGCCTGCGCGGCGATGCCCGCATCGTCGAGCAGCTCGGCATAATCGTCGGGCGCGGCATCGGCGGCGATGGCGAAATCATGCGCGAGCGCGAGCGTTTCATAGAGCGCGGCGCGGCTGCGCGCATCGGCGCCCGCGGCGGCATCGGCGCAATCGCGCGCCGCCGCCAGCCGATCGGCAAGGCCCGCGTCGTCGGAGAGCGAGAAGGCGAACCCGGTGGCATCGCGATCAACGCCCAGTTCGAGCCCCTGATCGATGAGATCTACGGGCGGCACGTGCGGCGCGGACGCACTCTCGGCGCTCGGCCCATCGGCCCAGACGGGAACCGCGGCCTGCGGCGGCATCGTCGGCGCGGCGCGTTCGATCTCGCGTGCCAGCGCATCGGCAGTCGCGCTGTCGGCGGACTCCTTCCAGTTAATCACGCCATAGATGAAATCGATCGTGTCGCCGTCCGAGGACAATGGCATCAATATGCCGCGATACATGGTGTTGAGCCCGCGCTGGCCGACGAACTCGGCCTCGAAGCCGATCGGCGCGCAATTGGCGATGATCTGGAGATAATGATCGGTGAGCCGCGACAGCAAAGAGCGCGGCGGCACCTCGCTGATAAAGGCGATGTCGTGATCGAGCCCACACTCGCGGCGCAGGTCCGCGCCGACGAAGGCGATCGCGGGATCGTCGCTGCCCGCCGAGAAATCGAGCAGTACGCTGTGCGGCCCGAAATCGTCGATGCCGGCGGGATCGACGTCCTGGATCGAAGGGTAGGCGCGACCGCCGAGCAGCGAGACCCAATAATTATAGGCGCGCACGTGCATCCGGCGCTCGTCCAGCCCGATCGCGGGCGGCGCGTCCATGACCGGCTCGTCGTCTGCGGGATAATCCGCGCCGACGCCGTCCTCGAACGCCCGATAGCTGTCCATTCCCGCCCTGTCCAAAGTGACGCCCCTGTCTTTTCGAGGGCGGACGATGCACGCGGCATGGTTGAAATTGGGTTAAGTTCTGGCTGCGGAGCGCGCGGGCGAAAGCGCGGCGCGCGCGGCCGCCGCGCCCGCCCGGCCGCGCCCGCTTGTCTTCCCCCAAGCGCGCTGATAAGGCCCCGCGCACGCCGGATCGGCAAGCCGCTTTAGCTCAGCTGGTAGAGCACATCATTCGTAATGATGGGGTCAGGTGTTCGAGTCACCTAAGCGGCACCAGCGTTTCCCACCCCGCCTCTATTTACTCTCTGCGGCGCTTCGCCTGCGCCCCGGGTTCGACGCCGCGCGTTGCGCTCGATAGGCTGAAGCCGGCGATCGAGGTGGCCCGTGCGGATTGCGAGTTTCAACGTCAACGGCGTCAACGGGCGGCTCCCCGTGCTGCTGCGGTGGCTGGAAGAGACGACGCCCGACATCGTCTGCCTGCAAGAGCTGAAAAGCCCCGACGAACGCTTCCCCGAAGCGGCGATCGCGGCGCTCGGCTATGACGCGGTCTGGTACGGCCAGCCGCGCTGGAACGGCGTCGCGATCCTGAGCCGCGTCGGCGCGATCCACGAAACGCGCCGCGGACTGCCGGGAACGGACGACGGCCAGAGCCGCTATCTCGAAGCCGCGGTCGCCGGCATACTTATCGGCTGTCTCTACCTCCCCAACGGCAATCCGCGCCCCGGCCCGAAATTCGACTACAAGCTGGCGTGGATCGACCGGCTGCTGGCCCACGCGAGGGAGCTGATTGCTGCCGACGTGCCGGCGGTGCTGGCGGGCGACTTCAACATCATCCCCACGCCCGCCGACGTCTATAAGCCCGAGCGCTGGACCGAAGACGCGCTCTATGTCGAGCCGGTGCGCGCGGCGTTCGCGGCGCTCGAAAAGCAGGGCTGGAAGGACGCACTCCGATCGCTGCATCCCGGCGCGACGATCTACACATTCTGGGATTATTTCCGGCAAGCCTATCAGCGCGACGCGGGCCTGCGGATTGATCATCTCATGCTGGCGCCGAAACTCGCCAAGCGCCTGAAAGCGGCGGGGGTGGACCGCGATGTGCGCGGCTGGACCAAAGCCAGCGACCACGCGCCGGTGTGGATCGAGCTGAAGGGCGGACGCGCGAAATGACGCTCGCGATCAATACAATCCGGGTTTGAGCCGGTGCGGCTTCAAAGCCGGTCGTGCCCGGTGGAAGTTTCGCGTTGATACGGGGCGACTTTTGCGGTCGCCGGCCCGCGGCCCTGCCTCGCAGTCGGGCTCCGCGGTGTCATCAGCTCGCGGGGTCGCCTTAGATTCCGACAGTTCAATTTCGCAATGCGTGTGCCGATCGTCCCACATCGGAAAGCGCGCCTCAGCCAGCCAAGTTTGCAGGCGACATCGTGCCACCCATTTAACACAGCATGACACATCATTCGCGCTTTTTGGACGAAATTGTGCGCCTTTCCGCGCCCCAATCTTGCATCCTTTGGCGACCCACCGTCGAGTGGCCAAGGCGTGTGTCGGGGCGTTCGCAGGAGCGCATCCACAACTGAGGCAATGGACTGACCAGCGATCGTAAGCACGCCGGCCGTGCATGGGCTGCGGTTATGCTTGGCCTGCTCGATCAGGCTTTCGCGGCGGGATTTGCCCAAAAGTCCATGATATCGGTGGTGGTTTGTAGCGGGATACGAAAACCAGTCATGACCATAGAGCTTTTCGCCCACCCCTTCTCCTCCTACTGCCAGAAGGCGATCACCGCTTTCTACGAGAACGGCATCCCGTTCGCGCTGAGGATGCTGGAGCCGGGCAATGCGGCGCAGGCGGAGCTGGCGGCGATCTGGCCGATCGGCAAGTTCCCCGTGCTGCGCGAGGGCGGGCGGGTGGTGCCCGAGGCGACGAGCATCGTCGAATATCTCCACATCCATCATCGCGGGCCGGTGCCGCTGATCCCGGACGATCCCGATGCGGCGCTGGAGGTGCGCACGCTCGACCGCTTTTTCGACAATTATGTCGCGACGCCGCAGCAGCGGATCGTCTTCGATCACATGCGCGCCGAGGCGGACCGTGATCCCATCGCCGTCAAGGATGCGCGCGCGGCGCTCGACAAGGCCTATGCCTGGCTCGACGCACATATGGCGGATCGCGAATGGGCGGCGGGCGACTTCAGCCTCGCCGACGTCTCGGCCGGGCCGCAGCTCTTCTATGCCGACTGGAGCCACCCGATGGACGGGCGCTTCCCAAATGTCGCCGCCTATCGCGCGCGGTTGATGGCGCGGTCCGCCTTCGCCCGCGCGATCGACGAGGCGCGGCCGTGGCGCGCCTATTTTCCGGGCGGCGCACCAGACCGCGACTGAGCGCATGTGAAAAGATCACCGCTGCTGGGCGAGGGCATCGGGCGACGGTAAGACATCGCCATGTCCTCCGTCGCGATCCGCACGCTCGATGGCCACGCCGCGGCAGAGGCCGTGCCCCACCTCGGCGAAGTGCTGATCGACAGCGTGGAGGGCGGCGCCTCGGTAGGCTTTCTCGCCCCGCTCGACCAGGCGCGCGCCGAAGAATTCTGGCGCAGCATCGCCGCCAGCGTCGCGGCGGAGCGGCGCGTGCTGATCGTGGCGGAAGAGGCGGGCGCGATCCTCGGCACCGCCGTGCTCAGCCTCGCGCAGGCGGAGAACCAGCCGCATCGCGCCGATCTCGGCAAGGTGCTTGTTCGGCGCAGCGCGCGGTGCCGCGGCATCGGCGCCCGGCTGATGGCGGCGGCGGAAGCCGAAGCGCTCGCCCGCGGGCGCACGCTCCTCGTCCTAGACACCGCGACGCCGGAAGCGGAACGGCTCTACGAACGCACCGGCTGGACCCGCGTCGGCGCGGTGCCGCACTTTGCCCTGATGCCCGACGGCACCCACTGCGCCACCACATTCTTCTACAAGAGCCTCGCCTGACGGCTCGCGCTTCGCGCCCGACCGTGGCAAGATGGCGGCGGGCAAGGGGGATGTCGCGATGGCCTCCATCAACCTGAGAAATCGGCGAAGGCTGGTCTCGGTGCTGCTGCTGGCGGCGACGATCGTGCTGGCGGCGCTCTGGTCGACGCGGCCGGCGCCCGCGGACCCCTTCTACGAACCTCCGTCGAGTGCCATCGGCCCGCCCGGACGACTGATCCGGGCCGAGCCTTTCAGCCGCAACGTATCGTCGCGCGCACAAGGATGGCGGATCCTCTATGCGACGACACGTGCGGACGGCACGCCGGCGGTGGCGAGCGGGCTGGTGGTGGTGCCGCGCGCGCCGTCTGCCGGGCCGCGTCCGACGATCGCCTGGGCGCACGGCACCACCGGCATCGCGCAGGGCTGCGCGCCCTCTCGGCTCGTCGATCCCTTCCAGAACGTGCCCGCGGTGGGCGCGGTAATCGGCAACGGCTGGGCCTATGTTGCCAGCGATTATGTCGGGCTGGGGACCGGCGGCGGCCATGCCTATCTGGTCGGCGAGGAAGCGGCGCGCGGCGTGCTGGACGCGGTCCGCGCCGCCCGCCAGATCCCCGAGGCCCACCTCGGCACGCAGACGATCGTCTGGGGCCATTCGCAGGGTGGCCATTCCGCGCTGTGGACGGGCGCCAGCGCTTATGCGCCCGACGTGCCGCTCGCCGGGGTCGCGGCGATGGCGCCGGCGAGCGATCTCCCCGCGCTGTTCACCGCATCCGCCGACAATGTGTTCGGCAAGATCGTGTCCGCTTATGTCGTCACGCGCTACGCCGCTGCTTATCCGGAGGTGCGGCCGGCCGATTATGGCGCGGACCGCATGCTGGTTCGCGCGATCGCCAATCGCTGCGTGGGCGGGCGCGAGGTGATCATCCCCGCAATCGAGGCATTGCTCGTGGGGCCCATCTTCACCCGCCCGCCGCGCGAGGGACCGCTAGGGGCGAGGCTCGCCGAGAACGTCCCCACGGGTGGCGTCGCCGCACCTTTGCTCATCGCGCAGGGCGAGGCGGACGATCTCGTTCTCCCCGCCATCCAGGACGGCTACGTCGCGGCGCGTTGCCGGGCCGGACAGCCGATCGACTATCGCCGCTATGCCGGCCGCGATCAC
This sequence comes from Allosphingosinicella indica, assembly GCF_900177405.1. NCBI lineage: Bacteria > Pseudomonadati > Pseudomonadota > Alphaproteobacteria > Sphingomonadales > Sphingomicrobiaceae > Allosphingosinicella > Allosphingosinicella indica. Next base: position 1,285,018 of record NZ_LT840185.1, on the reverse strand, counting down.
CTTTCGTTGCTGGCGGCGGATTCGCCCTTCCCGCGCGAGCTGGTCGCTTGGACACGCGATCGGATCGCGGGGAAGCCCGCCGCGGATCGCTGCGCCTGATTGGACGCACGCGGCAAAGCGCGTAACGGGACTTCGGGATTTCAGGAACGGGGACAGCGACGTGACCACCACCATTCGCCCGGACGACCTTATCGAGAGCGTCGCCGATGCGCTGCAGTTCATCAGCTACTATCACCCGATGGATTATATCCGCGCGCTGGGCGATGCTTATGCGGCCGAGGAAAGCCCGGCGGCGAAGGATGCGATCGCGCAGATCCTGACCAACAGCCGGATGTGCGCCGAGGGGCACCGGCCGATCTGTCAGGACACGGGAATCGTCACCGTGTTCGTCAAATGGGGGCAGGACTGCCGGCTGGAAGGCGACCGGTCGCTCCAGCAGGTGATCGATGAAGGCGTGCGCCGCGCCTATCGCAATCCCGAAAATCCCCTGCGCGCCTCGATCCTCGCCGATCCCGCCTTCGGCCGCGTCAACACCAAGGACAATACCCCTTCCGTCCTTCACCTCGAGATGGTGCCGGGCGGCAAGGTGCATATCGACGTCGCGGCGAAGGGCGGCGGCAGCGAGAACAAGTCGAAGTTCAAGATGCTGAACCCGTCGGACTCGATCGTAGACTGGGTGCTGGAGATGGTGCCGCAGATGGGCGCCGGCTGGTGCCCGCCGGGGATGCTGGGCATCGGCATCGGCGGCACCGCGGAGAAAGCGATGCTTCTCGCCAAGGAAAGCCTGATGGGCGCGATCGACATGGCGCAACTGAAGCAGCGCGGCCCGTCGTCGAAGATCGAGGAGCTGCGCATCGAGCTGTTCGACAAGGTCAACGATCTCGGCATCGGCGCGCAGGGGCTGGGCGGGCTCTCGACCATCCTCGACGTCAAGATCCTCGACTGGCCGACCCATGCGGCATCCAAGCCGGTGGCGATGATCCCCAATTGCGCTGCGACCCGCCACGCCCATTTCACGCTCGATGGCTCCGGTCCGGCCTATCTGGAGACGCCCAACCTTTCCGACTGGCCGGAGGTCAATTGGACCCCCGACAAGGCCGCCAAGCGCGTCGATCTCGACACGCTGACGCCCGAGGTGGTGCAGAGCTGGACGCATGGCGACCGGCTGCTGCTGAGCGGCAAGATGCTCACCGGCCGCGATGCCGCGCACAAACGGATCAAGGACATGCTCGACCGGGGTGAGCCGCTGCCGGTCGATTTCGCGGGCCGCGTCATTTATTATGTCGGGCCGGTCGATCCGGTGGGCGAGGAAGTGGTTGGCCCCGCCGGCCCCACCACCGCGACGCGGATGGACAAGTTCACCCGCATGATGCTCGAGCAGGGGCTGCTGGCGATGGTCGGCAAGGCCGAGCGCGGGCCGGCCGCGACTGAGGCGATCCGCGACCATAAGTCCGCCTATCTGATGGCGGTGGGCGGCGCCGCCTATCTCGTCGCGCGCGCGATCAAGGGATCGAAGGTCGTCGGCTTCGCTGATCTCGGCATGGAGGCGATCTACGAGTTCGAGGTGCAGGACTTCCCCGTCACCGTCGCGGTCGATGCGGCGGGCGAGAACGTCCACCATCTCGCCCCGCTCGTCTGGCGCGAGAAGATCGCCAAGGCGAAGGCGCTGGCCGACGCCTGAGCGGCCGGCGATGCCGACAATCCTTGCTTATGCCGGCGCCGCGCTGGCGGAGATCGCCGGCTGCTTCGCCTTCTGGGCGTGGCTGCGGCTGGGCAAGAGCGCGTGGTGGGTGCTGCCCGGCCTCGCCGCGCTCGCGCTCTTCGCCTGGCTGCTCACCTTCGTCGAGGCTGACCATGCGGGCCGCGCCTATGCCGCCTATGGCGGCGTCTATATCGCCGCGGCGCTGGTGTGGTTGTGGGCGGTCGAAGGCGCAGTGCCCGATCGCTGGGATCTGATCGGCGCTTCGCTCTGCCTTGCTGGCGCGGCCGTCATCCTGCTCGGGCCGCGCGGCTGAACCCCGGACAAGAAAACGGGTCCCGGCGTTTCCGCCGGAGCCCGTTTTTCCCTCCCCTTATCCGTTAGAAGCGGGTGCGCAACGTCACGCCGTAGGTGCGCGGCTCGGCGAGGTAGCTCGAGAAGAGCTGCTGCGCCGAAGCGAACCCGCCGGTCGCGCCGAACGCCTGGACCTGGGCCACCGTGCCGGCGCCCTGGAACGGCGTGTTGAACGCCACCTGCTGATACTTTTCGTTGAAGATGTTCTGGCCCCAGAATTCGAGCGACCAGCGCGAGTCTGCGCCGCGGACGCCGACGCGGGCGTTGACCAGCACGTAACCGTCCTGCTCCTTTTCGGGGAACAGATCGGAGCCGGTGTTGTAGTCGGAGGTCGCGCGGGTATCGACGTAGAACAGGCCGGAGAGGCCCGATCCGCCGATCGGCGGCGTCCAGGTGAGGGACGCGGTGATCACGTTCTTCGGCGCGTTCGAGAGCTGATCGCCGGCGAGCAGGAAGAGCGCGGGATCGAGCGCCTCGCCCGACGAGCTGCCGACGAGGTTACGCCGGTAGCGCGTGTTGGCATAGGTGTAGCCCGCGGTGATGACGATATCGTCATGCGGGTACATCGCGCCTTCCAGCTCGAAGCCGCTGGAGCGGACGCCCGGCTTCACCTTGCCGGCGCAGATGCCCGTCGCACGGCTGTTGTCGGTGTCGCCGCCGTTCAGATCGTCGGCGCAGGACGAGATGTTCTGCACCACGAAGATCGAGCCGTTGAAGGTGTTGAGCTGGAAGTTACGGAAATCCTGCCGGAAGATCGCGCCGTTGAGCGTGAAGCCGCGCCCCGACCATTTGAAGCCGAGCTCGTAGGCGTCGACCTTCTCCGGCTCGAACTGCAACCCGTCGGCATCGGCATTGGTGCGCGGCGAGAAGACACCGTTCGGCCCGCCGAGTTCCGAGCGGTCGAGGTTGAAGCCGCCCGCCTTGTAGCCCTTCGAATAGCTGGCGTAGGTCAGCAGCCTGTCGGTCGCCTTCATCGAGAGGACGGCGGTCCCGGTCAGCTCGTCCTCGTCACGCTTGCTCCGGAGATCGAGCGCGTTGAGCGTCGAGCTCGAGTTGCCGACGCACGACAAGGTGATGATGCCGCCTGCGGTAGCCGCGAGCGCCGGGTTGGCGAGCAGCGGGCCGAGCGCGGCCTGCTGCTGCGGACAGATCGTGTTGTTATTGTCGAAATCGGCGCGGAATTTCTTGGTCTCGTTGGTGTAGCGCGCGCCGAGCGTCAGGCTGAGCCGCTCGGTGATGTTGATGATGTTGTGGGTGAAGAAGGCGTAGTTCTGGCTCTTCTGACCGTAGAAGGCGCGATTGTCGCCGACATCGTTAACCTGGCTCAGGCGATCGAGCCCGGCGAGGATCAGCGGCGTCGCGGCGCCGAACGCTGGCGTCGTGCCGGGGACGAGGCCTTGGACGATCGCGCGGCCGGTGGGGCTGAGGCAGCCCGGCGCGCCGGCCTGACGGAAGGCGAACAGCGGGCTCGGCTGCTGCGCGGAACCGGCGATGGCGCGGCAAGCGGCGAAGGCGCCGTACTGCGTGCCGAACTTGAAATTGTCGAGCAGGCGGAGGTTCTCGTCGGCGAAATAGGCGCCCACCAGCCAGTCGAACTTGTCGTCGAACGCGGTGCCCTGCAGCCTCAGCTCCTGGCTGAAGGTGCGGAAGCGGCGCGACGCGTTGCCGTCGTCGGCGCGGTAGGCGATGTCGACATTGCCATAATCGAAGTCGCCGGCGCCGCCCGATTTGTAATAGCGATAGCCGGTGATCGAGGTGAGCGTCGCGCCACCGAAATCATAATCGGCCTGCAGCGAGATGCCGTAATCCTCGGTGTCGTTGCGATAGGTACGGTTCGGCGAGAGCGCGATCTGGCGGTTGTAGGGGTCACCCGCGCTGGGCAGCACGCCGCCGAGATCGCGCAGGATGGTGACGATGCGATTGGTCGGGTTGGTCGCGAAATCGCCGGGGACGCCCGGCGTCGGATCGAAGGTCTCGCGGGTCGAGACGTAGACCGCGCCGCAGCAGCTCTCGTCGCGCTTGGAATAATCGCCTATCAGGCGGACCGAGAGCAGGTCGTTGGGCTCGTAGAGAAGCTGGCCGCGGACGAAATAGCGGTCGCGGTCGTTGACCCGGCGCTCGTTGCCGCTCTGCGTGACGTTGCGGTAGAAGCCGTCGCGCTCGACGTAGACGCCGTCGAAGCGATAGGCGAGGCCGCTGTCGCCGATCGGGCCGGTGACGCCGCCACCGAGGCGGATGTAATCATAATTGCCGTAGGTCGCCTCCGCATAGCCTTCGTTCTCGAACGAGGGCTTCTTGGAGATGATGTTGATGAGGCCGGCGGACGCGTTGCGGCCGAACAGCGTGCCCTGCGGGCCGCGCAGCACTTCGATCCGCTCGATCTCGCCGAGCTCGTTGAGGCCGATGCCCGAACGCGAGCGATAGACGCCGTCGATGAACACCGCGACCGAGGATTCGAGGCCGGGGTTGTCGCCGACCGTGCCGATGCCGCGGATACGCGCCGAGCCATTGGCTTCCGAACCGGTCGACGACACGAGCAGCGACGGCGCGAGCTGATTGAGCTGGCGGATATCATTGGCACCGGAGTTCTGCAGCGACTGCGCGTTCACGACGTTCACCGCGATCGGCACGTCCTGCAGCGCCTGCGCGCGGCCCTGCGCGGTGACGATGATTTCCTGGCCGCCGTAATTGTCGGACGGAGCGGCGTCCGCCTGGACCTGGCCGGCTTCGACCGGACTCGCTTCGGGCTGCGGCTGGGTATTGTCCTGCGCGTGGGCAGGCATCGCCAGCGCAAAAATGCCGGCCGACATGAGCCATGCGTGCTTTTTCATGTTCCCCTCTCCCCGAAACGTTTGTTTCTTTAGGGCAACAGCTATCGCAATCGCGCCGCACCAGCCAACCGAAAAACCGCAGTTTTACGATGCTTTCGGCCGCCATATTGCATTTGCGCAACAAATGAGTTGCGCAATGCAACGCGTGAGAAACCGGCGCTGGCAAGTTGCCCTTACGGAAAGCGGGCGCACGGGACGCTTGTGCCCGGTATGCTTATGAAAGGCCGGGTGTCGCCAAAGAAAAAGGGCCGGCGATCGCCAGCCCCATTTCCCTGATCTTCAGCAATTGGCGCGCGGCGTTACTTGGGCGCCAGCACCATCAGCATCTGGCGGCCTTCCATGCGCGGGTGCTGCTCGACCTTCGCCTGCTCGATGACATCGGCCTGCACGCGCTGGAGGAGGCGCATGCCAAGCTCGCCATGCGCCAGCTCACGGCCGCGGAAGCGCAGGGTGACCTTCACCTTGTCGCCCTCTTCGATGAAGGCGAAGACCTTCTTCATCTTCGTATCATAGTCATGATCGTCGATGTTGGGACGCATCTTGATCTCCTTGATCTCCTGCGTCCTCTGGGTCTTGCGGGCAAGGTTCGCCTTCTTCTGCGCCTCATATTTGAATTTGCCCACATCCAGGAACTTGGCGACGGGCGGATCCGCGTTCGGCGATACCTCAACCAGGTCCAATCCCACTTCGGCCGCCTGCTCGATCGCCTCGGCGGTGAGCATCACACCCAGATTCTCGCCCTGATCGTCGATCACGCGGACCTTCGGCGACTGGATGAATTCGTTGAAGCGGGGGCCGTTCATCGGCGGCATCTGCGGACGCCGGTTGAGAGGGGGACGTATGGGGGCTTCTCCTGTTAGCCGTGGTCTTCCAGCCGCCCACCTAATGCTTGTGCGGGCCGATTGAAAGATGCCCGCCCAAAGCGCCGCCGCTTTTGTCGCGCGATGTGGCCGCAGCGTCGCGGCCGCTTACGCCGCCGGCACCGGCCACAGCCTGTCCGCCGGGCGATTCAGCACCCGCGCCGCGGTGGCATGTAGGGAGGCGGGTGCGAGCCGGCCGGACGCGGTCGCGCGATCGATCCACGCTTCAATATCGCCGCCTGTTTTCGCCCAATTGTCGTCGCCGAGAAGGCCGTAGAGACCCGCTGCGAGGACATGGATGCCGTCGTCCGCCCTGGTCCAGCGATCGGCGGCAACGCGCGCCACGCCCAATTGCTCGCTGATAATCTGGTCCAATGCCTGGGCGATGTCCTCGTTGAGCATGCCTTCCAGCGTGGTGTAGCCCCATTGGGGATCGTGATCGCGGACGATCCGCGGGATCAGCGGATCCTTCGCCAGCACCGCCAGTGCCGCGGTGGCGACGCGGCCCTTCATCGGGATCGGCGGGTGCAGCATCTCGTGCGCGGCGATACGGACGGTGGTGGCGGTATCGTAATCCGCTGCCTGCAGAAAAGTCTGACCCCGCATCTTGGCGCCGTGCGGCTTGGAGAAGGCGAGCAGGACGACGTTGATCATCGGATCGAAGGTGCGGCCGGTCAATTTCTCCTGCCAATTGATGACGTCGTAGCGGGACAAGGCGTTGGCGACCTCGGTGCGCCGCGCATCGAATGCCATGCCAAGCCGCTTGCGGCGGAAATCGGAAAAGCTCGCCGCACGCATCGCCACGAACACCGCGCGCAGGCGCGCAGCATTCGCCGTCAGCCACGGCCATTCGGGGACATCGCCCTCGATGCCCGGCCGTACCAGCCCGTCGAGATTGGCCAGGGTGGCGATGACCGCATCGATCGAATCGAGCCGCGCGACACTCAGCAGGTTCGCGAGACTCGGCCAGAGCAACCCGAACGGCGATCCGTCCGCTTCGTCGGTGAGTTTGGGGACATCGGCGCGGATCGCAGCGGGCAGGCGCGGCGCGAATGCGGCGACGTCGTCGGCATAATAGTCCATGTAGAGCGAGCGGCCCGACAGCGGCCCCAAGAAGGCGATCGCGTCGAATCCTTCCGATCCGGTCACGTTCCAGCGTGTGCGGATCGCGGGCGCGGCCACGGCAGGGAAGGTAGAAAGCGCGGCAAGCGCGGTGGCGGCGGAAAGGAAGGTGCGGCGGTTCATTGCGTCCGGATAGCCTCTCCGCGCCGCGTGCTCTTGAACCTAATTGACCTCGCGAAACGCGCGCGGCGATCGGCCGAACAGGCGGCCGAGCGCCCGCGTCATGTGCGGCTGATCGGCAAAGCCGTGCCCGGTGGCGATCTGAGCGAGAGGCTCGCTGCCGCCGCGGATCGCGATCGCGGCACGGCGCGCGCGCTGCTCCAGCCGGTAGCGCCGCGGCGAAACGCCATAGGCGAAACGGAAGCCGCGGCTGACGGTCGCATGATCGAGGCCATGGGCGTCGGCCCATACGCAAAGCTGCGGCACCGAGTCCTCAATCAGAGCGGCAGCGAGGAAATCGGGCCAGTCCGAGCTCGCTTCCGGCCCGGGTTGCAGCCCAGCCGTCAGCACATGCGCGGCCTCCAGGGGATCGCGCTCGGCGGTCCGCATGACCGCGTCGGGATCGGCGACGCGCGCCGACGATGCGGTCACGGCGAACGGCATCGCCAGGTTCAATATGTCCGCGCCCTCGCCGCCGAAATCGTCCTGATGCGCCTCGAACGGGCCGTGGAACAGGACATCGCCCGCGCCAACGCGAAAACGCCCGCGATCGCCGCTCTCGACATAGCCGCCGCGCAGCACCAGCGCGGCATAGGCCTGTTCGTGCCGGTGGCGGCCGACGTGGCGCGCGCCCCGCTCCCGCGCGATCTCGCTACCGGGGCGGACGAGCGCCATGTCAGGCGAGATCGGGCGGCGTCGCTTCGGCCTTCAGCCGGGCAATCAACTCGTCCACCGCGATCACTTCCTGACGCTGATCGCCCAGGCGGCGTAGCGCGACGGTGCCCTCCTCCGCCTCGCGCTTGCCGACCACCAGCAGCGCCGGCACCTTGGCTAGGCTGTGCTCGCGCACCTTGTAGTTGATCTTCTCGTTGCGCGTGTCGGCCTCGACGCGCAGCCCCGCGGCGGCGAGCTTGGCGACCACCTCCCGCGCATAATCGTCGGCATCGGAGACGATCGTCGCGACCACCGCCTGCACCGGCGCCAGCCACATCGGCAGCCGCCCGGCGAAATGCTCGATGAGGATGCCGATGAACCGTTCGTAGGAACCGAAGATCGCGCGGTGGAGCATGATCGGCCGATGCCGCTCGCCATCCTCGCCGACATAGCTGGCGTCGAGACGGTCGGGCAGCACGCGGTCCGACTGGATGGTGCCGACCTGCCACGTCCGCCCGATCGCGTCGGTCAGATGCCATTCCAGCTTCGGCGCGTAGAAGGCGCCTTCGCCGGGAAGCTCCTCCCAGCCATAGTCCTCGGTGGCGAGGCCCGCGGCGACCACCGCGTCGCGAAGCTCGGCTTCCGAGAGATCCCACATCTCCTCGGTGCCGAAGCGCTTTTCGGGCCGCAGCGCGAGCTTGATCGCATAGCTGAAGCCGAAATCGCGGTAGATGCGGTCAGCAAGCTTGCAGAAGGCGCGCACCTCGTCGACGATCTGGTCCTCGCGGCAGAAGATATGCGCGTCGTCCTGGGTGAACTGGCGGACGCGCATCAGCCCGTGGAGCGCGCCGTGCGGCTCGTTGCGGTGGCAGCAGCCGTTCTCGTAGAAGCGCAAGGGGAGATCGCGGTACGACTTGATCCCCTGGCGGAAGATCAGGACGTGCGCCGGGCAGTTCATCGGCTTCAGCGCCATCCAGTCGGCATCGTTCGAGACGATCGGTCCCTCATCCTCGACGTTGGGCACCTCGTCCGGAATGACGAACATATTCTCGCGATACTTGCCCCAGTGGCCGGACTGCTCCCATTGGCGCGCGTCCATCACCTGCGGCGTCTTGACCTCCTTGTAGCCCGCGCCGTCGATCGCGCGGCGCATATAGGCCTCCAGCTCGCGCCAGATGACATAGCCCTTGGGATGCCAGAAGACACTGCCGTGCGCTTCCTGCTGGAGGTGGAACAGGTCCATTTCCTGTCCGAGCTTGCGATGATCGCGCTTGGCGGCCTCCTCCAGCTTCAGGAGATGCGCGTCGAGCTGCTTCTTGTTGAGCCAGCCGGTGCCGTAGATGCGGCTCAGCATCGCGTTCTTCTGGTCGCCGCGCCAATAGGCGCCCGACACGCGCGTCAGCTTGAACGCGTCCGGCGCGAGCTTGCCGGTGGAGGCGAGGTGCGGGCCGCGGCACATGTCGAGCCATGCGTCCTCGCCCTTGCCGGCGCGATAGACGGTCAGCTCCTCGCCCTCGGGAAGTTCGGCCGCCCATTCGGCCTTGAACGTCTCGCCCTGCTGCTGCCAGCGCGCGATGAGGTCCGCGCGGCTCCACACTTCGCGGATCAGCGGCTCGTCGCGCGCGATGACGCGGCGCATCGCCTCCTCGATTGCGGGCAGATCCTCCTCGGTGAAGGGGCCGCGTTCGGGATTGGGCGCGAAATCATAATAGAAGCCGTCGTCCGTCGACGGGCCGAAGGTGATCTGCGTGCCGGGAAAGAGGTCCTGCACCGCTTCCGCCAGCACATGCGCATAATCGTGGCGGGCAAGCTCCAGCGCGTCCTTCTCGTCGCGGCTGGTGACCAAAGCGAGCGCGGAATCGCCTTCGAACGGGCGGGTGATGTCGCGCAGCTCGCCGTCCACCCGCGCCGCGATCGCGGCCTTCGCCAGCCCCGGGCCGATCGCCGCGGCGACATCCGCGGGCGTGCTCCCCTCGGGCATCTCCCGCACCGAGCCGTCGGGAAGCGTGATCCTGAAATGCTGCGTCATAGCGAGCGCATGTAGCGATCCCGCCAGCGATGCTCCAGTCCCCACGGTGCTATGCGCGCGGCGGGGCGCTGCCAATTGCGCAAGCGCCATGCTAGGCGGTGATCGCAAGCAACCCCCAACCGATGAGCCCCGATGACCGAACCGCAATATCTCGACGTCGCGCCAGGCCGGCGCATCGCCTATCGCCAGCGCGGCGGGCGGGGGCCGGCGGTGGTGTTTCTGCCGGGCTATGCGTCGGACATGGAGGGAGGCAAGGCGATCGCGCTCGATGCGTGGGCGGGGGAGACGGGCCGCGCGTTCCTGCGCTTCGATTATGGAGGGTGTGGGGTCAGCCCGGGCGATTTCGAGATGCAGACGGCAGAGGGCTGGCGCGACGACGTGCTGGCGCTGATCGACCAGGTTGTCGAAGGGCCGGTGATTCTCGTCGGATCGTCGATGGGCGGGTGGATGATGCTCCACGCGGCGCTGGCGCGGCCGGAGCGGATCGCGGGGCTGGTCGGCATCGCTGCGGCGCCCGATTTCACCTCCTGGGGCTTCACCCAGGATCAGAAGATGACGATCCTGTCCGAAGGGCGGCTCGCGCAACCCTCCATCTATTCCGACCAGCCGACCGTCACCACGCGCGCATTCTGGCAGAGCGGCGAGGCGCTGCGCCTGCTCCATGCGCCGATCGGCATCGACGCACCGGTGCGGCTGCTCCACGGCCAGCGCGATCCCGACGTGCCTTGGGCCTATGCGCTGGAGCTCGCCAAGCTCGTCCGTTCAGCCGACGTGCAGACGCTGTTGATCAAGGACGGCGACCATCGCCTGTCGCGCCCGCAGGACATCGCCCTCCTCATCGCGACGCTGGAAGCCCTGCCGGAGCAGCCATGATTCTTCTTGCCCTCGCCCTTCTCCAGTCGGTCGGCCCCAATCCGCGGGTGCCGATGACCGATCCCATGCTCGAAGAGCCCGCGCCGCGGCCCAAGACCGAGGTGCCGAGCGCGGCGACGGCGCAGCCGCAGGCGGTGCACGCGTCCGACGAGGAGCAGTATCGCCGCTGCGCCGATCTCGCCAAGGCGAACCCCGAGGGTGCGGTGACCTCCGCCAACGAGTGGCTGGTGCGCGGCGGCGGCCTCTTCGCCCGCCAGTGCCTGGGCCTCGCTTATTCGGGGCTGGAACGCTGGGAGCCGGCGGCGACCGCCTTCGAGCAGGCGGCGTCGGAGGCCGAGATCAACCGCGATCCGCGCGGCGCCGATTTCCGCGTCCAGGCGGGCAATGCCTGGCTTGCGGTCGGCAATGCGGCCAGGGCGCGGTCAGCGTTCGATTCGGCGCTCGCCTCCACCGCGCTGACCGAGGAGATGCGCGGCGAGGTCCATCTCGACCGCGCCCGCGCCGTGAAAGCGCTCGGCGACAAGGCGGCCGCGCGCGCCGATGTCGACAAGGCGCTGGCGCTCGTGCCGCAGGATCCGCTCGCCTGGTATCTCTCGTCCGCGCTCGCGCTGGAAGAGCGGCAGCTCGCTCGCGCGCAGGACGATATCGCCAAGGCGGTGGAGCTGGCGCCCGACAATGCCGACCTGCTCGTCTTTGCGGGCAATGTCGCCGGCATTTCGGGCGAGGAGCAGGCCGCCAAGGGCCTCTACACGCGGGCGATCAAGGTGCAGCCCGGTTCGGATGCGGCCAAGGCGGCGCAGGCGGCGTTGACGGCCAACCAGTAAACGCCTCCGCTTGTCCCGAGCGACGATGGGCTACCCCAGATAGAAGTCGATGGTGGTGACGACCCGCACCTTCTGGAAGGGCGAGTCGTTGCCCGATCCGCCGTCCTGCCCGTCGCGCGCGCCGATTGAGAAATAGCCCTGGGTGGCAGATTTGATGCCGCCGACGCCCGTGCCCGAGTCCTTGGCGAATTGCTCAGCGCCCTTGCGTGCATCCTTGGTCGCCTCGGCGATCATCGCGGGCTTGATGTCGTTCAATTTGGTGAAGCTGTAGACCATGCCCGACCCCTCCTCGAGCGCGACGCCGCTCTTGATGAGATCGAACTGGCGGGCATAGGCCGTGCGCGCCTTCATGACGTCGTTGGTACGGAGCTGCAGCCGCCGCCGGACGGTGACGTTGTTCACGCCGCGATTGCTGTCGAAATATTGGTTCACGCTGACGCCCGCGTTGCTGAGCGCATTGTCGGGAAAGCCCTGCGCACGGAAGAAGGCGGCTATCGCGCGGGTGTCGTTGTCGATCGCGCCCTGCACCGCACCGAGCTCGGTGCCCTGCTCGGAATAAGCGATCGTCCAGGTCGCGAGATCGGCGGTGACGTCGCGCTCGGCGAGGCCGCGAACCGTAACCGAGCGTTCGGCCATGCGCGCACGCTTGAGGCCGTCGCCCATCAGATAGCCACCCAGCACGATCCCTGCGGCAAGCAGCGCGGCGGCGATCACGATCGAAGTCAGGCGCGTCATCTGGTCCCCCATCCTTGGCGATCCTATATTGGCGTCACGGCCGCTGTCGCGGCGCTGAACGAAGCGAGCCCCACATGAAATATCTCCACACCATGATCCGCGTCACCGATCCGGAGGCGACCGTTCGCTTCTTCAACCTGCTCGGGCTGAAGGAAGTGCGGCGGATGGACAATGAAGCGGGGCGCTTCACCTTGATCTTCCTCGCCGCGCCGGGCGACGAGGACGCGCAGGTCGAGCTCACCCACAATTGGGACCCGGAGGACTATTCGGGCGGGCGCAATTTCGGCCATCTCGCTTATGCGGTGGACGACATCTACGCGACCTGCGCGCATCTCCAGGACAATGGCGTCACCATCAACCGCCCGCCGCGCGACGGACGCATGGCCTTCGTCCGCACCCCCGACGCTATCTCGATCGAGCTGCTCCAGGCTGGCCCCGCCAAGCCCGCCGCCGAGCCATGGGCCTCGATGCCCAATACCGGCGAATGGTGATCCAAAACGGCGCTATCCCGTAGTTTCCCTAGGGTTGCGTCGCGCGGCGCCAGGCCGCATGTGCTTGCCAAGCCGGGTCGGGCCGCAAGGCCGCCACGGCGGCGGCGGGCCCTCCCCCCACCCATGTGGTCCGCCGCCAGCCGGCCCGGCTTCTTCTCCTTTCCCAACAGCCATTTGGGCTGATAGAAGAGCGCGGCCCAGCGGGGGATGGCGATGGCGAGGCGCGAGCGGCCGGTGATCGGATGGCGCGAATGGGTCGGGCTGCCGTTGCTGGCGCCGATCCCCACTCTCGCCAAGATCGACAGCGGCGCGCGCACCTCGGCCATCCACAGCTTCCGCACCCGCCGGTTCAGCGACGGCGGCGCACCTCATGTCGAATTCATGCTTCACCCCATCCAGCGCCAGCGCCGGCCCGAATATGCCTGCATCGCCGCAGTGGTCGACGAACGGAGGGTGCGCAGTTCCAACGGCGGGTGCGAAACGCGGCTGGTGATCGAGACGCTGGCACGGCTTGGCGACGCCGAATGGCAAATCGAATTGACCTTGGCCAACCGCGACCTGATGGGCTTCCGGATGCTGCTGGGCCGCTCGGCGATTCGGCGGCATTTCATCATCGATCCCGCGCGCTCCTTCCGCCAGTCGCAACGGCTGCCGGGAGCGGTCCGCCCCGCCGAGTCCCTCCCGACATGAAGATCGCCCTGCTGTGCCGCAGCCCGCAGCTCTATTCGCACCAGCGGCTGATCGCCGCAGCGCGCCTGCGCGGGCACGAGATCGATCCGGTCAACCACATCCGCTGCACGCTCGACATCGCCTCCGCGCGCCCGCGCGTGCATTGCAACGGACGGCTGCTCGACGGCTATGACGCGGTGATCCCGCGCATCGGCGCGTCGGTCACCTTCTACGGCACCGCCGTCGTCCGCCAGTTCGAGATGATGGGCGTCTATTGCGTCAATCCGTCGATCGCCATCTCGCGCTCACGCGACAAATTGCGGAGCCTGCAGATCCTCGCGCGCAAGGGCATCGGCCTCCCCGCAACCGTCTTCGCGCACCGCACCTCGAACCCCGAGGAGGTGGTGAGGCTCGCCGGCGGTGCGCCGGTGGTGGTGAAGCTCCTGGAAGGGACGCAGGGCATCGGCGTGGTGCTGGGCGAGACCGAACGCGCGGCGGAGAGCATCATCGAGGCGTTCGGCGGGGTGAACACCAACATCCTGGTGCAGGAATATGTCGCCGAGGCGCGCGGCGAGGACATCCGCTGCATCGTCATCGGCGGGCGCGTGGTCGCGTCGATGATCCGGCGCGGCAAGGAAGGTGAGTTCCGGTCGAACCTCCACCGCGGCGGATCGGCGCGACCGGCGCGGATCAGCCCCGCCGAACGCCGCACCGCGATCGCCGCCGCCAAGGCGATGGGCCTCAACGTCTGCGGCGTCGACATGCTGCGCGCCGCGCGCGGGCCGCTGGTGCTGGAGGTCAACAGCTCGCCGGGCCTCGAAGGGATCGAGCAGGCGACGGGTGTGGACGTCGCGGGCAAGATCGTGGAATTCATCGAGAAGAGCGCCAAGCAGGGGCGCAAGCGCACCGGAAGGACGGCCTGAGACGATGACGCGCGCGCCATTTTCGATCGGGGGCATCGAGGTGGCGGCCGGCGAGCGCAAGCTGGTGAGCCTGCCGATGACCGCGCTCGCCAACCGCACGCCGATGGCGCTGCCGGTGTCGGTGTGTCACGCCGGGGAAGACGGGCCGACGCTGTTCGTCAGCGGCGCGGTGCATGGCGACGAGCTGACCGGGGTCGCGATCTGCCGCAAGCTGCTCGCCGCGCGCTCGATCGGCCTCAAGCGCGGCACGTTGCTGGTGGTGCCGATCGTCAACGCCTTCGGCTTCATTGGCCACAGCCGCTATCTGCCCGATCGGCGCGACTTGAACCGCAGCTTCCCCGGCGCCGCGCGCGGATCGCTTGCCGCGCAGCTTGCGCATCTGTTCCTCAAAGAGATCGTCGGCCGATCGGATTGCGGGATCGATCTGCACAGCGCCGCGATCCACCGATCGAACCTGCCGCAGATCCGGGTCGACAGCCATCAGGAGCGCGCCTACGAGATCGCCCAGGCGTTCGGCGCGCCGATCATCGTCCATTCCGGCTTGCGCGAAGGATCGCTGCGCCAGGCCGCGCAGGCGATGGACGTGCCGGTGATCGTCTATGAAGGCGGCGAGGGGCTGCGCGTCGACGACCTGTCGGTCAGCGTCGGACTGGAGGGCGTGCTGCGCGTCATGGCGCATCTCGGCATGACCGACCGCCGCAACCCGCGCCGCCCGCCGCCCGAACTCGCGATCGGCAGCAAATGGGTGCGCGCCGATGGCAGCGGGCTTTTCCGCCCGTTCCGCGACATCGGCGACCATGTCGCGGAGGGCGAGAAGATCGGCACCGTCGCCGATCCCTATGGCGAGAGCGAGACCGAGCTGAAGGCGAGCATCGGCGGGATCATCATCGGCCGCGCCAACATTCCGGCGATCAACCAGGGCGACGCGCTGTTCCACATCGCCAAGGTCGAGAATGCCTCGCGGCTCGGCGAGCGCTACGACCGGCTTGAGCGCAAGCTCGCCGACACGATGCCCGACGAGGACGAAATCCTCTGATCCACGTCGATATGGTTACCGAAAGGTAAACGGCGCGGTGCGAATCGCCTCGGACTGACACGGGGGCGTAACGGTGCGATCTTCCCTAATACGCCGTTAACTCCGCCTGATTACCTCATGTTGAGCAGGTACGGATTAGCAAGGCACCGTCCGGCGGCTTAGCCGCGTCATGTCGAGTAGAGCCTATGCGTACCATGATCTGCGTTCCGCTGGCATTTGCCGCGGCGCTCGCCCTTGCTCCCGCCATCGCGCATGCTGAACCGGCGCGCATGGAAATCCGCATCAGCGGTATCGTCCCCACCATCTGCCGGGTGGAATTCCCGAGCGCGCCGCGCAGCGACGCCGGTGCGATCGATCTCGGCACCATGTCCGAATTCTGCAATCAGCCCAACGGATACCGCATCCTGCTCCGCCATCCGGCCGGGCTCGACGGGGCGACGCTCTCGGTGGGTGGTTCGCAGATTCCGCTGTCGCCGACCGGCGAGACGGTGGTGGTCGATTCGAACGCGCCTGCGATCAAGCAGAATGCGGTCGCGATCCGCTTCGGCGACGAAGCCGTCGAACTGTCGTCGCTGTCGTTCCGCGCGGAGGCCAAGGGCGCGACCTTCTAAGGGTCGCGCCTCGCCTTTCCCATCGATTCGTTAGCGCTCAGACGCCGCAGCGCGTGGCCATACCGCCATCGCGCGGCTCGAAGGTGAGCGTCACGACATCGGCATAATCGCCGGCCGGCAGACGCGCGATCGCGTTGCGATCGAGCGTCACCGCGAACTCGTCGATCTTGCCGAGCGGCGCCGGCGTCACCGGGCAGGTCAGCCGGTCGCCCGGGTTCACGTCCACGCCCGCATAGCGCATGCGGTAATCGATGCCGTCGGCTTCGCGCGCGTTGCGCTTGAGCTTGCCGCCATTGTCGGTGCCGAAGCTCACCTGGTAAGGCACCGTGCTCAGTGCGGTCACCGAGATCGCCTTGCTGAGGTTGCCGCTCGTCGCGCTGATCGTGCCGAAGTCGATCTCGCCGCGGCGCTGGTTGGTGCCGCCGATATAGGCCGCGACATAGCGCGGAATGCGCAGCGCGATCTCCATCTGGCCCGTGAGCTGCTCGTTCTCGCCGCCGATCCGGTCCTTGCCGCCGAAACACTGGTATCTAACGATGAGCTGTTCGGACTGGGTGCCCGCCGCGGCGACCTGGCCGCGCGGCACGTAGAGCTGGAAGCCGGTGGTGGCGACGGCGTTGCGGCCGCGGCCGAACTCGACGCGCGCACCGTTGAGCGCGGTGATCACCTGCGGCCCGGCGACGAACACCTGGCGCGAATTGTCCTGCGTCCACTCGATATCGTAAGTGGCAGGGCCGAACGTGCCGACCCGCGCGCCGTCACGCTCCGGCGTGCCGTCGACCAGCAGAAACTGGACCGAGGTAGCCGAATCGTCGAGCCGGGTGACCTTGACCTGGAAGTTCTTGCGCAGATCCTGCGCACTGAACGGATCGTACTTCTCGTCGCCCTGATTGCCCAGGATCTCGAACTGCGCGCAGCGCGACGAGGTCGCGAGTGCGGGCGAAGCCAGCGCGGCACTGGCCAGCGCGAGGCAGATGGCGAGCCTTTTCACTGTGCTGCTCCCAATTTGACGTCGCCGAGGCGGATGACGCCCTGCGTACCTTCCGGCACGTCGATGATGACCGAGCTTGCCGGTTCGGTCGGCATTTCGATCCGCCATTTGCCGGGGCGAAGGCCTTGGATGCCGAAGCGGCCGCCGCGGTTGGTGAACACCGTCACCGGCGCCCGATCCGGGTTCGCGACCTCGAAGGCGCGGCCCGCGAGCAGGCTGACCGGCGCGCCGTTCTGATCGTAGAGCGTGCCGACGCCGGTGACCGAATAATCGGAGCCGGCGGTGACGAGATAGCCCGAGCGATAGGGCGGGAAGACGCGGAAGTTGCCACGGCCGAGATCGTAGCCGACGGGCGCGTCGGGCACGTCGTAGCTGACCACCCGATCGGCGTAGGACGAGAGATCGGGCTCGACCGCCGGGCCGAATACGCCCGACTTCGCCGAATAGCGGTTCTCACGCGGATCGACATAGACATCCGCCTTGCCGAGACTCGGATGCGGCGCAACCATGGCGAAACTGTCGAAGATCGGCCGCGAGAGGGCAAGCTTGTTCTCGGCCAGCGCGATCGCCGTGCCAAGACGGAACGAAGATCGCTGATCCGTTATGCTGCCGCCGCCGGTGGAGAAAGCGGTCGCGTGGCTGAAGCCGATATCGGCGCGGTTGGCGGTATAGGTGGCGCTGCCGTCGAGGCCGACGAGGCCGCTGCCGTAATCGACATCGACGTCGCCCGAAGCGGACCAGGCGCCGACGCCGTCGCCGCGCGAAGTCTGATAGCCGAAGCGCGCGCGCTCGAACCGCGTGTCGATCTCGGCAATGCCGGTCGAGCGCTGATCGAAGCGATAGGTCAGCGTCAGCCGCACGCCATAGTCGCGGCGGCCGATCTGCCGGTCTTCGTAGACCGCCTCGGCAGCGAGGTTGAGCCGCGGCGACAGGCGGTAGCCGTAGGTAACGCGCGCGCTGACTTCGTCGTCAAATGCGTCGCGGCCCTTGCCGTAGCGGCCGGTGACCGAGACGAACTGCAGTTCGCTCAGCGCCTGCGAATAGGTTGCGCCCAGCTCGAAATCGAAGCGGTTGTCGGCGATCACGTCGTTGGGCGTCGCGAAATTGCGGCTGCGATGCTCGAAGGTGAAGCCCACCGCGCGGCCGACCGAGGCCGAGCCGCCGAAGCTGCGCTGGATGCCGACGTTGATGGCGTAGCCGGTGCCGATATTGTCGACCGTCGACACCGCAAGATCGCCGCCGATCGTGCCAATCTTGGTCGCCGCGACCATTTCGCCGCCGACCACGAGTCCGCGGCGCTGCGCCTGGAAGTTGGCGCCCGCGGTCAGCCGCTCGTTGAGGCCGCGGCGGATGAAGCCCGAGGCCGCCGGCTCATCGAAGCGATAGTCGCGCGAGCGGCCGATCGTCGGCGAGCGGACGCCGCCATAGAGCGCGAATTCGGTGATTCCCGGCGCCAGCAGGGTGCGATCGAAGAACAGCGAGAATTCGATCGTCTCGACCACGCCGGCATCGTCGGTGACGACCAGACGGACGTCGTTCGAGCCTTGCGTGAACGGAAAGTCGCGGACGTTGTAGGTGCCCGGCTGGAGCCGGATCTGGCGCACCGGCTGACCGTTGATGAACGCCTCGACCGTCGAGGGGCGGACGATGGTGAAGGTCCGCTCGCCGCGCGGCTGGACGTTGCGCTGCGGCTGCAGCGTCGAATAGGAACGGACGATCGACAGACCGGAAAGCTGCGTCGTGCCGGAAAAGCCGCGGCCCGTGGGCAGCAGATCACCCGCCGTCCAGCGCGCCAGCGTCTTGAAATCGTCGTAGACGAAGCGCGTGCCCTCGCGGATGAAGCGCGTCTGGCCGTTGTCCGAAAAGCCGAGCTGCGTCGTCGCCTCGTTCTCGAAGACGACGCCGTTGAGGCGGAACGCGCTGTCGATCAGGATGAACGGATCCTGGAAGCCCTTGTCGAGCCCCTGCCAGACGTAATCGAACGAGCTGCGGAAGTTGACGTAGCCGCTGAACCCGGCGGGCTGATCGACCTCGCCGAGAAGATCGTCGGAAAGCTGCGCCAGTGCCAGATCCTGCGTGGTGCGCGCACCCGCCGGAATGTCGATAACGAGGCCGATCGTCTCGGGATCGTAGCGCAGCGGATAGCCAAGCTCGGCCAAGCGCTGGGTCGTGACCTCGCGCTGCCCGGCGAGTGCGGCCTCGATCTCCTCGGCGCGGCGCGCGGCGAGCACGCGGCGGAGCAATTCGGTTAGCCGGGCGGCATTGACCCGGACGCTGTCGTCCGCGCCGAGCACGAAATCGATCTCGCCGAGGATGAACACGCCGTCGCGCAGCGGCGCGGTGAGCGGCACGTCGCGGCCGGTCGGGTTGAGCCGCTGCGCCTCGACCGCGGGTGGCGCCTGGACGGCGCTCTGCTGCGGCTCGGCGGTGACGGCGACGTCGGTGACCGGCCCCGCGCCGCCGGGAACCGGCGGTGCGACGGGCGCGGGCGCCTCGGGCGAAGCTGCGGCGGCGGAAGGCGGCGGCGGGGCCGCGTCCTGCGCATAGGCGATCGATCCGCCCAGCGTCAGGGCGGTCGCGACTCCGGCCTTCAGCGCCCCCTTGAGGCGCTTAGCCCCGACGTGGTGTAAACTCTGCCTCAAGCGTCCCCCCTGCCTGTGGCAATACGATCGGAGTCAGCATTTCGCGCTGTTGCCCCGCCCCCACGAGTCCGAAACCGATCTCCTGCTGAATCTCGGCAGGAGAGAATGTGCGGCTATACACTTCTTTGCCGCCCGCGTCGCGCTGCACGATCTTCAGGCTGCCGGCAGAAAGATAGCCGTAGGTGTTCGAATTGTTGGAAAGGTTCAGCGACACGCGCGGCTGGCCATCGCCCGTCGTCGAGATCGTCGCGTTCGTCACCTGCAGCGCGGGCTTGGCGCCGGGCACGCCGACGCTGACGATCACCTGGAAATTATAGAGCACCTGCACCGCGGACTGGCCCTCGGGCAGCTTCACCGGAAGCTGCGCGACCGTCACGTAGAAATGCTTGCTCTGCGCGAGCTCGGGATCGCCGACATATTGCACGCGGAAAGACTGCGTGCGGCCCGGCTCGATCAGCGCCTGCGGCGGGAAGATCAGGAGATCGTCGGTTTCGCCGCCCGCGGCCTTCAGCGCACCATTCTCGAACGTCGCGGTCTGCGCGCGAAGCTCCACCGGAAGCTGGGTCTGGAAGGTGTTCTGAACCTGGATGACCTGCGACATCTGCCGGCCGGAGGGGAACAGATCGATGATCACCGGCTGTACAGTCATCGCATAAGCTGTGGCTGCCGCGGTCACGATGGCGATCGGCGCGGCTGCGATCAGCGCAAACTTCTTGATCCAGGGCTTCATAGACTCACTCGACGCTAACGGGGGAAGGCTGGGTTGGACCAGATAGGGTTAAGATGTCGCTTCGACCTCGACGATCAGCGTATCGCCATATTGACCGGCGGCAAGGGGGGCGCCGCCGCCCGGAATGGAAATATTTATGCTCGCTTGGCCGGTCGCGGCATCGGGCACCGGAATGATGAGCTGCGCGCTGTTCTGCGTGCTGAACGTGCGCGTAATGCCGGCCCAATTGACCTCGACGTCGAAATCGAGCCGCGAACGGAACGCGCCCGTGTCGGTGCCGGCACCCTCGCGGATCAGCGCGCCTTCGCGGCTGGCGATGCGGAGCTGGTGCGCGGTGTTGCAGGTGATCGGCAGGCTCAAGGAAATGCCCGACTGCCGCGGCACGCCGGTTTCCGGATCGATGAAGCCGGTGGGCGAAAGCGCGACGTTGACGCCGCCGCCCGCGCGATCGAGCCGGGTGTTGACCTGGCTGTCCACCGTCGGCGCTTCTATGAGGCAGGCGCGCGTCGCCTCGCCCTCGAACACGATCGATCGCTCGAGCGATTCGGGAATGGGGTCGGTGACGACCTGCGCGAAACCGGCGGAGGCGGTGAGGCCGGCCGAAACCGCAAGCGACAGACGGAGCAGCGTCTTCATCATCGCGGGCCTACCGTTATGCGGATGGTGTCGCGATACTCGCCGGCGAGCAGCGGCGCCTGGGTGGTGATGTTGGTCGCGCCCGGCATCACCTGCAGGCGAAGCAGCAGCGGCGAAGCGGTCGGCTCGGCGTCGACCGGAGCGCCGCGGCGCTCGCGGCGGCTGAGCGCGTCGGCGTCAAGCCGGATCATGTCCTCGTCACGGCGAAGCTCCGCCATGTAAGGCACCGCATTGGCGAAGCCGAGCGGCACCGCGCCGCCGGCGATTTGCCGGTAAAGCCCGTTGTTGTCCGAGGCGAGCGCGATCTCGTACGGATAATTGCAGAAACCCTGGAACGCGATCTCAATCGATGCGGCCTGCGTCGAGAGCGTCGCCGGGTCCATCATCTCCTCGATGCGGATCACGCGGCCGATGATCGTCCGGACGTTGAGCGGCGCCGAGGTGTTGGAGATCGTCGGCTCGCCGAGCGTGCACAGTTCGGGCACCGATCCAGTGACGATAAAATCGCTCTGGTCGCCGCCGTCGGGCAGTTCTGCATCCTGCGCGAAGGCAGGGCCGGCGACGGCGGCAAGCGCGAGGAGGAGCGCGGCGCGGATCATGGCGTCGGCGCCAGCGTCACGGTGACGGTGCCCTGATAACGGCGGCTGGCGACGGGGCGGATGCCCGATCCGCCCTGCATCTCGAAGTCGGAGACGTCGATGATGATGTCGCCTTCACGCGGTTGCGGCTGGAGGCGCACAGCGGTGGGCTGAATGACGGGCCCGGAGGTGTCGTACGAAGCGGGCTGGTCGGTCCAGCCGCTGGCGGTCGCGACGAAATTGACGCGGCGGCCGAATCCCTCGCGCGGCGTCCCGCCGGCATCGACCGGAAGCATCTCTTCCGCCTCGATCGAAAGCTGCGACGGCGAGTTGCAGAAGCTGGCGGCGATACGCTTCGACGGCGCGGCAAGATCGCGGCGGAGCAGCCCGGTGATGCTGTCGCTCAGCACGCCCATCGCGAATTCACCATTGGCGTTGGTCAGCTCGCCGAGCAGGCAGAGCGGCGGCACATCGCCGTTGATGAACCAGATTTCCTGCTGCACGTCGCGCGTGTCCTGCGCCTGGGCGGCGGAGGCGACGGCGGTGCCGGCCAGAAGAAGGAAGCGCAACGCTTTCATCTCAGCTCCCCGGGCTCAAGGTCAGGACGACGGTGCCGACATATTGGCCGGCAGCAAGACGCGCATCGCCGCGCGAGAAGGCGTCGCGCGGCCCGTCCGCGGCGGTGGCTGAAACCACCGCTTCGGATTGCGAGCCGTCGGCATTTGCGAAGGTGAGCTGGCTGTTGGTGAACGATCCCAGCGTCACGCCGACCGCGCCGTCGGTGGTCGCATCGGTGAAGGTGCCGGTGGTGACGCCGCCGCCGCAGCCCGGCTTGCTGCCGTTGGGGCCGCCATTGCCGTTGCCGCAACCGTTGTTGCCGTTGCCGTTGCCGCCGGTCTGCGTGTTGCCGCCGTTATTGTTGCCGTTGCCATTGCCGTTACCGGTCGTGCTGCCGGTAACGACGCCGGGAACGCTGACGGCGATGTCGTAGATGATGGCGCGGTTGAAGCCGTTGGCGGTCGCGCTGCCGTCGCTGTCGGCGAGCACCATGGCGGTGCGCGTCAGCGTCAGGCGGTTGGCGGTGCCGGTGCACGAGGCGCGGACGCCCAGCGTGTTGAGCTTCGCGGCGACGAGCTGGCCGACATTGCCGCGGGCGAAGCCCTGCGTGTCGGAGAGATCGTCGGAAATATAGGCGCTGTTGCCGTTAGCGGAGACTTCGCACCGCGGCGCAACCTGCGCGTTGATGACGAGGCTGAGCGAGCTGTCGGTCGCGTCCGTCGATCCGCCCTGCGCAAACGCCGGCGTGCCGATGAAGGCGGCAGCAATGGCGAAGGCGGCGATCCTGGACATGGAGCCTCGGGGAAAGAGGGGAAATCCGGGGTGGGCCTTGGACCCACCCCGAACTCTCGATCAGGCGATTAGTTGCCCGGGGTGATCGTCAGAACGACCTGACCGGTGTAGTTACCGGCGGTCAGACGAGCGTTGTTGCCCGGGTAGTTCGAGCGGTCGCCGTCGCCGGTGCCGTTCGTGGTCGCTTCCGAGGTGCTGCCCGACTCGTTGGAGAAGTCGAGGCGGCTGCCCTAGCCGGTCGCGCCGAAGTTGCTGACCGGGGTCGAAGCGCCGACACCGACGCCCGGGCCGTTGCCGGGACCATCCGACGAGCCTTCGATCGGACGGAAGCCGTCGACGCGCTGCGCGTCCTGAACGTCAACCGCGATGTCGTAGATCACCGCCTGGTTGAAGCCGTTGTTGACCGAGCCGTCGCCGGTGGTCAGCGGGGTGCGGGTCAGCACGACGCTGTTGCGCGCGCCGGTGCACCATGCACGCGGGTTGGTGCCGTTCAGGCCGGCGGCGATGCGCTGGCCGAGGTTGCCGCGAGCGCGGCCCTGATCGTTCGAGATCGAATCAGCCGGCAGCGTGATGCTGTTGCTGTTCGTGCTGATCTGGCACTTCGGCGGGTTGTCGCCGTTGATGTCCCAGGTCTGGGTCTGCGGACCCTGGGTGCTCTGCGCGAACGCCGGGCCGGCAAGGACGGCAACCGCCGCGGTCAGAAGGATCTTCTTCATAATCATTCTCCCATCACACTTACTTTTGCTGCCGGGTTTGGGCCCGGCGCCCTTCTTGCGGTCGATCGCGACATCCCCGTCCGCCGATCCACAAATCTCGTTTCAACCGTGCGTCAGTTTCTCACTCCCACGACCACGGTCAGCGTATCCTGGTAAATGCCGGCGGCGCGGCGCTGGCCCGAGCTCGCATCGGACGGCCAGCTCACCTCGATCGAACCTTCGCGGTTGATCGCGGTCCGCTGGCCGGAGCGAAGGCCCTGGCCCGGAGTCTTGCCGAAGAAGGCGCAGCCGCCCGAATTGCGGACCAGCGCGTCCGACGAACATTGGTCGGGCGTCAGCGGCTGGCCGTCGGTATCGACGCGCAGCTTCACATTGTAGGGCTTCTCGACCGAAAAGCCGTTGGCGCTGTTCGCATTGCCGGTGGCGGTCGAAAGGCGGAGCGCACCGTTCTCGGAGCTGACGCCGATCGCAAAAGGCACGTTGCAATTGAGCTTGAAGCCGAAGTTGAGCGTGGTCGCGGCTTCGAGATTGGGGGTGGAGGCGCTGCTGGTCGGGCCGTTGGCGGCGATGCCGCAACGCTCTTCGATCTTCGCTTTCACGTCGATCGTGATGGTATCGGAGTCGGACGCCGTGGCCATCGCCGGGGCAGCGACCGCCGCCAGGCTCAGGCACACAAAGCTCCCCGCGAAAAAGCGCAAATCCAGCACCCCGCATCCGAGATCCGACTCGGACCCCCCGAGTTGGTTGACGATGTATTAATGCGGAGGCGGGGCTGGCCGCATCCCCAAAGTTGGGGAAGGAGGCTGCAGTATGGTTAAGAAAGTGCTGCTGCTGGAGCGTTCTGCAAGATTTTTCCTGCTTTTCCGTAGCGTTGGGACATGTAAGCCCTAAAAGCCCAAATGTGCCGTCTTAGGATCATGACCCAAATCGGGACGCGCCATCCTTCCCAAGTTCAAATATATAGTTAAGAAAGTATAACTATACTGGGGCATAAGTATAGAATACGGGGTTATCCACAGGCATTTCTTGTAGCATCCATCAGCATTATCCTTTGTGCGCTGCAGCGCGGCACTACCGGTTGACAGCTTGTTACCTGCTGGTGTTTACCTCGGCGCGCCGGGTTGATCGGGGGCCTCAGGGTACCGGTCCTTTAGAAAACTCCAGCTTGTACAGGCGATTGGGGTGGGGATGCAGGCGAAAGCGGGAAACGGGACTGGTCCCGAAACATTCGCCGAAAGTCTCGCTCTCGGCTGGGTCGAGCGCGACGTGCAATCGCGGCTGATCGTCGATGAAGATTTGCAATATATATGGTCTAACGGCGCGGCGAAGTCGGAGCTGGAGCGGCGGCACGATCTGGAATTGCGCGACGGACAGCTCGCCACCACCAATCCCGCATTTCAGCAACAGCTCGCCGGCTTCGTCGAATCCTGTGACGGGTCGACCTGCACCTGGGCGCTGCCGTGCGAGGATGGCGACGGCCACGTTCTCTTCCGCGCGACCGAGATCGGGCTGGACGAGAACGGCCAGCGCTACATCGGCCTGATGTTCTACCGGAGCGGCAGCGCCTTCACGACGCGCTATGCCGATCTCGACCGCGTGTTCCAGCTCACCCCCGCCGAGCATCGCGTGCTCGGCCGGCTGCTCAACGGCCAGACCGCGGACGAAGTGGCACGCGACCTCAAGGTCTCGATCGAGACCACGCGATCACACATCCGCCAGATCTACACCAAGCTCGCCGTCACATCGCGGGAGGGGCTGTTCAGCAAGGTGCGGCCTTACCGCATCTGAGCCGGGCTCAGGTCGCGAAGCTGGGATCGAGACGATAGGCCTTGCGGAGCAGCGCCGGCCAGGCGAGCGCGCCCGCGGCCATCTTCAGCCCCATCTTGCCCTGTTGCGCGGTCACTTCGGGCGATCCCTGCGGCGGATTGTTCACGTTGCCGGCGCCGGCCGAGAGCGCCAGCACCTGCGCCTCGCAGGCACGCTCGAGGAAATAGATGCGCAGGAACGCCTCGCCCACCGTCTCGCCCACCGCCAGCGTGCCGTGGTTGCGCAGCAGCATCATGCCCTTGTCGCCCATGTCGGCGATGATCCGCTCGCGCTCGTCGAGATCGACCGCGACCCCTTCATAATCGTGGTAGGCGATGTCGTCGCGGACGAGCATCGCAGTCTGGGTCAGCGGCATCAGCCCTTCCGACTGCGCCGCCACCGCCTGACCGTGCGGGGTGTGGAGGTGGATCACCGCATGCGCATCCTCGCGCGCCATGTGCAGCGCGGAGTGGATGGTGAAGCCCGCCGCGTTGGTGAAGAAGGGTGTCGGGCCGACGGGATTGCCGCTCATGTCGACCTTGACCAGGCTCGACGCAGTCACTTCCTCGAAGGTGAGCTGATAAGGATTGAGCAGGAAATGATGCTCCGGCCCGGGCACGCGCGCGGAGAGATGGGTGAAGATAAGATCGTCCCACCCGTAATGCGCGACGAGGCGGTAGGCGGCGGCGAGATCGACGCGGATCTTCCACTCCTCCTCGCTCACGCTCCCCTTCAGCGAGGGGATATCGACCTGCGCGAGCGCCGTGGCATCGGCCATCTCGCGTCCCATTGCCTCGATGCGGCCCATCATCCTCTCCTCATGATTTCTGCACATCCGGCACGAAGCGGTCGGGATGCGCTTCGGCGAACGGTTCCAGCGCCTGCGCTTCCGCATCGACCCGCACCAGCAGCGGATAGGGATCGAGCGGCAGCTTGTAACGGCGCGCATTGTACATCTGCGGCACCAGGCAGATGTCGGCGAGCGTCACCGTATCGCCAAACAGGAAGCGCCCGGCACGCGCCGCGGCCATCGCTTCCAGCGCCTGCAGCCCTTCCGCGAGCCAATGCCGGTACCAATCGTCGCGCGCCGTTTCCGGCTGCTTGAGCGACCCGGCGAGATATTTGAGGATGCGCAGGTTGTTCACCGGATGGATGTCCGCCGCGATCGCCAGCGCCAGCGCCAGCACATGCGCGCGGTCCGCCGCGTTTGCGGGAACCAGCGGCGGATCGCGGAAGATCGCGTCGAGATAGTCGATGATCGCCAGGCTCTGCGGGATCGCATGACCGTCGATCTCCAGCATCGGCACGAAGCCCTGCGGGTTGATCGCGCGGTAGGCAGCATCCTTCTGCGCCCCCGCGGCGAGATCGACCGGATGGTGGCGATAGGCGATCCGCTTGAGATTGAGCGCGATCCGCACGCGATAGCTGGCCGAGGATCGCCAATAATCATGGAGCAGCGGCATCGTCATGCGCGCCGTTAAAGCACCGCCGCCGGGCGGCGGGCAAGGGCGCGTGCGAATCCGGCTTGACCGCGGCGCACAAATCCCGGAGCCTTAAGGGCGATGAAGACCTGCACGTTCCCGATCGAAGCCATGCGCGCCCTCCCGGCGCCGGTTTCGTCGCGTGCGTGGCGCTGGTGGTGGACTTCCACCCCGCCGGCGGCTGCCCAGCATCGATGGTGACGAAGACTCCCTAGCGCTTCGTGTTCCCGATCAAGGCCCGCCCATCCGGCGGGCCTTTTCTTTTGCGCCGCAGCTTCAAGGACTTCGCCATGTATCCCGTCGATCAGCTTACCCGCCCCTTTACCCTCGCCACCCCGCCGCAGACCGACCCGGCCGAGACCGCGCTCACCCGCTTGCTTTCGGGCGACCGGCTCGACGAGCGCGCCGCTTCTCACCTTTTCACCGCGCTCGTCGCCGGTGCGCTGTCCGAAACCGCGATCGCAGCGATGCTCGTCGCGCTCCGGCTGCAGGGCGAGACCGCGCCGGTGCTGATCGGTGCCGCGCGGGCGCTCCGCGCTGCCGACGCGCCCTTCCCGCGGCCCGACTATCTGTTCGCCGACAGTTGCGGCACCGGCGGCGACGGATCGGGATCGATCAACGTCTCCACTGCCGCCGCTTTGGTCGCCGCCGCCGCCGGGCTGCCGGTCGCCAAGCACGGCAATCGCTCCTTCACCTCGCGCTGCGGATCGGCCGACGTTCTGGAGACGCTGGGCGCGAAACTCGACGTCGATGCCTCCGTGTCGCGCCGCGCGTTGGACCAGGCCGGCTTCTGCTTCCTCTTCGCGCCGCTCTACCACCCCGGCCTCCGCCACGCCGGGCCGGTGCGCCGTGCGCTGAAGGTTCGGACGGTGATGAACATTCTGGGCCCGTGCGTGAACCCGGCCGAGCCGCGCGTGCAATTGCTCGGCGTCGCCGATCGCACGCTGCTGGTGCCGGTGGCGCGGACGCTCGCGGCGCTCGGCGTTCAGCGCGCGCTCGTCGTCCACGGTTCGGGGCTCGACGAGGTCGCACTGCACGGCGAGACCGAGGCCGCGCGGCTCCAGGATGGCGAGATCGAGACGATCTTCCTCTACGCCGAAGACGTCGGCATCGAACCGCGGCCGATGGACGCGATCGCGGGTGGCGGGCCTGAGGAGAATGCGGCGCGGCTTAAAGCGCTGCTCGACGGCAAGGGCTCCGCGGCCGAGGCCGACGTGGTCGCGCTCAACGCAGGCGCGCTGCTGATGACCGCGGGAATCGCGGCGGACTTCCCCGCCGGCGTGCGCCTCGCCGCCGACGTGCTCGCATCGGGCGCCGCGGGCCGCACCCTCGCTGCCTTCGTGGAGGCTGTGCGTGGCTGACATGCTGGCCGAAATTGTCGCCCGCAAGCGCGTGGATGTCGCGGCGCGGCTCGGGCGGCGGAGCCTCTCCGACTTGATGAGCCATGCCCGGCCCACGCGGCGCAGCCTCCGCGCCGCGCTCGCCAGGCCGGGCGCACGCTTCGTGATGGAGGTGAAGCGGGCCTCGCCGTCCGCGGGCGCGTTGCGCGAAGACGCCGATCCCGCCGCTATCGCCCGCGCCTATCGCGGCGCGGCGGATGCGGTGAGCGTGTTGACCGATACGCCCTATTTCGGCGGCTCGCTCGCCGATCTGGCAGCGGTGCGCGCGGCGTTCGACGGGCCACTGCTCGCCAAGGATTTCGTGATCGACGCGCGCCAGATCGCCGAGGCGCGGCTGCACGGGGCCGACGCGGTGCTGGTGATGCTTTCGGTGCTCGACGACACAGCGGCGGCGCGGATGATCGCGGTCGCGCGGCAGCTCGGCATGGACGCGCTGGTCGAGGCGCATGACGAAGCGGAGGTACGCCGCGCGGTCGCGCTCGGCGCGCCGCTGATCGGCATCAACAACCGCGACTTGAAGACGCTGACCATCGATCTCGCCGTCACCGAGCGGCTCGCCGCGCTGGTCCCGGCCGATCGCAAGCTTGTTTCCGAATCGGGCATCGCATCGCGCGCGGACGTCGCGCGACTGGCGCCTCACGCCGACGCCTTCCTCGTCGGATCGTCGCTGATGCGCGCCGCCGACCCCGCCGAAGCGGCGCGACAGCTCGCGTTCGGCCGCATCAAACTGTGCGGAATGACCCGCGCAGCCGGCATTCTCGACGCTGCGGCGAGCGGCACGCGCTATGCCGGGATGGTGATCGTCCCCGGAACCCCGCGCGCCGTGACGCCTAAGCGTGCTGTCGAGCTTGCGTCGTTTGCTGCGCAGGAAGGCATGAGCCCGGTCGCGGTGTTCCGCGATGCGCCGCTGGCCGAAGTCGCAGACACCGCCGCTGCCGGCCCCTTCGGTGCGGTGCAGCTCCACGGCAGCGAGGATGCGGATTATGTCGCCGCACTCCGCCGCCGTATCCCCGAAGGCTGCGAAATCTGGGCTGCGAGCGCGGTGAACGGCACCGCCGCGGCTGCGCGGGCCGGGGCCGACCGCACCTTGTTCGACACCAAGGTCGCCGGACGCTGCGGCGGAACGGGGCGAAGCTTCGATTGGGCGCAGGTGGCGTCGCGTCCCGATTTGCCGAACGGGCTGCTCGCCGGCGGTATCGGCGCTGCCAATGCCGCCGCCGCCGCGCGCGTCGGCGCGTTCGCACTCGATGTCGGTTCGGGCGTCGAGGCCGCGCCCGGGCGGAAATGCCCCAACAAGGTCGCCGCGCTCTTCGATGCGCTACGCACGCCGTCGCGCGGAGACGCGCCGCGATGCTGATGCCCGACCGCTTCGGTGCCTATGGCGGCACCTATGTCCCCGAAATCTTGGTCCCCGCGCTCGAGGAGCTGGAAGCCGCCTTCCTCGCCGCGCAGGACGATCCCGCCTTCGAGGCGGAGCTTGCGGCGCTGCTCGGCAAATATGCCGGTCGGCCGACGCCGCTCACCCGCTGCCGCAACCTCGGCGACGATCGCGTCCGCATCTATCTGAAACGCGAGGATCTGCTCCACGGCGGCGCGCACAAGACCAATCAGGTGCTGGCACAGGCGCTGCTCGCCAGGCGGATGGGCAAGACGCGGCTGATCGCCGAGACCGGCGCCGGCCAGCATGGCGTGGCGACGGCGATGGCGGGCGCGCTCTTCGACCTGAAGACGCGCGTCTACATGGGCGCCGACGATGTCGCGCGGCAGCAGCTTAACGTTTTCCGCATGGAATTGATGGGCGCCGAGGTGGTGCCGGTCGAATCGGGCGGGCGGACGCTGAAGGATGCGGTGAACGAGGCGCTGCGCGACTGGACGGCGAGCTTCGCCGACACCCATTATCTGCTCGGCACCGTCGCGGGCCCGCACCCCTTCCCGCTGATGGTGCGCGAGTTCCAGCGCGTCATCGGCCGCGAGGCGCGGATGCAGATATTGGCCGAGGAAGGCCGGCTGCCCGACGCGGTGATCGCCTGCGTCGGTGGCGGATCGAACGCGATGGGGCTGTTCGCCGATTTCATCGACGATGCCGAAGTCGCGCTGATCGGTGTCGAGGCGGCGGGGCGCGGGCTCGATGGGACCGAGCATGGCGCAACCTTGCTGCGCGGCCGTCGCGGCATCCTCCACGGCGCCGAGACCTATGTGCTGCA
Source organism: Allosphingosinicella indica (assembly GCF_900177405.1). Classification (NCBI taxonomy): domain Bacteria; kingdom Pseudomonadati; phylum Pseudomonadota; class Alphaproteobacteria; order Sphingomonadales; family Sphingomicrobiaceae; genus Allosphingosinicella; species Allosphingosinicella indica. Next base: position 1,254,614 of record NZ_LT840185.1, on the reverse strand, counting down.
GGATGCGGACGGGCAGATCGACGCTACCTGGTCGGTCTCCGCCGGGCTCGACTATCCGGCAGTCGGCCCCGAACACGCGCATTTGAAGGACAGTGGCCGCGCCCGCTACGTCGGCGCGAGTGATGCCGAGGCACTCGACGCCTTTGCCCGCCTGGCGCGATCCGAAGGTATCGTCTGCGCGTTCGAATCGGCGCATGCGCTGGCGCATGCGCTCAAGCTCGCCGAAGAGGACGGCGAAGAGCGCGTGCTGCTCGTCAACATCTCGGGTCGCGGCGACAAGGACATGGCGCAGGCACAGCGTCTGCTGGGCGCGGCATCATGAGCCGCTACGACGCGATGTTCGCGCGGCTGCGGCGCGAGAATGCGGGTGCGTTCGGTGCCTTCGTCATGCTCGGCGATCCCGATTTGGAGACCAGCGCGACGATCCTCGATGCGCTCGCCGCGGGCGGCGCCGACATGATTGAGGTCGGCATCCCCTTTTCCGATCCGGTCGCCGACGGGCCGGTGATCCAGGCGGCGGCGCAACGCGCATTGGCCCGCGGTGTGACGCCCGCAGATTGCTTCGATCTGATCACAGGCTTCCGCGCCCGGCACCCGGACGTGCCTGTCGGCATACTCACCTATGCCAACATCGCGACCGCGCGCGGCGTGGACGCCTTCTACGCGGCCTGCACCAAAGCCGGCGTCGACAGCGTCCTGCTCGCCGACGTACCGGCGCTGGAAGCGGGGCCGTTCACCGATGCTGCCCGCGCGCACGATATCGCGCCGGTGCTGATCGCCGCGCCGAACACGCCGCGCGCCACCATCGCGCGAATCGCCGGGCTGGGCGGCGGCTACACCTATTGCGTCGCGCGCGCCGGGGTGACCGGCGCCGGCACAGAGATGCGGCTGGAGCATGATGCCGTGTTCACCGCGCTTTCCGAAGAACGCGCGCCGCCGCCGGTGCTGGGGTTCGGGATATCGGAGCCGGCGCACGTCCGCGCTGCGCTGGCCGCGGGAGCGGCGGGCGTCATCTCGGGATCGGCGATCGTCGGGCGGATCGCGGAAGCCGCCGAGCCGGTTGAGACCGTGCGCGCGTTCGTCGCCGGGATGAAAGCGGCGACGCGGCTGCGCTGACGCCCCACAAACGAAAACGCCCCGGCGGAACCGCCGGGGCGCTCTCTAACTCGATCGGCCCGAAGGCCGGCCGGTCGTGCCTGTTACGGGCTGACCGGGGTATCGCGCTCGTCGTCGCTGCCGAACACGACGGCGGCGATCACGACGATGCCGAACAGCACGCCAACGACGGCGCCCGTGGACCAGCCACCGCTGTCCTCAACCGAATCCTGCATCAGAGCCGAGCTGACGGAAAGCGCGCCGGCACCAGCCGACGGAGCCGTCTGCGCGACGGCCGCGCTGGACGCGAGGAGCAGAGCGCTCGCAGCCAAGGCGGAGATCTTCTTCGAGAGCATTATATCCTCCTTCGAGCCTAAACTCATTCTGGCTCTGCACTTACCAGAAGCGACATGCCAAATTCGGCCACTAGACCAGAGGCAGAAGAGTCGCAAGACATGAAGCACCTGTTGTGGCCTTATCGTTGCACTGGTGCAAAAATGCATCAATTGTGGTGAGGCCCATTTGCGACGCGGCAAAGTCCGGAGCGTTGCGATCTTGTTGCGCCGCGCCAAATCGGCCCGCTGACCCGACAATAGCGCAGCCCGCGAACCGGATCGCTTTTTCGCCGAGTGCCGATCACCCGGGTTCGCGCCTTAACCAACCGTCAAGCCCTTGGGGATAGTGCGGGTTTTCCCACCAGCCGCGCGGGTAGTTGATGTATCAGACCCCAGTTTCCGTAGACGCCGGCACCGAGATCGACATCGCTGAAAGACCGGCGGGCGATCCGCTCGCTTATGGCGACGGAAGCGACCGGCTGGTCGAAGCGCATCTGCGCAACGGCCAGCTCGCCGTCGCCGCGCTGTTCGCGCCCTATTTCGCCATTTCAGCCGTCGGCGCGGCGCTGCTCGTTGCCTGGGGGCTGTACGGCAACGCCTCGACACCGCTGATCGCGGGCTGGCTCTGCCTGTTGAGCGCGGCGCATTGGCTCGCCTGCCGCAAGACGATCGACGCCGGAACCGCCGCGGGCAGCCGCAGCGCCGCGGCCGGCACGCGCTGGCGCCCGATCCTTACCGTGACGGCGCTCGGCGCACTCTGGTCCTCGCTCCCCGCCTGGGCCTTCGCCACCCAGCCGCACGAAGTGCAGGTGGTAATCGGCGGCGCGATGGGGGCGATGCTGATCGCCGCGATCGCGCTGGCCGCGATACCCGTCGCGGCGATGGCGTGGATGGCGACCATCACCGTCGCACTCTGCCTCGCCTACTGGTTCAGCGCCGCGATGCACACCGGCATCGGTATCGCCATCATCGGCGTTGCGGTCATCGCGGTCACGGGCGTCGCACGGCTGACGCGCTGGGTGTTCGCCCAGCTCAAGGACATGGCCTCGGTCAAGGCGTCGGCGGAATCGATCCGCGCGATGCTCGACGAGTATGAACATCGTGGCGCCGGTTGGCTCTGGCAGGTCGATCCCGAAAATCGCGTCGTCTACATCTCCAGCCGGATGATCACGCTGCTCGGCCGGTCGGCGAGCCAGATCATCGGCCATTCGCTCCCGGCGGCACTCGGCGGCAACGGTGCGCTAGGGAAGATGCTGCTCGCCAAGAAGCCGTTCGCCAATCTCGAGATGGAGATCAGCACGCGGCGCGGCACCCGCTGGGTGAGCCTCGCCGGCGATCCGGTCGTCGACATGGCGGGCCGCTTCCAGGGTTTCCGCGGCGTCGGCACCGACATCACCGATTTCCGCAAGAATCAGGAGCGGCTGACCAATCTCGCCAACATGGACGTGCTGTCCGGCCTGCCCAACCGCGGCCGCGTCCGTCAGCTTCTCGGCGAGGCGCTGTCCGCGGCTTGCGCCGACACCATACCCTGCGCGGTGCTGTTTCTGGATCTCGACGGGTTCAAGCCGGTCAACGACACCTTCGGCCATCCCAAGGGCGATCTGGTGCTGAAGAGCGTCGCCCAGCGGCTGGTGAAGGAAGTCGGGCCGATGGGCATCGTCGGCCGCATGGGCGGCGACGAATTCGCCATCGTCATCCGCGACGCGCAGAGCCGCACGCGGATCGAGAAGCTCGCCGAGAATCTCATCGAGGCGGTCGCGGCGCCCTATCATCTCGGCAAGGTCGAGATTCGCATCGGCGTCTCGGTCGGCTGCGCGTTCGGCCCGATCGACGGGCAGAGCGTCGACGATCTCATCCAGAAGGCCGACATCGCGCTCTATCAGGCGAAGGCCAACGGCCGCGGCATCTTCTGCCATTACAATGCCGACATGCAGAGCGCAGCGGATCACCGCATCCGGCTGGAAAAGGATCTCGCGCATGGCATCCAGAGCGGCCAGCTCCGCCTGCTCTACCAGCCGCTGATCGACGCATCCAACCAGAGCCTGACCGGCTTCGAGGCGCTGGTCCGCTGGCATCACCCGACCCGCGGGCTCGTGCCGCCCAACGACTTCATCCCGCTCGCCGAGGAAACCGGCCTCATCGTGCCGCTGGGCGAATGGGTGATGGAGGAGGCGTGCCGCGCCGCCGCGACCTGGCCCGAGCATATCTCGGTCGCGATCAACATGTCGGCGCGCCAGCTCGTGCTGCCCTCGCTGCCCGCAACGGTGAACAGCGCGATCAGCCGCCACCGCATCCAGCCCGACCGGCTAGAATTGGAAGTGACTGAAAGCGTGTTCCTGGAGGACAGCGCCGGCGCGCTCGACGTGCTGAAGCGGCTCCGTGCGCTCGGCGTCGGCATCGCGCTCGACGATTTCGGCACCGGCTATTCGTCGCTCGGCTATCTCAACAAGGCCGTGTTCCACAAATTGAAGATCGACGGTTCGTTCGTCCGCGAAGCCGCAGAGAACAAGGAGACGGTCGCGATCATCCAGTCGATCGTCCAGCTCGCGCGCAATTTCCGCATGACGATCACCGCGGAAGGCGTCGAGACCGCCGACGATTTCATGCGGATGAAGGATCTCGGCTGCCACCAGATCCAGGGCTATCTGTTCGGAAAACCGATGAGCTACGATCGGGCCAGTGAGCTGGTGCAGGGCGCGCCGATGCGGATGAGCGCCTAGGGCGCGACGCGCGGCGGCTCGGCATGGGCGAGCAGCAGAGCGAACTGATCGTCAGCGTCGGCCCACTCCTTGGTTACCGCCCAGCCCGCCGCATGGAGCAGCAGGCGTGCGTCGCGCGGGCCGTATTTGTGGCTGTTCTCGGTGTGGATCGTATCGCCCCTGGCGAAAGCGAAACGCTGACCCTCGATCGTGAACTCCACGTCCTCGATCGCTTCCAGATGCATCTCGATCCGCGCCTTGGCATCGTTCCAGATCGCGCGGTGGCGGAAGGCTTCGACCGGGATATTGCCGTTCAGCTCGGCATTGATCCGCCGCAGGAGGTTGAGATTAAACTCGGCCGTAACCCCGGCCGCATCATCATAGGCTGGGACGAGGATGGTGACATCCTTGATGCGGTCCATGCCGATGAGGAGATAGGCGTTGGTGCCGAGCGTATCACGCATCGCGCGCAGCAGGTCGACAGCGGTGCGCGGCACTAGGTTGCCGATCGTCGAGCCGGGAAAGAAGCCGAGCTTGCACATATCGGCCACCGCATCGGGAAGCGCGATCGGGCGCATGAAATCGCCCTCGACCGGCAGCACGTCCAGGCCCGGAAAGTCCGCCGCCAGCGCATCGGCGGACTCCCGCAGGAAATCGCCCGAAATATCTATCGGAACATAGGCGCCGGGCTCGACCGCGCGCAGCAGGATCGGCGTCTTGGCGGACGAGCCCGAGCCGAACTCGACCACCGCATCACCCGTTCCCGCGATCGCCGCGACCTCGCCGCAATGCGCCTCCAGCAACGCGCGCTCGGTGCGGGTGGGATAATATTCGGGAAGATCGGTGATCGCCTCGAACAGCTCGGAGCCGCGCCGGTCGTAGAGCCAGCGCGCCGGGATGGCAGGGATCGGCGCGGCGAGGCCGGCCAATACATCGGCCCTGAAAGCGGGATCCGCGGTAGAGGCTTCCGCCCCACCGATGCTGTCGGAATAATCAGCCGTCATTGTGCGCAGCCTAGCGACGAGGCACGCCGGCCGCCTTCACATGAATTGAGGCGCATCAAAGATCCTTGGCTAGGCGCACGCCGGCGAACTGCCAGCGCTGGTGTGGGTAAAAGAAATTGCGGTAGCTGGCGCGCGAATGGCCGCGCGGCGTGCCGCAGCTCGCGCCCTTCAGCACGAACTGCCCGCACATGAACTTGCCGTTATACTCGCCGACCGTTCCCTCGGCCGGCGCGAAGCCGGGATGCGGCAGATAGGCACTCGCCGTCCAGTTCCAAACATCGCCGAACAGCGCGCCGCCCGGCAGCGGCCGCACCGGACCTGCGGCATCTAGCTGATGGCCGGCGGCGGGATCGGCGGCGGCGGCCGCGCTCTCCCACTCCGCTTCGGTCGGCAACCGCGCACCGGCCCAGCGTGCGAACGCGTCCGCCTCGTAATAATTGACGTGCATCACCGGCTCCGCTGCGGCGACCGGCTGCAATCCATCGAGACCGAAGCGATGCCAGCCGCTATCGCGCTCCACCCAATAGAGCGGGGCGCGGACCTTTTCCGTCTGCACCCAGGCCCAGCCGTCGGAAAGCCACAACGCTGGCATCTCATAGCCGCCATCGTCCATGAACGTGCGCCATTCGCCGTTGGTGACGAGCCGGTCGGCGATCGCATGGCGGCGGAGCAGCACGTCGTGCGCCGGCCCCTCGCAATCGAAGGCGAAGCCGCGTCCGTCATGGCCGATGCGCGCGATGCCGCTGCGCCCCTCGGTCCAGCCGAGCGGCGACGGAGCGGTCACCGGCGCTGGCGCCTGGGCCGGCCAGATGGCGGGGTGGAGCGGATTTTCGAAGAAGGCGGCCTTGAGGTCCATCAGCATCAGCTCCTGATGCTGCTGCTCGTGGTTGAGGCCGAGCTCGATCAGCGCCAGCGCCTCCGGCGGAAGCCCCGGGATCGCGGCAGCGAGCGCCGCATCGACATGGTCGCGATAGGCGCGCACTTCGTCGAGCGAGGGGCGGCTGATCATCCCGCGCCGCGCCCGCGCGTGCCGCTCGCCCTCACCCTCGTAATAGCTGTTGAACAGGAACGGGAAGCGATCGTCGTGCAGCGCATAGCCGGGTACGCAATCGCGCAGCACGAAAGTCTCGAAGAACCAGGTTGTGTGCGCCAGATGCCATTTGGCGGGTGACGCGTCGGGATGCGGCTGGAGCGTGGCATCTGCGTCCGAGAGCGGCGCGGCGATGTCGCGGCTGAGCGCCCTTACCGCCGCGAAACGCGCCGCAATCCCTTCGTCCTCTCCGATGCTCTGGGTTGCCATCGCCCTAGCCTCCTCGCTCAGGCGCTCCGGGTCTGCCCCGGCTGCCAGAGAGTGTCGCCGCCTTCATCACGCGCCACAAGACGCGCGAGCACGAAGATATGATCCGACAAGCGGTTGATATATTGAAGCGCCGCGGGGTTGATGCCGCCCGCCGCGACCGCCGACCGCTCCGCCCGCCGCACAGTCGCGCGCGCGAGATGGAGATGCGCCGAGGCCGCGCCGCCGCCTGGCAGGATGAAGCTTCGGAGCGGTTCGAGCTTCGCGTTCATCGCGTCGATCTCGCGCTCCAGCCGCGCGATCTGATCGGGCACGATGCGAAGCGCCATCTCGCCGGGCGCGAAATCCTCGCCGGGCGTCGCGAGGTCGGCGCCGAGATCGAACAGCTCGTTCTGGATGCGGCCCAGCATCGCGCGCGTATCGGCATCGGCAACGTGGAGCAGCGCCACGCCGATCGCGCTGTTAGCCTCGTCGACATCGCCGATCGCCGCCATGCGCGGATCGGCCTTGGACACGCGCGACCCATCGACCAGCCCGGTCTCGCCGGCGTCGCCGGTGCGGGTGTAGATCTTGTTGAGCTTGACCAGCTCAGTTCCCCGCGCCGCGCGCGAGCATCAGGAAGAGGATGACGAAGACGATCGCCACCGCCTGATACATCACCCGCTTGCGCATCAGCGATTGCGACTGGACGCCGCCGATGTCCTTGCCCTGCGCCATCGTGATAACGCCGCGCACCAGGACGTAGAGCGTCGCCAGCGCAGCAAGGATGATGAGAATGAGGAGGAGCGTCTGCATGGCCGCCTCTCTAGTCCTCTACGCCCGCCGGTGCCAGCGAATATCCGGATGGGAGGCGGCCCTCACGAAGCTCCGCCGCGAGCGCCGGGCCGTCCATTCCCCCGTGGCGAAGATCGGCGAGCGCCGGCGCGCCGTGGCGCTTGGCGAGCCGCGCACCGCCCTCGCCTGCGAGCAGCGGGTGATGGTGGTAGCGCGGCGCCGGCAGATCGAGCAGCGTCTGCAGCAGCCGGTGAACGTGGGTGGCGGCGAAGAGATCGGCGCCGCGCACGACGTCGGTGACGCCCTGCGCGGCATCGTCGAGCGTGACGGCGAGGTGATAGCTGGTCGGCGCGTCCTTGCGCGCGAGCACCACGTCGCCGAACGCATCGGGCCGCGCGAAGACCGTGCCGGCGTGGGCATCATCCCAGGTGAGCGGACTAGGCACCTCAGCCAGTGCCGCCTCGGTATCGAGCCGCCAGGCGTGGGGCTCATCCATCCGCGCCGCGCGATCCGCGGCGGTCAGGCGGCGGCAGGTGCCGGGATAGAGCGCGCCGTCGGGGCCGTGCGGGGCGTGCGCGCTGGCGGCGATCTCCGCCGCGATCTCGGCGCGGGTGCAGAAGCAGGGATAGGCAAGGCCTATCGCTTTCAGCCGGTCGAGCGCCTCGGCATAGCGCGGCAGCCGCTCCGACTGATAGTTTATGGCATCGTCATAATCGAGGCCGAGCCAGTCGAGATCAGCGAGGATGCCATCGATATGCTCGGGCCGCGAGCGGGTGCCATCGATATCCTCGATGCGGAGCAGGAAGGCGCCGCCGCTCTCCCGCGCCAGCGCATGGGCGCGCACCGCTGAATAGGCGTGGCCGAGGTGCAGCCGCCCGGTCGGGCTGGGTGCGAAGCGGGTGACGATGCGGCTCATGCGGACCCTTGACCGCGAGTCGTTGTTGGTGTTGTCATGACGCCGTCACGTTCCCGGGCGAGAGGGGCGCGACGATGAGGAGAATGGACGACCGCAAGCCGTCTTTCTCCCTGCTTTGGGTGCGACAGGGCCGGGGGCCGGGCGTTTCGCGGGAAGCCAGCGAAACCAGGGGCACGTGCCGGCCGATGTATCATCCCGATCTTCTGAAGCATCCGGACAGTTGCCCCGCGCTGGTGCTGAACGCGGACTATACGCCGCTCAGCTACTATCCTTTGAGCCTCTGGCCCTGGCAGACCGCCGTCAAGGCGGTCTTTTTGGAACGGGTGGACATCGTCGCCAATTATGCGCGCGAGGTGCACAGCCCGACGCGGACGATGCAGATCCCCAGCGTCATCGCGCTCCGCCAGTTCGTCCGCCCGTCCGAATTTCCCGCCTTCACCCGCTTCAACCTGTTCCTGCGCGATCGCTTCGCCTGCCAATATTGCGGCAGCCCAAAGGAGCTGACCTTTGATCATGTCGTGCCGCGCGCGCAGGGTGGGCGGACGACCTGGGAGAATGTCGCCACCGCCTGCGCGCCGTGCAATTTGCGGAAAGGCGGTCGCACGCCGCGGCAGGCGCATATGAACCTCAACCGCATGCCGATCCGCCCGACGAGCTGGCAGCTCCAGGAGCATGGCCGCAGTTTCCCGCCCAACTACCTCCACGATACTTGGCGCGACTATCTTTACTGGGACATCGTGCTGGAGGCCTGAGGTCACGTCTTCCGCCGCGTCGGCGCGTGGAAATCCGGCTCCTTGCCGACAATCCAATCCAGGAATGTCCGCATCTCGGGATGGCCGCGAAGCGCATCGGCGCTGGAGAAATCGCGCGCCAGTTCCTTGTTGGTGAAAGTCGCGTGGATGGTGCGGTGGCAGATCGGATGGACCGGCTCGGTATGCCGCCCGCCGCGGCTGCGCGGTACCGGATGATGCCATTCGACGCGGAGCCCGAGCGGACGCCCGCACAGGAAGCAGACTAGCTTCGCAGCCAATGGCGCACCATGAACCAGGCGAATACGCCCATGCCGGTTACGAAGCAGAAGGCGACCACGCCCCAGAAGGCCCAGGGCGAATGCGCATAGGGGATGCCGCCGACATTCATCCCCAACAGGCCGGTGACAAAGGTCAGCGGCAGGAAGATAAAGGCGACGATCGAGATGTAGAGCGAGCGGTGATCGACCAGCTCGGAGCGGAGATCGGTCAGTTGCTCGTGGAGCAACGCCGCGCGCTCGCGCACCGCCTCCAGCTCCTCGGCCATGCGCGCGAACCGGTCTGCCGCCTCGCGGATGTGGAGCCGGTCGTCGTCTGCCAGCCACTCGAAATCCAGCGCAGCGAGCGCCTGGAGCGCATCGCGATCCGGCGCGACGAAGCGGCGGTAGGCGATCGCATCGCCGCGCAGGCCCGCGATCTCGCGCCGCATATTGTAGATATTGCCCTCGTCCAGCCCGCTCTCGCACTCGTCGAGCAAGTCGCCGAGCGCGGCGACTTCGGGATCGAGCGCCATCGAGATGTTGCGCGCGAATGCGGCGACCAGATCGCCGGGGTCGAGAATGCGGCCCGCCTCCATCTCGGCCTTCACGGCTTGCGTCGCGGCGAGCGGGCGGCGGGTGACGCTGTTGACCTTGCCCTTGTGGACCCATAGCCGGATCGAGACCAGCCGATCGCTGTCGTCGGTGTCCTGCACCGCCGGCCCGCGCAGATTGACGAGCGCACCGCCGTCGATCCGGTCGCAGCGCGGCCGCGTCTCGAACGCGACCAGCGCATTGGCGGCGACTTCGGGAATGTCGTCGTGCGCGCGGATGTCGAGCAGCTCGTCGTCGCTCGCATTCTCGAGATGGACCCAGATGAAGCCGGGGCCGGCGTAAGCTGCGGCCTCGTCGCGATCGAGGCGGCGGACGGGGCCGTCCCCCACCAGGATCGCGTCGCAGCTCATGCGATGTCGGCGATCATCGCGCGGAGCGCGGGCGCCATGTCGTCGCGGCGAAGCGCGAGCGCTAGGTTGGCGGTGACGAAGCCCATCCGGTCGCCGCAATCGTAGCGGGCGGCATCGACGGTAACGGCGTGGAACGGCTGGCGGCCGATCAGCGCCGCCATCGCATCGGTGAGCTGGATCTCGCCGCCCGCGCCGCTCTCCTGATTGTCGAGCACCGCCATGATCTCGGGCTGGAGGATATAGCGCCCGACGATGGCGAGCGTGGAGGGCGCCTCTTCGGGCTTCGGCTTTTCGACCAAGCCCTTCACTTCCGTGCGCGCACCCTCGGCCGCGCCGGGGGTGATTATGCCATAACTTGCGGTGCGCTCCTTCGGCACTTCCTGCGCGCAGACGATGTTACCGCCGACCGCGGCATAGGTTTCCATCATCTGCGCGAGGCAGCCGCTCTTGCCCTCGGCGCCGACCATCAGATCGTCGGGCAGCAGCACCGCAAAGGGTTCGTCGCCGACGAGATGGCGCGCGCACCATACGGCATGGCCGAGGCCAAGCGGTTCCTGCTGGCGGATCGAGGCGAGCGCGCCGGCGGGGAGGCGGGTCGGCTCCAGCGCGTCGAGCGATTTGCCACGCGCCTTCATCACCGCCTCAAGCTCGTATGCGATGTCGAAATGGTCCTCGAGCGCGCCCTTGCCGCGGCCGGTGACGAAGATGATCTGCTCGATCCCCGCCTCGCGCGCCTCGTCCACCGCATATTGGATGAGCGGCCGGTCGACCACCGTCAGCATTTCTTTGGGGATCGCCTTGGTCGCGGGGAGGAAACGGGTGCCGAGCCCCGCGACGGGGAAGACGGCCTTGCGGACGGGTTTCATGCATTCTCCTCATCAAGCCAGTGCGGGACGCTGTCCGCGGCGATCAACGCTTCGATCGGCTGACGGTCCCGCACCACCGCCCAGCGATCGCCGGATACCATGACTTCGGCGGTCAGCGGACGGCTGTTGTACGTCCCCGCCATCGTCGCCGCATAGGCGCCCGCGGTCATGAAGGCGACGAGATCGCCCGCCGCCACTTGATCGATGCGGCGGAGCGTCGCGAAGGTGTCGCCGGTCTCGCACACCGGGCCGACGACATTGGCAGTGACCTTCGCGCCGCTTGGCCGAACGGCGACGATGTCGTGCCAGGCGTCGTAGAGACTAGGGCGCATCAGATCGTTCATCCCCGCATCGACGATCACGAACGGTGCCTCCACCCCCTCCTTGACGCGGATGACGCGGGTGACGAGCGCGCCGGCATTGCCGACGATCATCCGCCCCGGCTCGAACACCAGCCGCACGTTCCAGCCGCGCGTAACCCGCGCGACCATCACACCATAGGCCTCCGGGCTGGGCGGTAGCGGCTGATCGGGATCGTAGGGCACGCCGAGCCCGCCGCCGAGATCGGCGATACGTATGTCATGGCCGGCGCGGCGCAGCTCCGCGATCAGCGCGCCGACCGTCTCGAACGCGCGCTCGAGTGGCGCGAGATCGGTGAGCTGGCTGCCGATGTGGACCGCGATTCCGTGCATCGCGAGGCCGGGAAGCGCCGCCGCCCGTGCATAAGCGCCGAGCGCGTCGCGATGCGGGATGCCGAACTTATTCTCCGATTTGCCGGTCGAGATTTTGGCGTGGGTGCCCGCGTCGACATCCGGATTGACGCGGAAGGCGGCGGGCGCGGTCACGCCCATCCGCGCGGCGACGGCGGACAGCATTTCCGCTTCGGGCAGCGATTCGAGGTTGAACTGGTAGATGCCCGCATCGAGCGCGAACGCCATTTCCGCTTCGGTCTTCCCGACGCCGGAAAAGACGATGCGGTCCGCCGGAATGCCTGCTGCGCGAGCACGTGCTAGCTCGCCGCCAGAAACGACGTCGGCGCCGAGCCCCGCCCGCGCCACCGCGGCGAGCACCGCCTGATTGGGATTGGCCTTCACCGCATAAGCGACCAGCGGATCGCCGGTCGCGGCGACCGCTTCACGGAAGACGCGGGCGTGGCGCGCGATGGTCGCGGTGGAATAGATATAGACCGGGGTTCCGACGGCGGCGGCGATGTCGGGGATCGGCACGTCCTCGGCGTGCATCACCCCGCCCCGCAGATCGAAATGCCGCATCGGCCGTCAGTTCGGCTCCGGCCCGTCGCTTGGCGGCAGCGGCACGGCGCCCGGCCCGAAGTCGGAGGGCGGCAGATCGAACCGGTCGTCCTCGCGCGGATTGGATCGGGTCAGCACCTCGTCGACGCGCTGCGGCCGGGCGATCGCGGTCGGCGTCAGCATCTCGTCGGTGGTCGGCCCGCGCGCGGCCTGCGCGGGGACGGGCGGCGGCGTCTGACCTTCGGCGGGGCGCAGCGGCTCGCGGCTGCCGCAGCCGGCCAGCAGCACCAGCAATGCGAGCGCGGCGATCCTCATTCCTTGTCCTCCAGCGCGGCCTTTGCCTCGGCGATCCGCGCGCGCACCTGATCGGGTGCGGTGCCGCCGAAGCTCGTCCGGCTCTTAACCGAAGCCTCGATGGAGAGCACATCGAAAACCGACGCGTCGATGCGCGGGTCGATCGCCTGGAAGGCGTCGAGCGGCATGTCCCAAAGCGGCAGCCCCGCTTCGTCCGCAGCCTTCACTACGCCGCCGGTGATGTGATGCGCCTCGCGGAACGGAATGCCTGCAACCCGGACCAGCCAGTCGGCGAGGTCGGTGGCGGTGGCGTGGCCGGCGGTGAGCGCCGCGCGCATCCGATCCGGCACGAAGGCGGCGCTTTCAACCATGCCGGTCATCGCCGCGATCGACAGCGCGAGCAGATCATGCGCCTCGAACAGAGGCGGTTTGTCGTCCTGCATGTCCTTCGAATAGGCGAGCGGCAGGCCCTTCATGGTAATCATCAGCGACGTCATGGCGCCGACGATCCGCCCGGCATGGCCGCGCACCAGCTCGGCCGCGTCGGGGTTGCGCTTCTGCGGCATGATCGAACTGCCGGTAGAATAAGCGTCGGGCAACGCAACGAAGCCGAACGGCTGGCTCGCCCACAGGATGAATTCCTCGGCGAGCCGCGAGAGGTGGAGCGCGCATTGCGCGGCGGCGGTGAGATAATCGAGCGCGAAATCGCGGTCGCTCACCGAATCGAGCGAATTGGCGGTCGGCCCGTCGAAGCCGAGCGCGGCGGCGGTGGCGGCGCGGTCGATCGGGAAGCTGGTGCCGGCGAGCGCGGCGGCGCCCAATGGGCAGCGGTTGAGCCGCGCCCGCGCATCGGCGAAGCGCGAGCGGTCGCGATCCGCCATCGCATGATAGGCCATGAGATGATGGCCGAGCGTCACCGGCTGCGCGACCTGGAGGTGGGTGAAGCCCGGCATCACCGTATCGGCATGTTCGGCAGCGCGGTCCAGCAATGCGCGCTGGAAGGCGGCGAGGCCCGCATCCACCGCGTCGATCGCATCGCGCACCCACAGGCGGAAATCGGTCGCCACTTGGTCGTTGCGCGATCGCGCGGTGTGGAGCCGCCCCGCCGCCGGGCCGATCAGCTCGGCCAGCCGGTGCTCGACATGCATGTGGATGTCTTCCAGCGCCAAATCCTCGGCCACGCCGTCCGCTTCATATTCGGCGGCGATGGCGTCGAGGCCCTTGGCGATCGCCCCTGCATCGGCGGCTGCGACGATGCCCTGCGCGGCTAGCATCGCGACATGCGCCTTCGAGCCGGCGATGTCCTGCCGCCAAAGGCGCTTGTCGAACGGGATCGAGGCATTAATCTCGCGCATCACCGCCGAGGGGCCGTCGGCGAAACGGCCGCCCCACATCGCATTCGAACGATCGGGAGATTGATTGCCCATGCGGCTGCTGATGCTCGCCTTCCTCGCGCCCGCGCTTCTGCTGGCGGGCTGCGATAGGCAAAAGGAGACGGCGTCGCAAGGCGCGCCCAAGATGGAAAGCGCCGCGAAGGACGGGGAGCATTTCCCCACCGGCCGGCTCGACCGCTCGCACGCCGGCACGCCCGCGCCCAAGGAATTGTTCCAGGATCCCGACGGCGCGCCCGCCTCCTTCTCCGATTTCCGCGGCAAGCCGCTGCTCGTCAATCTGTGGGCGACTTGGTGCGGGCCGTGCAAGGTGGAGATGCCCTCGCTCGACGCGCTCGCCGCGCGCGAGGCCGGACGGGTCGAGGTGCTCGCGCTCAGCCAGGACATGGCCGGCCGCGACAAGGTGACCGCCTATTTCGCCGACAATGACTTCAAGCAGCTCGAGCCGTTTCTCGATCCCGAGCTGGCGACGATGTTCGCGCTCAAGGTCGATACGCTCCCCACCACCATCCTCTACGATGCCGAGGGCAAGGAGGTCTGGCGGATGACGGGCATGGAAGACTGGGCCGCCGAACGCGCCGCCAAGTTGCTGAAGGAGGCGGAAGCGGGGTGAGACAAGAGTGTTCCCCGGCGAAAGCCGGGGCCCAGCATTAGGCATCGATACCGGCGGCTGGACCCCGGCTTTCGCCGGGGAACAGGGGGCTCAATCCCGCAGCAGCTCGTTGATGCTCGTCTTGCTGCGCGTCTTGGCATCGACGCGCTTGACGATCACCGCGCAGGCGAGCGCGGGGCCGGGCTGGCCGTCGATATCGGCCTTGGGCGGCAGCGTGCCGGGCACCACCACTGCATAGGGGGGCACGCGGCCGACATAGGTCTTGCCGCTGTGCCGATCGACGATCTTGGTCGAGGCGCCGATGAAGACCCCCATCGACAGCACCGCGCCCTCGCCTACGACGACGCCCTCGGCGACTTCGGAGCGCGCGCCGATGAACGCGCCATCCTCGATGATCACCGGCCCGGCCTGGAGCGGCTCGAGCACGCCGCCGATCCCCGCGCCGCCCGAGATGTGGACGTTCCGGCCGATCTGCGCGCAGCTCCCGACCGTCGCCCAGGTATCGACCATCGTCCCCTCGCCGACATAGGCGCCGATGTTGACGAAGCTCGGCATCAGCACCGCATTGGGCGCGACATAGGCGCCGCGCCGGACGATCGCGCCGGGCACCGCGCGGAAGCCGGCCGCGCCGAACGCCGCCGCGTCCCAGCCTTCGAACTTGGAGGGCACCTTGTCCCACCACATCGCGCCGCCGGGGCCGCCCGCGATCGGCTGCATGGGGTTGAGCCGGAAGCTCAGCAGCACCGCCTTCTTGAGCCACTGGTTGACCGTCCAGCCCTCGGCGCCCTTCTCGGCGACGCGCGCCTTGCCGGCGTCGAGCAGCGCAATCGCCTGCTCGACCGCGTCGCGGACATCGCCTGCGGTGTCGGCGCCGATCGATTCGCGCCGGTCCCAGGCGGCATCGATGGTCTGCATCAGCTTGGCGGTCATCGGTACTCGTCCCCCAGGATTTCGGTCAGCCATGCGCCGATATCGTGCGTGACGTGATCGATAAAGGCCGGATCGGCATCGTGCCCGCCGCGCTCGGAGCCATTGTCGACCCAGACGGTCGCCATCCCCAGCGCCTTTGCGGGCTTCAGGTTGCGCGCCATGTCCTCGGCGAAGAGCGCGCGGGCGGGATCGATGCCGTGAACGTCGCACAGCGCCGCGTAGGAGGCGGGGTTGGGCTTGGGCACATAGTTCATCGCGTGGATGTCGTGCATCCCGTCGAACGCGTTGGCGAGGCCGATGCGATCGAGCACGCGGCGCGCATAGGCTTCATCGCCGTTGGTGAAGACGAGCTTGCGGCCCGGCAGCCGGTCGAGCGCGGCGACGAGCGCAGGATCGGCGGCGAGGCGCGCGAGGTCGATGTCGTGTACGAAATCGAGGAAGTCGTGAGGATCGATGCCGTGCTCGGCCATGAGCCCGGCGAGCGTGGTGCCGTGCGTCAGGAAATGCGCCTTCTGCACGCGCCGCGCCTCGACCGGATCGACGCTCAGCAGCCGCGCGATATATTCGCCCATCCGCGCGTCGATCAGCCCGAAGAGATCGGTCGCGGCGGGATAGAGGCAATTGTCGAGATCGAAGATCCAGCAATCGACATGGGCAAGCGCGGGCAGCATGGCCGCGCGTTAGCCGCATCCCCTCTCTTCATCAAAGCGTAAGCGTGGTAAATGGATAACCGCCTGAGGTTACGGCGCGAATCGTGAAGGGGCGTGCGATGGGGCGGGTTACGCGAAAGTCGGTTCTGCTGATGTCGGTCTGCGCCGCGGCGCTTGCGCTTGCCGGATGCGGTGGCGGAGGCGGCGGTGCGCGGCCCGAGCCGATCGTCAGCCCGCCGACGCCGCCGCCTCCACCACCCCCTCCGCCACCACCACCCCCGCCTCCGCCTCCCCCGCCGCCGGGGTCGAGCTTCAACGATGCGGAATATCAGCGGTCGAACGCCGCGCGGCTCGCCGGCGCGCTGACCGCTTATGAAGCGGGCGCGAGCGGGCAGGGCGTCAAGATCGCGGTGGTCGATAGCGGCATCAACCCCGCGCTCTCCGATTTCGCGGGGCGGATCGATCCGAGCAGCGGCGACGTCGCCGGCTTCGGGCGCGGCATTTCAGACAGCGAGGGGCACGGCACCGCAGTCGCTGCGGTCGCCGCAGCAGGGCGCGACGGGCAGAAGATCCTCGGCGTCGCCTTCGGTTCGACCATCCTCGCCTACAACAGCTCGGATCCGAACAATTGTTCGCCCGAGGACGGCTGCAACCACAGCGATTCGGCGATCGCCGCGGGCGTCGATCAGGCACGCATCAACGGAGCGCGCGTCGTCAACATCTCGCTCGGCGGATCGGCGCCCAACAGCCAGCTTCTCGGCGCGTTCAATCGGGCGATGGCGGCGGGGATCATCGTCGTCATCTCGGCTGGCAATGACGGGACGCCGCAGCCCGATCCGCTCGCGCTCGGCACGCTGCAGGGATCGACCACGCCGGGGCTGCTGATCATCGCCGGGGCGCACAACGGCACGCGGACGATCGCCGACTTCTCCAACCAGGCGGGGAGCGGCGCCGCCGCCTATCTGACTGCTCTCGGCGACCGCGTGCTGACCTTCGATCAGACCGGCGCGAACTTCCTCTATTCGGGCACGTCCTTTTCGGCGCCGGCGATCAGCGGCGCGGCGGCGCTGCTGGCGAGCGCCTTCCCCAATCTCACCGGGCAGCAGATCGTCCAGATTCTGCTCAATTCGGCCGACGATGCGGGCGACGCTGGCACCGATGGCGTCTACGGCCGCGGCATCCTCAATATCGCCAAGGCCTTCCAGCCGCAGGGGCAGATGCGGCTCGCGGGGAGCGAAGCGGTGGTGAGCCTGTCGGGCGCCAACCAGGCCTCCGGCGCGATGGGCGATGCCGGTGGCGGCCAGGGCGGCACGTCGATCGGCGCGGTGGTGCTCGATGGCTATTCGCGCGCCTTCGCGATGGAATTTGCCGCCAGCCTGTCGCGCGCGGCACCGGAACGGCCGCTGGCGCAGGGCTTCGCCGGAACGATCCGCACCGGGCAGGCCGGGGACGGCACCACTGCGGTCTCGATCACGGTCGACCGGCGGATCGTCGGGCGGCCGATCGTCGGCCTCGCGCAGATGGGGATGAGCTATGAGGACAGCCGCGAGGCGCGCGTGCTCGCCGGTCATGCGATCAGCCGTCTGGGGCCGGGCACCGCGGTCGCGCTCGGCTTCTCGGAGAGCGGGCGGACGTTGCAGCAACGGCTGATCGGCGCAGAGCAGAATGCCTTTCTGGTCGCGCGCGATCCGCTGACCCGCGCCGGCTTCGTCGCCGATGCGGGGCAGAGTTTCGGCATGCGCCAGGCGATCGCCGGCACCGGCCTCACCCTCACCACCGAGCGCGGCAAAGTGTGGGAATATGGCTTGCGGCTCGATCATGGCGAACTGCGCTACAGCATCGGCGCGCTGACCGCCGACCGGCGCTTCGGCCCCGCGCATCTGTCGCTCGGCATGTCGCGGCTGGACGAGGAAGGGTCGCTGCTCGGCGGGCGCTTCATCTCCGCTTTCGGCAATCGCGGCGCGACGAGCTGGTTCACCGACGGCACCGCGAGCCTTGATCTCGGCGGCGGGTGGGACGCGCTGGCGAGCTACCGCCGCGGCTGGACCGAAATCCGCGACGCGAACGCGCTGGTGCGCGGCGGCGCGCTCAAGACCGACGCGTGGGCGTTCGACATCGGCCGCACCGGCGCCTTCGCCGCGGGCGACCGGCTGGCACTGCGTGTCATGCAGCCGCTCCGCGTCCGCTCCGGCGGGTTCGATCTCAACGTTCCGGTGTCCTATTCCTACGCGGACGGCGCGATCGGCTATCAGCAGCGCTTCTTCAGCCTCGCGCCGACGGGCCGCGAGATCGACGTGGAGGCCGCTTACGGCCGCGGCCTCTGGGGCGGGAGCCTGTCGTTCAACGCCTATGTGCGGCGCGAGCCCGGCCATATCGCCGCGGCCGACGACGATGTCGGCGCGGCGCTGCGCTTCACCAAGGATTTCTGAGCGCGATCAGACCGTGAAGCTCTCGCCGCAGCCGCAGGCCCCCTTCGCGTTGGGGTTCTGAAAGGTGAAGCCGGCGGTGAAATCGTCCTCCACCCAGTCCATCACGCTGCCGATGAGATAGAGGATGCTGGCGCCGTCGACGTAGAAAATGCCGCCCGGCGTCTCGATCTTCTCGTCGAACGGCTTTTCCTCGGGCACGTAATCGACCGAATAAGCGAGGCCCGAGCACCCGCGCCGCGGCGTGGAGAGCCGGACGCCCACGGTGCCGGCAGGCGCCTCCGCCATCAGCGCAGCGATCCGCGCCTCCGCAGCGGGGGTGAGGGTGAGCGCGGCAGGACGCGCGCGGGTTTTCACTTCGGTCATCTCAGCTCCTGTCCCCCTCCCCTTGATGGGGAGGGGTTAGGGGTGGGGTGGCATCTCCGGAAAAGCCGCAAACGTCTCCAACTCCTCCCCCACCCAACCCTCCCCCATCAAGGGGGAGGGCTCGTTGTCACAACATCCCCAGTTCCAGCTTCGCCTCGTCGCTCATCTTCTGCGGATCCCACGGCGGATCCCAGACCAGCTCGACCTCGGCGTCGCCCACCCCCGGCACCGCGCCGACGCGCAGTTCGATCTCGCCCGGCATCGATTCCGCCACCGGGCAATGTGGCGTCGTCAGCGTCATGATCACCTTGGCGTGATTCTCGGGGCTGATCTGCACGTCGTAGATCAGGCCGAGGTCGTAGATGTTCACCGGGATTTCGGGATCGTAGATTTCCTTCAGCGCCGCAATCACCGCTTCATAGAGATCGCCGCCCACCGCCTGCGGGGCTGTCTCCACCGGCTTCTGCGAGAGAAAGCCTTCGAGATAGTCGCGCTTGCGCTCGAAGGTCGCGGCGGCGCTCTCGCGCGGCGCATCCTCGACGCGCGCGCGCGGCGGCTTCGCGGCCTCCGCGACTTCCTCCACCTCGATCTTGCGCTCTTCGTTCATTCCCGTCCTTCAGGCGAAAATCCGCGCCACCCGCTCCAGCCCCGCGCCCAGCATCTCGACATCGCGCGGCCCGTTATAGACGCCGAAGCTGGCGCGCGCGGTGGCGTCCACCCCCAGCAATGCCATCAGCGGCTGCGCGCAGTGATGCCCGGCGCGGACCGCGACCTGCGCCTCGTCCAATATGGTGCCGATGTCGTGAGGATGCACCCCCTCTAGTCCGAAGCTAACGATGCCGGCCGAATCCTCCGGTCCGAACAGCCGGATCGCATTGATCCGCGACAGCATCGCGCGCGTCTCGGCAACGAGCGCCGCCTCGTGCGCGGCGATGGCGTCGAGGCCGATACCCGTCACATAATCGATCGCGGCGTGCAGCCCGACGACGCCGACGACATGCGGCGTCCCCGCCTCGAACCGCGCCGGCGGCGGCGCATACGTCGTGCGCGCGAAGCTCACCTTGTCGATCATCGCGCCGCCGCCCTGCCACGGCGGCATGGCGTCGAGCAGTTCGGCACGGCCCCACAGCACGCCGATCCCGGTCGGCCCGTAAAGCTTGTGGCCGGAGAAAACGTAGAAATCGCAGCCGAGCGCGGCGACGTCGACCGGCATGCGCGGCACCGCCTGGCAGCCGTCGAGCAGCAGCTTCGCGCCCACGCGATGCGCGAGACCGGCAGCGCGGCGCGCGTCGAGCACCGATCCCAGCACGTTCGAGACATGCGCCAGCGCGACGATCTTGTGCCGCTCGGTCAGCATCGCCGCCACCGCGTCGAGATCGATGCGGTGGTCCGCGGTCAACGGCGCGACGTCGATCGCGGCGCCGGTCCGCTCGGCGATCATCTGCCACGGCACGATGTTGCTGTGATGCTCCAGCGCCGAAAGCAGGATGCGGTCGCCGGACTGGAGGTTCGCGCCGCCCCAGCTCTGCGCGACGAGGTTGATCCCCTCGGTCGCGCCGCGGACGAACACGATCTCTTCCGCCGCCGGTGCGCCGATGAACGCCGCTACCCGCCGCCGGGCGGCCTCGAACGCCAGCGTCATCTCCGCCGAGCGCTGATAGACGCCGCGATGCACCGTCGCATAGGTCTCGCCATAACCCCGCGCGATCGCATCGATCACTGGCCGCGGCTTCTGCGCGGTGGCCGCGGTGTCGAGATAGGCCCAGCCCGAAGGAATCGCCGGGAAATCCGCGACGCGGTCGAGCGGGCGTGCGGCGGCGAGCGTGGCCATCACAGCCCCTCCCTTCCAAGGGAGGGGGAAGGGGTGGGTGAGCGGCGACGGCGGCTCGATGCCGCCGGCGTCGCTAACGAAGGGGCTCGCTCCGCTCGCGACCCACCCCCGGCCCCTCCCTTGCCAAGGAGGGGAGAAGAGCAAGCGGCCGTCACCCGGCGCCTCCCAGCCACGCCACCGCCCCGGCATGAAACGCCTCCCGCACCGCAACCTCGCCGATGCGGTCGATCGCGTCGGCGACGAAGGCGCGGGTGAGGAGGGCCTTGGCTTCCGCCTCGCCGATGCCGCGGGTGCGGAGGTAATAAAGCGCATTGCGATCCAGTTCGCCGACCGTCGCGCCGTGGGCGCATTTGACGTCGTCGGCGAAGATTTCGAGCTCGGGCTTGGCGTTGATCGTCGCGCTGCGGGAGAGGAGCAGGCCCTTGAGCGATTGCTCGCCATCGGTCTTTTGCGCCGCGCGCGCCACCTCGACCCGCGCCGCGACCGAGCAGATCGCCTTGTCGTCGGCGACCGAACGCCAGAGCTGGCGGCTGGCGCCGGACGGTGCCGCGTGGCGCAGCACCAGATTGGCGTCGTGCCGCTGTCGCCCGCGCGCGAGCAATGCGCCGCCGAACTCGGCGAAGCCGGCCTCGCCCGCGATCTCGATCGTGCCGTCGAGCCGGCTATCGCGCCCGCCCGCCGCCAGAATGGTCGCGACGAAACTCCCGCCCTCGCCGATCTCCGCATTGTCAGTAAGACTGACGAAACCGTTCTCGCCGCCCAGCCGCCGCGCCAGCATCAGCCGCGCACCGCGGCCCAGACGGAATGCAGTGCGCCGGTTGGTCCAGCCGGAGCCGAGATAGGTTTCGACGACGCTGGCCTGCGCATCGGCATCGAGCGTGATCTCGGCGGCGAGATGGTCGACCGCGCCGGTCGAAACGTGGATGATCTGCACGATCCCCGGCGGCGCATGATCGGCGCCGAGGCGCAGCGACCAGCCAGTGCTTTCCGCCAGCCGCCCGAGCGGATGCTCACTCGCAGTGCCACCGACCGAACCAACGGCGACCGGCCCCGGATCGCTCCGCGCCGCATCGAACCGCCCGTCGACGAACAGCAGCCGCGGCCCCGCGCCGCAATCGAGCCAGGGCAGCGCATCGGGCACCGCGCCTGACGGCGCACGCGCCGCAATCTCCGGCAGCGCCGACAGGTCGCTCCAGCGCCAGGCCTCGTCGCGCGGCGTGGGAAGGGCGAGTAGCGCGGTCACAGGCAACGCACCCGCACCACGCCCGCCGTGTCGGTCAGGCGATCGCCGGTGGCGTCGATGGTGAAGCGATATTCGGCGGCGGTCGCATCGGTCAGCACGAACTGGAGCGCTGCGGGCAGGTCGATCTTGGTCTCCTCGACCACGCGATCGGGGAATTGCAGCGTCCGCCCGGAAATGCCGAGCCACGACGGGTTCGCGCGATCGGCGCAGGCCGCTTTGGTTTCCGCCCAGACGCCGCGGAACATCGCCGGGATCGGCGCGGGCACCGGCGGATAAGGATGCGCGCCCTCGACTTCGGCGAAGGGCGGCATGGTCGGAGACGGCGACGGTGCCGAGAGTGGAGAAGGCGCAGCCTCGACCGGCGCCGGCGCCCCCTCATTCTGCACGGGATCGGGCTCGACCTCAGGCTGACCGCAGGAAGCAAGCAACAGCGCCGACACACTCGCTAGCGCAAAACCCTCCCCCCTTGTGGGAGAGGGCAGGGTGGGGGGTGCGCTGCGAAGCAGCGCCGCGCGCCCGCGGCGCGCAACCCTCATCCAACTCCGACTAGCCCGCTGCGCGGCCAAGTCTGCGTATCCTTCCCCCACAAGGGGGGAAGAGAACTCCCGGTCCATCCTCACGCCGCGACCTCGCGATAGCCTTCGCGTTCGAGCTGCAGCGCGAGCTCCGGCCCGCCCGAGCGGACGATGCGGCCGCCGGCGAGGATGTGGACGCGGTTGGGCTGCACGATGTCGAGCAGCCGCTGATAGTGAGTGATGAGCAGCACCGCCTTGTCGGGCGCGCGCATGATCCGGTTGATCCCCTCGCCGACCACGCGCAGCGCATCGATGTCGAGCCCGCTGTCGGTCTCGTCGAGCACGGCGAGCCGCGGATCGAGAAGGCCCATCTGCACCATCTCGTTGCGCTTCTTCTCGCCGCCCGAGAAGCCGACGTTCACGTTGCGCTTCATCATGTCCATCGAGATGCCGAGCGCGTCGGCCTGCTCGCGGGTGACGCGGAGGAAGTCGCCCGCCGAGATCTCCGCCTCGCCCCGCGTGCGGCGCTGCGCGTTCAATGCGGTGCGCAAGAACTGGACGTTGGAGACGCCGGGTATCTCGACCGGATACTGGAAACCGAGGAACAGCCCCGCAGCGGCGCGCTCGTCGGGCTCCATGTCGAGCAGGTCGCGGCCGTCGAACGTCACCGACCCGTCCGTCACCTCATAGCCCGGCCGGCCGCCGAGCACGTAAGCGAGCGTCGACTTGCCCGCCCCGTTCGGCCCCATGATCGCATGGATCTCGCCCGCACCGACCTCAAGCGTCAGCCCGTTGAGAATGGCCTTGCCGTCGATCTCGGCGTGAAGGTTTTCAATCTTTAGCATTCAGTTGCGTTCCTGCTTAGCTTTGGAGCTCCGGGCTATCGAACCGCATAAATTGCAGGCCTGATCCGCAATCGCGAACGCCTTGCTGATGACGTCGCCTCTTTTGGTGGCGTCTTTGAATTCGGCATGGTTCGAGAGAGCCCGGTCGGCTTGGTCTGAGGCGATCTCCCGCACGCCCCTGCACACATCCACAGCGGCGCGATACGCGGCTTTCGCTTCTTCAACGGTGTCCGGACGCCGAGCCAGCGTGGTCATTTCGATGTCCAAACACGCGACATACAGCCCCGTATAGGGGTACACAGCCTGCGGAAAATCGTCGATGCGTCTCTCCGTCAGAACGGCATTCTGAAGCAGGAAAGCCAGGAGCAAACTCACCCCACGCTCCCCTCAAGGCTGATCCCCAACAGCTTCTGCGCTTCCACCGCGAACTCCATCGGGAGCTGTTGCAGCACTTCCTTCGCGAAGCCGTTGACGATCAGCGCCACGGCGTCCTCGGCGTTCAGCCCGCGCTGCATGGCGTAGAACATCTGGTCGTCGCTGATCTTGCTGGTGGTCGCTTCATGCTCGATCTGCGCGCTGGGGTTCTTCACCTCGATATAGGGCACAGTGTGCGCGCCGCACTGATCGCCGAGCAGCAGACTGTCGCACTGGGTGAAGTTGCGGACATTCTCCGCGCCCGCGTTGACACGCACCAGCCCGCGATAGGTGTTGTCGCTGCGCCCCGCGCTGATCCCCTTGGAGACGATCGTCGAGCGGCTGCCCGCGCCGATGTGGATCATCTTGGTGCCGGTGTCGGCCTGCTGGCGGTTGTTGGTGAGCGCGACCGAATAGAATTCGCCGACGCTGTCGCGGCCCTTCAATATGCAGGACGGATATTTCCAGGTGATCGCGCTGCCGGTCTCGACCTGCGTCCACGACACCTTCGATCGGTCCCCGGCGCAGAGCGCGCGCTTGGTGACGAAATTGTAGATGCCGCCCTTGCCCTCGGCGTCGCCCGGATACCAGTTCTGGACGGTGGAGTATTTGATCTCCGCATCCTCGTGCGCATAGAGCTCGACCACCGCGGCGTGGAGCTGGTTTTCGTCGCGCATCGGCGCCGTGCAACCTTCGAGGTAGGACACGTAACTGCCCTTGTCGGCGACGATCAGCGTCCGCTCGAACTGGCCGGTATTCTCGGCATTGATGCGGAAATAGGTGGAGAGCTCCATCGGGCAACGCACGCCCTCGGGAATGTAGACGAACGTGCCGTCGGAGAAGACCGCGCTGTTGAGGCAGGCGTAATAATTGTCGCGCTGCGGCACCACGCTGCCGAGATATTTCTTCACCAGATCCGGAAATTCGCGGATCGCCTCGCTGATCGAGCGGAAGATGACGCCCGCGGCCTCCAGCTCCTTGCGGAAGGTGGTGGCGACCGAGACGCTGTCGAACACCGCATCGACCGCGACCTTGCGCGCGCCCTCGACGCCGGCGAGCACCTTCTGCTCCTCGATCGGTATGCCGAGCTTTTCGTAGACGCGAAGGATTTCGGGATCGACCTCGTCGAGGCTACCGAGCTTGGGTTTCGCCTTGGGCTCGGCATAATAATAAGCGTCCTGGAAATCGATCGGCGGGATCGTCAGCTTCGCCCAGTCGACCTCCTCCATCCCGAGCCAGGCGCGATAGGCCTTCAGCCGCCAGTCGAGCATCCATTCGGGCTCGCCCTTCTTGGCGCTGATGTAGCGGACGGTGTCCTCGTTCAGGCCCTTGGGCGCGAACTCCTGCTCGATGTCGGACGAAAAGCCCCACTCGTATTTCGCGGCGCGCTCGGCGGCCTCATGGGCTTCACGGTTGCGGACGTCGGTCATCTTCTACTCTTGTTCGCCGGCAAAGGCCGGTGCGCGGCTCGGGGTGGTGGCCAGGCTGGCGAGGCTCACCGCCGCCAGCGCGCCGCGCACTGCGCCGTTGGCGAGCGCCATGTGCGGGCGGATGTGGCAGCCGGTTTCCAGCGCGCAATCGTGGCGGCCATGCTCGGCGCAGGAGGTGAGCGCGATCGGCCCCTCCACCGCTTCGACGATATCGGCGAGCGTGATCGTCTCCGCAGCCCGCGCGAGGCTGAAGCCGCCGCCGGTGCCGCGCGCCGAAACGAGCAGCCCCGCCGCGGCGAGCCGGCCCATCAGCTTCTGCGCGGTGGGCAGCGGAACGCCGGTTTCCTCGGCCAGCGCGCCTGCAGACAGCCGCCCGGCGCCGCCGGTGCGCGCGGCGGCGGCCATCATTACGACGGCATAGTCGGTGAGCGAGGAAAGGCGCATGGCCTCCTAATCAGATTGATTCGTTCCGATTGGCCATGTGGTGAAGCCACAGCCACGGGTCAAGGCCCGCCCGCTAGACGCGGATCGGCGTTCCCGCAACGGGAAGGAACGGCTTGCGCACCGCCAGCGCGGCATTGCGCGCCACCCAGCGGTCGAAGCCGATCTGCACCGCGAGCAGCATCAGGATGAACGGCTGCCAGGCGATGCCGATGAACAGCGCGCCGACCAGATAGATTGCCTGCGCATGCTGGAGCGCGGTGGCGAGCGGGCCGATCCACGGCCGCTCCGCGTCGCGCGCATAGCGCCGCCGCAATATCTCCATGCGGATGAGGCCGATGCCGTGGATAAGGAGCCACAGCGCGAGGCCGGGGAAGCCCTGCTCGCCGAGCATCTCGAAGTAAGCGGAATGATAGGCGCGGCCCGCATCGGTCTCGACGCGGCGGTCGACCATCGCCACCGATCCGGCGGTCTTCACGTCGGTGGTGTGGAAGGCGATGCGGTTCTGGAGATAGGCCTCGAACCCGCCGCCGCCAGGGTTGGCCTTGGCATAGTCCCACGTCCAGCGCCACACCGCGAGGCGGGTGCCGGCGGAGGCGTCGGCCTGATAGCCGGCGATCGTCCCCATCCGCTCGGTGAAGGTCTGCGGCAGGAAGGGGATGGCGGCGAGGCCGAGGAAACCGGCAAGGCCGAGATAGACCATGCGCCGCTTGACGTCGCGCAGCATCAGCACGGCCAGCACCGCGATGCACACGAGCCCGGTGCGTGCGACGGTGCCGACCGGGATCAGCAGGCAGGCGAAGATGAGGCCCGCGGCGAACACGCGGACCCGCCAGTCGGGCGGGAAGATGGTGCCATAGCGCGCGAGCCACAGGATGATCGGCACGCAGGCGATCGCGACGCACGACGCGGTGCTGCCTTCGAACAGCCCCGAATTGCTGTCCACCAGCAGGTTGAGAGCGCCATAGCCGCCACCCGAGAAGACCGTCTTGATCCCTCCGGTGATCGCGATCGCCGAGAAGGCGAGCACCATCACCAGCAGATAGGCTTCGAGCCGGAGCCGCGTTCGCAAGGTCAGCGGCAGGAAGATCGCCCAGAACATCGCCTTCCACACCCACGACCATTTGTCGGCGGCCTCGATCGGGAAATCGGCGGACCAAGTGGTGAAGGCGGCATAGGCCAGCAGCGCGAGCATCAGCCACTGGCGCGGCGCGATGCCGAAGCCGCGCTTGTTGTCGGCGATCAGCCAGCCGCCCACCGCCGCCGCCGCGACGATCATCGAGATCGGCAGGGAGGGGAGGATCGTGTAGCCGAGATGCTGCGGCGAGACGATGTCGACATAGGCATAAGCGAGGACCAGCAAGAACGGCCGCCTGAGGCCGAGCAGCAGGATCGCGGCGATGAAGGCGAGGAAGGCGACGTCACGCATCGCCGGGCTCTTCGTTGGCGCGCCATACAGGCTTTGGCCGCGTCGCTGGCGCGGCATCGTCGTCGAGATCGGGGCGCGAGAGCAAGCGGATCGCGGCGAGCAGGATCAGCCCGTGGCTCACGGCGAGCGCGAAGGTGTCGATCATGCCGTTCGCCTCCCGCTCCGCGAAGTCCAACCCGTCATTGCGAGCGGCGCGGCGCAGCCGCGGCGCGCGGCAATCCATGCAGCGCAGGATTGCTTCGCTTCGCTCGCAATGACGGCAAGGCTGTAACGCGCTCGCGCCTAACGCGGTGTTAAGCCTGGCGTGGCAGGAGGGCGGCGATGCGCGTGCTCCACATCCTCGATCACGGCCTGCCGCTGCACAGCGGCTACACCTTCCGCACCCGCGCCATCGTCAAGGCGCAGCAGGCGCTGGGGTGGGAGGTCGCCTGCGCCACCAGCCAGCGCCACGCCGCAGAAGGTCCGGCGGAGGAGGTGGTGGACGGCATCCGCTTCTTCCGCACGCCCGGCCGTCCCGCCGGGCCGCCGCTGCTGCGCGAGCGCGGCGAGATCAAGGCGCTCGCTGCACGAATGGACGCGGTGGCGGAGGCCTTTGACCCCGACATCCTCCACGCCCATTCGCCGGTGCTGACCGCGCTTGCCGCGCTCGGCGTCGCGCGGCGGCGCGGGCTGCCTTTGGTCTATGAGATACGCGCCTTCTGGGAGGATGCCGCGGTCGGCAACGGCACGGGGCGCGAGGGATCGCTCCGCTACCGCGCCACCCGCGCGCTCGAAGGCTGGGCGGTGCGCCGCGCCGATGCGGTGGCGGTGATCTGCGAGGGGCTGCGCGCCGATCTCGTCCGCCGCGGCACCGATCCGGACAAGATCCTCGTCTCGCCCAACGGCGTCGATCTCGACCTGTTCGGCGATCCGCCGCCGCCCGATCCCGCCTTCGCCGCCACGCTGGGGCTGAACGGCGCGGAGGTGATCGGCTTCATCGGCTCCTTCTATGATTACGAGGGGCTCGACGATCTCGTCGCCGCCATGCCTGCGCTGGTTGCCGCACGCCCCCGCGCGCGGCTGTTGCTCGTCGGCGGCGGTCCGATGGAGCAGGCGCTCCGCGCGCAAGCCGCCGCATCGCTGGTCGCCGATCGCATCCTCTTCGTCGGCCGCGTACCGCACCAAGAGGTCGAGCGTTATTATGCGCTGACCGACATCCTCGCTTATCCGCGGAAGGCGATGCGGCTGACCGAGCTGGTGACGCCGCTCAAGCCGCTGGAGGCAATGGCGCAGGGCAAGCTGGTCGCCGCTTCTTCGGTCGGCGGGCATCGCGAGCTGATCGAGGACGGCGTGACCGGCACGTTGTTCGCGCCGGGCGACCCGGCAGCGATCGCCAATGCGCTGTCCGGGCTGCTCGCGGACCGTGCGGGCTGGGACGAGCGCCGCGCGAATGCCCGGGCATTCGTCGAAGCGGAGCGTAACTGGTCGTCAAATATTTCGCGCTACGCTCCCGTCTACCACAGACTGACGGGCAAACCGGCGTGATCGCGAACCAATTTTTGAAATCGGCATCCTCCAAGGGCGCGATCGACGCGGGCATGGCGGGGTTTGCGGCGCTCGCGGTGGCCTTCGTCGCGTTCGCGATGCCCGGCGATCTCTTCGAGGCGGCGGTCTTGGCGAGCGGGCTTCCCGCACTGCTTCCCGCCGCCGCGCCGCCGCTCGGCAATACCGCGCGGCTTGGGGTAGGGGCGATCGCCGCATTGCTGAGCTTCGGCGGATTGTTCCTGCTGCTCCGCGCGCTCGGCCCCGGCCCGCGCCGCGCCACCGCCGATGCGCCACGCGTGCGCCGTGCCGATGCGCATCCCGATGCCCCGTCGCGCCGCCCTATCCGCGCCGGTGACGATCTCGGCGAACCAGCCTTCGACTGGCCCGCCCCCGCGCTTGCCGAAGCGCCGCCGCAAGCCGACGAAGTTCCAGTCGTCGAGGCAGAAGCACTGGCCGAGCCCGAGCCCTTCCCGCTCAGCGAGGATTATGCCTTCCCCGAAGCGGAAGCCGCGCCGCCGCCCGCACGGCCGACCGAGGACGAATCGATCCCCGGCTTGATGGAACGGTTGGAAAGCGGTCTCGCGCATCGCGCACGCCGCGTCCGCCGCCGCGAAGTCCCGCCGGTGACGCGCGAGGATTTCGTGCCGCTGCCCGGCGAATTGCGCCTGCAGAGCGCGATCGACAGCCTCCAGAAACTCGCCCGCGACCGCTAAGCCCCTCATTTTCCACAGCCTCCCCAATCCAGGTGATGGTGTCTCATTATGAGATAACGTATCTTTTCTGACAGCCGGGCAAACCGGTGCGACAAGGAGAGATGCCATGGAATTACACGGCTACAGGCCGCGGCGCGGCAGCCCCGCCACGGTCGTCGTCGTCATCGCGGTCCACGCCGCCGCGCTGACGGCACTGGCGCTCGCGAAGATGGACATGCCGATCAAGCAGATCATCCCGCCGCTGAAGACGAAATTCGTTCTCGAAGAGGTGACGCCGCCCGAGAACCCACCAGAAAAGATCGAGCCCAAGATCGAGCTGCCGCAGACACCGGTGGTCGACCGGATCGTCGATGTGCCCCCGGTCGATCGCATCATCTATCCGCCGCTGCCCGAACGGCCACTTCCCGGCCCCGTCGACGAGGGCGTCGGAAAAGCCACGATCATTCCCACCCCCATGCCCGCGCCGACGCCCGATCCGGTGCGCGTCGACGCCCGGATGGATCGCGGCTCGGTGCTGCAGCCGCCCTATCCGCCCTCGGCAGAGCGGCAGGGGATCGAGGGTCGCGTGCAGGTGCGGCTCACCATCGGTGCCGACGGGCGGGTCAAGGCGGTCGAGCGGATCGCGGCTCCGAGCGACTCGCTGTTCGAGGCGACCCAGCGCCATGCCTTGCGCGCCTGGCGGTTCCGCCCGGCGACGGTCGATGGCCGCGCGGTCGAGAGCAGCCTGGTGATGACCGTGATCTTCCAGATCCGCGGCTAGCCGGGGCTGGCGCGGCGGCGGCGGTGCGCCTATCTTCTCCGGCGTGCCGCTCCCCCGTCCCTCCCCGCCCCGCGTCCTCTGGGCCGATCTTCGCGCGTTCCTGCGCAATCGCAGCCGCCATCACTGGATCGCCGGCCTGCTTGCGGTCGTGCTGCCGGCGCTGATCATCGCCGGCTTCATCATCGACGCGCGCATCAACATCATGCCCGGCGAGCAGCTCATCTATGTCGAGAGCTGGCAGGCCGACCGCAGCGACGACGAGATCAAGGCCGCGCAGGAGGTGCGCCAGAAGGAGCGCGAGGAAGCGCTCGCGGAACGGCAGCGCGCGTTCCAGCGGCTGGAGAAGAAGCTCGGCATGGATGACTGACGCGGAGGCGATGGCGGCGGCGATCGCGCTGGGCGAGGACGCCCGCGGGACGACCGCGCCCAACCCCAACGTCGGCTGCGTCATCGTCAACCAGGGCAGGATCGTCGGCCGCGGCGCAACCGCGTCCAGCGGGCGGCCCCACGCCGAGGCGATCGCGCTCGACGAAGCGGCCGATAGCGCACGCGGCGCGACGCTTTACGTGACGCTCGAACCGTGCGCGCATCGGAGCGAGCGCGGCCCCGCCTGCGCCGACTTGATCGCCGCCGCGGGCATCGCACGTGTGGTCGCGGCGCTCGGCGATCCCGATCCGCGCACCGACGGCAAGGGCTTTGCGCGGCTCAATGACGCCAGGATCGAGGTGGTGGTGGGCGAAGGCGCCAATGCCGCCGCCGCCTCGCTCGCCGGGTTCCTCACGCGCATCCGCGCCGGCCGCCCGTTCGTGACGCTGAAGCTCGCCATGTCGATCGACGGCAAGATCGCGCTCCCCTCGGGCGAGAGCCGCTGGATCACCGGCGAGGATGCGCGCGCCGACGTCCATCTCGAGCGCGCGCGCTGCGACACGATCCTGGTCGGCCGCGGCACGCTGGAAGCCGACGATCCCAGGCTCGACGTGCGGCTGCCCGGGCTCGAAGCCCGTTCCCCGCGCCGCGCCCTCCTCACCCGCGGCGCGGCGCCCGAGGGCTGGACGCGGATCGGTGCGCCCGAGGAGATTTTCGCGCTGGAGGGCGTCAACGACCTGCTGGTCGAGGGCGGATCGGCCGCGGCCTCGGCCTTCCTCGCCGCCGATCTCGTCGACCGCCTGCTCATCTACCGCGCGCCGATCCTGGTGGGCGACGGCAAGTCGGCGCTCGGCTGGATCGGCCTCACCGACCTCGCCGCCGCGCACGGCCGCTGGCGCCTGACCGGCGCGCGTATGCTTGGCAGGGACCGGCTGGAAGTCTACGAGCGCGAACGAAACTGATGTTCACCGGAATCATCACCGATATCGGCACCGTCGAAGCGGTCGAGCAGCGCGCGGACCTCCGCGTCCGCATCGCCACGCGCTACGACATGAGCAGCGTCGATCTCGGCGCGTCGATCGCCTGCTCGGGCGTGTGCCTCACCGTCGTCGACAAGGGCGAGGGCTGGTTCGCGGTCGACGTGTCCGGCGAAACGCGCGCGCGCACCGCGGACGGCCTATGGAACGAGGGTCAGCGCCTCAATCTCGAACGCGCACTCAAAGTCGGCGACGAGCTCGGCGGGCATATCGTCACCGGCCATGTCGACGGCATCGGGACGGTGGAGAGCGTCGAGGCGGCGGGCGGCTCGATCCGCCTCGCGATAACCGCACCGCGTGCCCTCGCGCCCTATATCGCCGCCAAGGGATCGGTGACGCTCGACGGCGTTTCACTCACCGTCAACGAGGTTTCCGATGCGGCAGACGGCGGCGTCCGCTTCACGATCAACGTCATCCCGCACACCGCGGCCGAGACCACGCTGGGCGATCTCGCGCCGGGCCGTTCACTGAACATCGAGATCGACGTACTGGCGCGCTATATGCGGCGGATGATGCAGGTTTCTGCAACAGCCTGATGTGATTTTTGCGACTCCCGTATCACATCAGCCTGTGATAGCGCGGCGCATATGAGCAGCCTCCTCATCGATCGGATCCACGATCTCGTCGCTTCGGGCGACATGTCCCGCGCCGGCCTCGCCCGCGCTGCGGGACTCCACCCCAATTCGCTCCGCAAGCTGGGCGAGGCGGACTGGAATCCGACCGCCGACACGCTCGGCAAGCTCGAACGCTTCCTCGCCAGCGGGCAGCGCGACGTGATGGCGAGCCCCGAGGCGATCATCGACGAGGCACGCAACGGCCGCATGTTCATCCTGGTCGATGACGACGACCGCGAGAATGAGGGCGATCTCGTCATCCCCGCGCAGATGGCGACGCCCGACGCGATCAACTTCATGGCCAAGCACGGCCGCGGGCTCGTCTGCCTGGCGCTCGGCCGGTCGCGCGTCGAGCAGCTCGGCCTCGAGCTGATGAGCCGCAACAACGGCACCCGGCACGAGACCGCCTTCACCGTCTCGATCGAGGCGCGCGAGGGCGTCACCACCGGCATTTCCGCGGCGGACCGCGCGCGCACCATCGCCGTCGCCATCGACGCCGCGCACGGCGCCGAGGCACTGGTGACGCCGGGCCACGTCTTCCCGCTGATCGCCCGCGACGGCGGCGTGCTGGTCCGCGCCGGGCATACCGAGGCGGCGGTCGACGTCGCGCGGCTCGCCGGGCTCAACCCATCGGGCGTGATCTGCGAGATCATGCGCGAGGACGGGACGATGGCGCGGATGGACGATCTCATCGCCTTCGCCCAGCTCCACGGCCTCAAGATCGGCACGATCCGCGATCTCATCGCCTATCGCCTGCGCAAGGATCATGTCGTGGTGCAGACCGCCGACGCCGCGTTCGAGAGCCGCTGGGGCGGCACGTGGAGCGCGCGCACCTTCCTCAACAAGGCGACCGGAACCGAGCAGATCGCGCTGGTGAAGGGCCATATCGATCCGGACAAGCCGACGCTGGTCCGGATGCACGCGCTCAACCTCCTGAGCGACGGCTTTGCCGAGGCCGGGCCGCGATCGCGGCTGCTGGAGGGCGCGATGAAGGCGATCGCCGAGGAAGGCGCTGGCGTCATCGTCGTCATCAACAAGCCGATGCCCGATGCGCTGGCCCGCGCGCTCCACGTCCGCGCCGGCAGCGCGCCCGCGGGCGAGGGCGATGCGCTGCGCGATTACGGCGTCGGCGCGCAGATCCTCGCGGCGCTCGGCGTCCACGACATGGTCCTGCTCACCAACAGCCACCTGACGCCGGTCGCGCTGTCCGGCTATGGCCTCGCCATCGTCGGCGAACGGCCGATCGCCGAACCGGAGGATTGAGATGGCGCGGATATTGATCGTCGAAGCCCGCTTCTACGACCATCTGAACGACCTGCTGCTCGAAGGTGCCAAGGCGGCGCTGGATGACCATGACGTCGACGTCGTCACCGTGCCCGGCGCGCTGGAAGTGCCGGGCGCCATCGCGCTGGCCTCCGAGAGCGGCCGCTACGATGCCTATGTCGCGCTCGGCATCGTCATCCGCGGCGAGACCTATCATTTCGAGATCGTCGCCGGCGAAAGCGCGCGTGGGCTGATGGCGCTGACCCTGGAAGGCCTCGCCATCGGCAACGGCATCCTCACCGTCGAGAACGAACCCCAGGCCCTCGCCCGCGCCCGCCGCGACGACAAGGACAAGGGCGGCGAGGCGGCCAGGGCGGCGCTGGCGATGCTGGCGCTGCGGAAGCGGCTGCAGGGCTGATCTGCCCGTTCTGAGCGCTTACCTCAGGCGTAATTGTTCTGCCTCCCTCGCTGCGCCATTCCGGTGCAGACGACAGGGAGAGCACATATGGACCGCCGCGGATTTTTCGGACTGACGGGGTTGGCGGCGCTGGCGGCTGCGCCGGCCGGCGCAGCATCGGTGCGGGCAAAGTCGCTGCACTCCGCACCGCGCCTGTTCGTGCGCGACTGGGGCGAGGGGCGGCCCGTGCTGTTCGTCCACGGCTGGGCGCTGGCCTCGGAAATGTGGTCCTATGTCATGCAGCCGCTGAGCGACCAGGGCTTCCGCTGCATCGCCTACGACCGGCGCGGCCACGGGCGTTCGGGCGATGCGGGCAACGGCTATGATTATGACACGCTCGCCGGCGATCTCGCCGGCGTCATGGCGGAGCGCGACCTTCGCGACGTCGTGCTCGTCGGCCATTCGATGGCGGCGGGCGAGCTGGTCCGCATCCTCCGCCACCGTGAGGCGCGGCGGATCGCCAAGCTCGTCTTTGTCGCGCCGGCAGCGACGCCCTTCCTGCTCAAGACGGCGGACAATCCGCGCGGTGTCGATGCCGCCTTCTTCGCGCAGGCGCGGGCGCAGATGGCGGCGGATTTTCCCGCCTGGATCGACGCCAACGAGGCGCCCTTCGTGCTGCCCGAAACCTCGCCGGGCATGCGCCGCTGGATCAAGGCGATGATGGAGGCGGCGTCGCTGAAGGCGCTGATCGAATGCAACAAGGCGATGACGACGACCGATTTCCGCGCCGAGCTGCGCGCCATCGACCGGCCCGCGCTCGTCATCCACGGCACCAGGGATGCCTCCGCGCCGCTCGAAATGACCGGGCGACCGACAGCCGCGCTGATCCCGGGCGCCGAACTCAAGGTCTATGAGGGCGCCCCGCACGGCCTGTTCGCCACGCACGCCCCGCAGCTTGCCGCCGATATCGCAGCCTTCGCGCGGGGCTGATCCGGCCGCTTGACCTTTGTCCGCGCCCCGCTAGCGCGGGGCCATGCACCCAGCGGCCGATCCTGATGCGCGGCGTTTGCAGCGGCTGGCCTTTGCGGCGCTGCTGATCGCCAACGTGGTGCTCGCCTTCGGGCCTTGGATGGTGCGACTGGCCGATGTCGGGCCGGTCGCGGCGGGGTTCTGGCGGCTGGCGATCGCGCTGCCCTTCCTCTTCGCGATGGCGCGAATCGCGGCGCCGCGGCCCTTTGCCGGCATCACCCGCGGCATGGCGGTGACGCTGCTGCTCGGCGGGTTGTTCTTCGCCGCCGACCTTGCCGCCTGGCATGCCGGCATCCTCCACACCAAGCTCGCCAACGCGACTTTGTTCGGCAACATGAGCGGCTTCCTGCTCGCGGCCTACGGCTTCGTGGTGATGCGGATGCTGCCGCGCCCGGTGCAGACGATCGCCATCGCGCTGGCAATGGTGGGGACGGTGCTGCTGCTCGGATCGAGCTACGAACTGTCGCCGCAGAATCTGGCGGGCGATCTGCTCACCCTGCTCGCGGGGGTGTTCTACGCCTGCTACCTGATCGCGGTGGATAGGGCGCGGAAGGCGCTGGCGCCGATCCCGGTGCTGGCGCTGGCGACGCTCGCCGGGCTCCTGCCGCTGCTGATTGCCGCGCTCGTGCTGGGCGAGACGGTGGTGCCGCAGGACTGGACGCCGCTCATCCTGCTGTCGCTCGGCAGCCAGGTCATCGGCCAGGGGCTGCTGGTCTTCGCGATGGGGCATCTCTCGCCGCTGGTGGTGGGGCTTGGCCTCCTCATGCAGCCGGTGCTCGCCGCGGCGATCGGCTGGGCGGCCTATGGCGAGGGGTTCAGCGTGACCGACGCCGCTGGGGCGTTGTTGATCTGCGTGGCGCTGGTGCTGATTCGGCTGCCGGAGCGACGCGCGCCGGCGTGAAGCCCTCCCCCTTGATGGGGGAGGGTTTGGGTGGGGGTGGCGGTGGAAATGTTGGCGCCTTCTGTGGAGACGCCACCCCACCCCAAACCCCTCCCCATCAAGGGGAGGGGCTTACTCCCGCGAAGCGCGAATGTTCCCAATGTTCGCACTGGCCATGGGGGATACGGCGGAGCAGCCTTGTGGCGGGATGCGGGCGGACGATGCGAAAGAGCCGAACGCGCCGATCATCGCAGAATGCGGTGATGTAGGACATGGGATTGCACCGCGCCGCCCGCGAGCGCATCTTGCCGCGATGACCGATATCGCACCTGCCGACATGACCCTCGACGAGTTGAAGGAGGCGCTGGCGCCGCGCATTCCGGCGCATGCGGTGTTCGACGGGTGGGGCGAGAAGGCGCTGGCGATGGCGGCGGGGGAGCTTGGCGTGCCGGCCGATCGCGCGCGGCTCGCCTTTCCGGGCGGTGCGGTGGAGATGATCGACGCCTGGTTCGATGCGATCGACATCGCGATGGCGAAGGCCTTTCCGCCCGAGCGGATCGCGGCGCTGAAGATCCGCGAGCGCATCCGCGAGCTGGTGCTGTTCCGCCTCAGCGAAGCGCGGCCGCACAAGGAAGCGCTGCGCCGCGCGCTGGCGATTCTCGGCCAGCCGCGGAACGGCCCGCGCGCGGCAAAGCTCGCCTGGCGCGCGGCGGACCGGATGTGGCGGCTGGCGGGCGATACCGCGACCGACTTCAACCATTACAGCAAGCGCGCGATCCTGACCGGGGTCTATGGATCGACGACGCTCGTCTGGCTCGACGACGAGAGCGAGGACGAGGCGGTGACACGCGCCTTCCTCGACCGGCGGATCGGCAACGTCATGCAGTTCGAGAAATGGAAGGCCCAGTGGCGGCAGGGGAGCTTGCACCGGCCCAGCCTCAGCCGCTTCCTCGGACGGCTGCGCTACCCGGCGGTCTGACCGGGAAATAGGGGGACATCATGCGGGGACTTCATCTTGGCGCGCTGCTGGCGCTCGTCGTCACGGCGCCGGTGCTGGCGCGGCCGATCGGGCTCGACGACCTCGCGCGGCTGAAAACGGTCGGCGCGCCGGCGATCGACCCGGCTGGCGAGTGGGTCGCTTATACGGTCGGATCGGTCGATGTGGCCAAGGACCGCAGCGAAACGCATATCTGGATGTCGCGCTGGGACGGAACGCGCAGCGTGCAGCTCACCGCGCGGCGCGGCGAGAGCGAATCGACGCCGCGGTTCAGCCCCGACGGGCTGACGATCGCCTTCATCTCCTCGCGCGCCGATGAGAAGGAGCGCGACCGGCTGTGGCTGATGAGCCGCGACGGCGGCGAGGCGCGCGTTTCCGCCGATCTCGCCGGATCGGTGGTCGATTATGCATGGTCGCCCGATTCGAAGCGCATCGCGCTGATCGTGGCGGACCCGGACCCGGCCGCGGCGAGCAATGCGGCGGCACAAGGGGCGGTGCCGCAGCCGCCGCGCCCCGGCGACCCAGAGACGCCCGGCGTGCAGCCCGAGGCCAAAGCGGAAGGTGCGGGCGCTTCCAAGGACCGCGAAGAGCGGCCGAAGCCGATCGTCATCGACCGCTTCCATTTCAAGCAGGATATCGACGGCTATCTCGGCAAGCAGCGCCAGCGGCTGATGCTGCTCGATCTCGCCACCGGCACCGCGCATCGCATGACCAGTGGCGATTTCGACGAGCATATGCCGGTCTTCTCGCCCGACGGCAGCCGCATCGCCTTCGTTTCCAACCGCGACGCCGATCCCGACCGGAGCTTCAACTTCGACCTCTTCACCGTCGCCGCCTCGGCGCGCGGTGCCGAGCCGAACAAGGTCACCCGCTTTGCGGGCGCGGACAACGACCCCGATACCGACAGCTATCCTGCGTGGAGCCCGGACGGAAAGCAGATCGCCTATCTGCAGGGCGGCCCCGACGAACTCGTCTATTTCGGCATGCGGACGCTCGCGGTCGCGCCCGCGGACGGCGGACCGGCGCGGCTGCTGACCGGGCGGCTCGACCGCAACGTCTCCAATCCCGTCTGGTCGGCGGACGGCAAGTCGATCCGGCTGATCGTCGAGGATGACGGCATCCAGTGGCTGGGCCGCGTGCCGGCGACGGGCGGTGCGGTGACGCCGGTCTCCAACGGACGGCGGGTGATCGAGACGATCGTCGCGGGCGGCAAGGGACGCACCGCGGTGCAGATGACTGATCCCATGCGGCCGAGCGAAATCTATGCGCTGGAGGGCGGCAATCTGCGCCCGCTCTCGCGCCAGAACGAGGCATGGCTGAAGGACGTGACGCTCGCGCCGGTGAGCGAGACGCGGGCGAAGAGCGCCGACGGCACCGAAGTCGGCGGCTTCCTGACGCGCGCAGCAGGCGCATCCGGGCCGCAACCGGCGCTGCTCCGCATCCACGGCGGGCCGACCAGCCAATATGACATGCGCTTCATGTTCGAATGGCAGCTCTTCGCCGCCAACGGCTATGCGGTGATCGCCAGCAACCCGCGCGGCAGCACCGGGCGCGGGCTGGATTATGCCAAGGCGATCTTCGCCGCCTGGGGATCGGTCGACGTGCCCGACGTGCTCGCGGCGGTGGACGATGCGGTGGCGCGCGGGATCGCCGATCCCGCGCGGTTGGGTGTCGGCGGGTGGAGCTATGGCGGGATGCTCACCAATTACGTCATCGCCAGCGACACGCGGTTCAAGGCGGCGACGAGCGGCGCGAGCATCTCCAACGTCCTCGCGGGCTACGGCACCGACCAATATATCCGCGAATATGAGCTGGAGCTCGGCAAGCCGTGGGAAACGCCTGAGACGTGGATGCGCGTCTCCTATCCCTTCTTCCAGAACCAGAAGATCGTGACGCCGACGCTGTTCCTGGTCGGCCAGCAGGACTGGAACGTGCCGCTGATCGCCACCGAGCAGATGTACCAGGCGCTGAAGAGCCGCGGCGTCGATACGCAGATGATCATCTACCCCGGCGAGCATCACGGGCTGAAGCGGCCGAGCTTCGTGCGCGACCGGCTGCAGCGCTATCTCGACTGGTATGCCGCCCGCCTGAAGTGAGCGATCAGACCGCGCGCTTGAACTCGATCTCGCGCGCGGCGATCTTGCGGTAGCGGCGCGGGCCGCGATCGATGTGGAACGGGCCGAGCCGCCCGCCCTCCGCGCCGACCACGCCGACGACATAGGAAGCCGCGGTCTGGCCGCGCCCGTCCCCGGCCCAGCGATAGACGACGTTGAACGCCACCGTCGGCACGAAGATCTTCTGCCCCTCGACCGTCAGCATCCGGGCCTGCGCGAGCGGGATGTGGACCGCGCTCTGGAATCGGACGCCATGCTCGCCGGGAAGGTCCATGCCCTGCGCCGCGCCGCTCGGCCCGGAATCGAAGAAGGCGGCGATCTCGGCGGGCTGGTCGTGGCTGGCGCTGAACATGCGCGCGAGGATGTGGATGTCCTCGGCCGGCACCGGCCCGGCGTTGTTGACGATGACGGTGAAGTGGATGGTGACTTCGGTGCCGGTGACGTCGAACTGATCGGGCTGGAACGCGACCTCGAGCCGGGGGCGGGGCCTGGGCGCCGGAGTCGGTGCCACGACCGGCGCGGCGGGCGCGGGGCGGACGGGCGGTGCGGGCTGCGGCGCAGCTTCGTCGAGCGGCGAGTAGGTCTCTGCCTCGGCGCGTGAGGGGCGTAGCCTGCGGCCGGCGAGGAAGCCGACTGCGCCGACGGCGAGGATGCCGAGCGCGATCCACAGCCACGGCAGGTCCTGTTCGGCGGGCTGCGGCGCGGGGGCGACGGCCTCGGGCGTGGGCTCCGCGATCGGCGGGGCGGACACTGGCTCGGGCACCAGCTCCGGCGTTGGCGTCGCTTCAGGCGCGGGCGTCTCGGCGATCACCGGTCGCGGTTCGGGCGGCTGGGGCGCGGGGGCCGGAGTCGCGCGCTGCTTGGGCGTCGGGCTCGGCTGGGGCCGCGCAGGTGCTGGCGTCGGG
Organism: Allosphingosinicella indica; assembly: GCF_900177405.1. Taxonomy (NCBI): domain Bacteria; kingdom Pseudomonadati; phylum Pseudomonadota; class Alphaproteobacteria; order Sphingomonadales; family Sphingomicrobiaceae; genus Allosphingosinicella; species Allosphingosinicella indica. The sequence goes on along the minus strand of NZ_LT840185.1, from coordinate 1,214,990 downwards.
GTCGCGCGCGGTGCCGGTGGTGGCGTGACGACAGGAACCGGAGACGGCGCGGGCGTCGGCGTCGGGCTGGGACGCGGCGGGATGATCGGCGGGGTGGTGCGGTTGCCCGGCAGCTCGAAATCGCTGATCACCGGCGGGCCGATGATCGGATCGGCGCTGTTGCTCTGCTGCGCGGCAAGCGACGCCGGAACAGCCGCGCCGAGCAGCAGGCCGAGCGTCACCGCCCGCCGCGCACGGCGGAAATTCCTGCATGCCCGATCAAGATTATTGATAATCAATCTCATCTAGCCCATTAAGCAGCCATGCCGCGCCTCGACGAACTTCCCTTCCGCACCCCCGCGACCGTGACCGGCGTCGCCTGGGACACGCTGACGGACAGCGAATCGCGGCGGCTGCGCAACCTCGGGCTTGACGATGGCGTGCAGATCGAGTTGCTGCACGCCGCGCCGTTCGGACGCGATCCGCTCGCCGTCAAGATCGGACGCATGATGGTCGCGATCCGCCGCGATCATGCGCGCGCGGTTTCGGTCGAGGTGATCGCGCTGGAGACTGCCGCCGAATGACCTCCGTTTCGCTCGTCGCCGTCGTCGGCAATCCCAATGCCGGCAAGAGCGCGCTGTTCAACATGCTCACCGGCGCCCGCCAGAAAGTGGGCAACTATCCCGGCGTGACCGTCGAGCGCAAGTCGGGGCGCATGGCGCTGCCCGACGGTCGCCCGGTCGAGCTGGTCGATCTGCCCGGCACCTATGCGCTGGAGCCGACCAGCCCCGACGAGCAGGTGACGCGCGACGTATTGTTCGGCCGGCAGGAGGGCGAGCGCACGCCCGACGCGCTGCTGATCGTGCTCGACGCGACCAACCTCGACAATCACCTGCGCTTTGCGCTGCAGGTCATCGCACTCGGCGTGCCGACCGTGGTCGCGCTCAACATGGTCGATCTCGCGCGGCGCGACGGGCTGACGATCGACGCCGCGATCCTCGCCGCCGAACTCGGCGTGCCGGTGATCGAGACGGTCGCCGTCCGCCGCCGCGGCATCGCCGAAGTGCTCGACGCGCTTTCCACCGCCGTCTCCGCGCCGAAACGTGCGCGCGGCGCGGAAGAGGATTTCGTCCATCTCCAGCGCCACGCCCGCGCGATCGCGCACAAGGCGGTGACCGGCGAGACGATCGGCCGCAAATCGAGCCACGCGATCGACGCGGTGGCGCTCCACCCCGTCGCCGGACCGGTCATCTTCGCAGGGATCATGTTCCTGATGTTCCAGGCGGTATTCGCCTGGTCGGAAGCGCCGATCGGCTGGATCGAGGGCGGCATGGCCGCGCTGCAGGGCGTGGTGAACGACGTGCTGCCCGACGGCTTCCTGCAATCCTTGCTGGTCGACGGCGTCATCGCCGGCGTCGGCGCGGTGGTCGTCTTCCTGCCGCAGATTCTGATACTCTTCCTCTTCATCCTCCTCCTGGAAGCATCGGGCTACATGGTCCGCGCCGCCTTCCTGATGGACCGGTTGATGGCGAAGGTCGGCCTTTCGGGCCACGCCTTCATTCCGCTCCTCTCCTCCTTCGCCTGCGCGATCCCCGGGATCATGGCGACGCGGACGATCGAGGACCCCAAACATCGCCTGACGACCATCCTCATCGCGCCGCTGATGACCTGCTCTGCGCGGCTGCCGGTCTATGCGATCATCATCGGCGCCTTCATCCCGGCGACGAGCGTCGGGCCCGGCATCGGCCTCCAGGGACTCGTCCTCTTCGGCCTATACGTCTTCGGCATCCTCGGCGCGCTGATCGCGGCGCTGGTGCTGCGCGCGACGGTCGCCAAGGGGCAGCCGCAGGGCTTCATGATGGAAATGCCCAAATATCAGCTCCCGCTGGTCCGCGACATCCTCATCGGCCTGTGGCAGCGCGCTTTGATCTTTCTGAAGCGCGCCGGCACGATCATCCTCATCTCGACGGTGATCCTCTGGGGCTTGCTGTCCTTTCCGCAGCCGAAACCCGGCGAGACGGTGCTCGAAGCCTCGATCGCCGGCAAGATCGCGAGCGGGCTGGAAGTCGTGGTGCGGCCGATCGGCTTCAATCACGAGATCGCCTTGGCGCTGATTCCTGCGATGGCGGCGCGCGAAGTGGCGGTCTCCGCGCTCGCCACCGCTTATTCGATCGACGCCAGCGACGAGGAGGCGGCGGAGCAGCCGCTGATCGAACGGCTGCGCGGCCGCTGGTCGCTCCCCACCGCGCTCGCCTTCCTCGCTTGGTTCGTCTTCGCGCCGCAATGTTTATCCACAGTTGCGGTGACGCGGCGGGAAACCAACGGCTGGAAGTGGCCGCTCTTCATGCTAGGCTATCTTTTTGCACTGGCGTATCTGGCGGCCGGGGCGACCTTCTGGATCGCGACCGCGCTGGGACTGTAGGAGATTCCCGATGGCGGGCGTGAACAAAGTGATCCTGGTCGGCAATCTGGGCGACGACCCGGAGGTCCGCTCGCTGAACAATGGCGGCGAAGTGGTGAACCTGCGCGTCGCCACCTCTGAGAATTGGAAGGACCGCGACGGAAACCGCCAGGAGCGGACCGAATGGCACCGCGTCGTCATCTTCAACGAGAATCTCGGCCGCGTCGCCAAATCCTATCTGAAGAAGGGCTCGAAGGTTTACCTCGAAGGCCAGATCCAGACGCGCAAGTGGCAGGACAATTCGGGCCAGGACAAATATTCGACCGAGGTGGTGCTGCAGCGCTTCCGCGGCGAATTGGTGCTGCTCGACAGCCGCGGCGGCGGTGGCGGCGGCGGCGATTATGGCAGCGGCGGCTATGAGGGCGGATCGGGCTTCGGCGGCAGCAGCGGCAGCGGATCGGGCGGCGGCAATTATGGCGGCGGATCCCGCCAGCAGCAGCGCCCCCAGCCCGCCTTCGACAGCGACCTCGACGACGACGTTCCCTTTTAAGCCGAGCCCCCGAGCGTAACGAGGCGATCGGTCCGATCGCCGCGCAGCGCGGAGAGAGGGCGAAGGCCGGCCGGCGGCTGCAAGCCGACCGATGTCACGCGATTCACTCGCGTGATGGCTTCCTAGGACACCGGCCAGACCGCGCGACGGATCGCGCGGAAGGGAAGGTCCGGACCCATATCGCCGTTGCACAGCGCGGCGATAGTGGTCCGCGTGTCGGTCCGCGTCTCCAGCAGCGAGCCAAAGCCGTTGATGCCGCCATAATGGGTGATCAGCGGACGCGGATCGCCGGGCGGCGAGACCAATAGCCCGCAGGCATATTGCATATCGCCATAGGCGGCATCGTCTTCCTTGCGGAGGCGATTGGCGCCGCTGAGCCGCCCGTCGCGTAGCCGCCCCGGAGCGAGCATCAGATCGAGATGCTTGGCGTCGAGCAGGCGTCCGCCGAGCAGAGCATCGTGCCAGCGGCAAAGATCCTCGGCGGTCGAGCGCATGGCGCCCGCGCCGCCCGCCTCGACGATCGGGATATAGGCCGCGTTGGCGAAGGGGCGGGCGTTGTCCCCGGTCGGCGTGTAGCCCGAGGCGCGGCCGGGCACGACATCCTCCGCATGATCCAGCGCGGTGCGGGTGAGCCCGAGCGGGCGGAAGAGGATTTCCGCCATCACCTCGGCCAGCGGCTTGCCCGCCGCCGCCTCGATCAGCCCGCCGAGCAGGATGTAATTGGCATTGCTGTAGAGCCACGCCGTGCCGGGGTCGAAATCGAACGGCGCCGGCTGTTCGGCGATCGCCTGTGCGAGGCGGACTTGCGTCTTGACGCCGCTTGCATCCGCCGCCGGCGAGGCGATGCTCTCGTCACTCTTCAGCCCGGCGGTCTGGTGCATCAGTTCCAGCGCCGTCACCGGCTTCAATTTCGCCATGAACGGCAGGTGGCGCGACACCGGCGCATCGAGCGCGAGCATGCCGCGCGCAGACAGCGCGATCGCGGTGGCGGCGGTGAACTGCTTGGTGAGCGAGGCGATGCGGAACACGCTCTGCGGCGAGACCGGCGTCCCGGTCTCGATATTGGCGAGGCCGTAGCCGCGCGAGGCGGTCATCGCGCCGCGCTCGCCGACCGCGACCTGGACGCAGGGACAGGCGTGCGCGTCGATCGCGGCCTTGGCTGCGGCGTCGAGCGCCGCGGCGCGGCCGTCGGGCGCCGCGAGCAGCGGCCGTGCGGCGACACCCGCCATCGCAAGCGCGCCGCCTGCCATCGCCGCGCGCCGCGACATCGCCATCAGCTCTGCAGCTTGTCCTTGAGCGCCGCGAGCGCGCCGAACGGGCCGGCCTCGCTCTCGCGATCCTCCTCGCCCTTCACACCGGCTTCGCGCAGCGCGGCTTCGGCGCCGGGCGCGCGCGGCCACGGATCGAGCGCGAGCGCCAGCGTCTCCGCCGCCGCCTCGCCCAGATCGATCGCCTGGCCATCGTGAAAGACGACATCGAGCTCGCGTTCGTCGAGCTCGATCTCTTCATCGTCGCCAGCCGCGGGTTCAGGCCGGTAGAGCAGCGCGAACGGCTCGTCGATCACCGCCGGAACGGGAACGCCGGTGGCGACGCAGCTCTGCTCGACGGCGGCGCGGAGGCGGCCGGTGACGCTGATCGCATCGCCGTCACGCGCGACCGTCGCTTCCGCTTCCAGCCGGCCAAGCGCGAGAAGTGCGAAGCGGCGGGCCAGCGCGGCGCGCTCGCCTTCGTCGGCGGTGAGCGTCTCGCGGCGCGGCGTGGTGCCGATCGCATCGAGGCGGACGGGGCGGCTGAACTCCGGCGTCATGGCGTCGGCAGCGTGCCCGCGAGCAGCGCATCGGGCTGGGTGGCGGCGAGCGCCGCGCGCAGCCGCTCCAGCCGCGCGGCGACGAAGCCGAGCGCGTCAGGCGACGGCGGCGCATCGTGAAAGACGTTGCGGCGCACCGGCTCGATCAAGTCGTCGGCGTCGCGGAAGGCTCCCAAGCGCCCGCCGAGCGCGCCCATCATCTTGCCGACATGCTTGCCGACGACGAAATCGCCGATGCCGATCTGGCGGAGGCTCGCGTCCATATCATCGACAAAGAGCTCGGCGAGCAGCGCCGAATCGGGCGCGGTGCGCTGCCCCTCGGCCTCCAGCCGCAGCAGGGTCAGCGCCATCACCGCCGTGACCATGTTGAAACGGCCGTCGACGGTATCGGGCACCGCGCCATCGCGATACCAGGCGGGATCGCGCGCCTCCGCGACGATCGCCTCATAGAGGGGAAGCAGGCGCCTACGCTGGTCGCGCTCGCCGAAAATGCGGGAAAGAAAGGACATGCGGGCGCTCCCCGGTTGGTGTCGCGGGCTTGCGCCGCAGGGTCGTTGGTGCATATTGGGGCTTCGGATCGCGCCCGGCAAGGCGGGCGCCGGTTGCGATGTGGGGCACCGGCAGGATTTGACGGAGACTTTTCCAATGAATGTGGCACGAAGCGCGGCGATGGCGGTGCTGGTGTGCGCCGGGGTTGGCCTCAGCGCCTGCTCGACGCTGACCGTGAAGGATCGCCAGGGCTATCTGGTCGACGATGCGCTCGTCGCATCGGTGCAGCCCGGCATCGACAATCGCGATTCGGTGATGGGAACGCTCGGCCGCCCGAGCTTCACCGGCCAGTTCGACCAGAAGGACTGGTATTACGTCTCGCGCAACACGCGCCAGCCGGCCTTTTCCGATCCCAAGCCCACCGAGCAGACCGTGGTCCACGTCCGCTTCGACGAAGCCGGCAATGTCGCCGCGGTCGAGCGCACCGGCATGGAGCGGGTCGCCTCGATCAACCCGATGAACGACGAGACCCCGACGCTGGGCCGCGACCGCGGCTTCTTCCAGGAGATCTTCGGCAATATCGGCGCGGTCGGCAGCACCCGCGGCACCGCCGGCGGCGACGTCACCAACCCGCAGTAACGCCTGTCAGCGCCGCATCGCGGCGGTGGCGACGCCCGCCGCGATCAGGATTCCGCCCCCAGCGCGGTTCGCCCAGCGCAAGGTGCGCGGGTTGCGCATCAGCGTCGACGCGCGCGAGGCGGCCAGTGCATAGCCCGTGTCGGTGATCGCCGCGATCAGCGTGAAGGTCATCACCAGGACCGCCGCCTGCGGAAGATAGGGCGCGCGCGGATCGACGAACTGCGAGGCGAAGGCCACGAAGAACAGGATCGTCTTGGGGTGGAACAGCCCCACCGCGACATTGCAGAGAAACGCGGTGCGCGGCGCGATCGGCGTGCGATCGACCGCTAGGTCCGGCAGTGCGGCGCCCTTGCGGATGGCGAGGATGCCGAGCGCGATCAGATAGAGCGCGCCGATCCATTTGAGCACCGTGAACGCGATCGCCGAGGTGGCGAGCAGCACGCCCGCGCCGGCGAGCGAGACACTGATCGCGGCAAAATTGCCGACCGCCATGCCGCCGACCGAAGCCAGTGCCGTCCTGCGGCCCGAGCTGAACGCGAAGCCGATGATGCTGGCGACGCCCGGCCCCGGCACTAGGGCGAGAAGGAGGCAGGCGAGCGCGAAGGCGGTCCAGAGCTCCAGCGTCATCGCATCCTCTATTCGACGATGCCCCCGGCGGCGAGCACCGCGAGGGTGACGAGATCGGACGCGCTGGCCGTCATCGCCGAGACCTGCGCGGGGTGCTTCATGCCGACCAGCACCGGTCCGATCACCGCATCGCCGCCCAGCTCGCGGAGCAGCTTGGCGGAAATGTTGGCGGACTGGAGGCCCGGCATGATGAGGACATTGGCGGCGCCGGTGAGGCGGCTGAACGGATAGATGTCGCGCATCGCCGGGTTGAGCGCGACGTCGGGCGCCATCTCGCCTTCATATTCGAAATCGACCTGGCGCTTGTCGAGCAGCTTCACCGCCTCGCGCAGATTTTCGAGGAACGAGCCCTCGGGATTGCCGAAGGTGGAATAGGAGATGAAGGCGACGCGCGGCTCGTGGCCCATGCGCCGCGCCACCGCGGCGGTCTGCTCGGCCATGTCGGCAAGCTGCTCGGCGCTGGGCCGCTCGGTCACCGTGGTATCGGCCATGAACATCGTGTGATGCTGGCCTATGAGGATGTGGATGCCGAACGGCGTGCAGGCGGGCTTGGGATCGAGCACGCGCAGCAACTGGCGCATGTTCTGGCCATAGGGGCGGGTGACGCCGGTGATCAGCGCATCGCCCTTGCCCATCGCGAGCAGCAGCGCGGCGAAGATGTTGCGATCCTGCTTCACCATCCGCGCCACCTCGCGCCGCAGATAGCCGCGGCGCTGCAGGCGCTCGTAGAGATAATCGGTCATCTCCCCGACATGCGGGAAGGTGCGACTGTTGAGCAGCTCGAAGCTCTCCGGATCGTCGACGCCTAGCGCGCGGAGCCGATCGTAGACGCTGTCGCGGCCGACCAGCACCGGCGTGCCGTAGCCGCCGTCGCGGAACTGGATGGCGGCGCGCAGCACGACATCCTCCTCGCCCTCGGCGAAGATCACCCGCTTCGGGTTCGCGCGCGCCGCGTCATAGGCGAGGCTGAGCACCGCATTGGTGGGGTTGAGCCGCGAGCGGAGCGCCGCGCGATAGGCGGTCATGTCCTTGATCGGGAAGCGCGCGACGCCCGAATCCATCGCCGCCTGTGCGACCGCGGCGGGGACCAGCTCCATCAGCCGCGGATCGAACGGCGCGGGGATGATGTAATCGACGCCGAAGCTGTGCGCCTTGCCGCCATAAGCTGCGGTCACTTCCTCGGGAACCTGCTGGCGCGCCAGCTCGGCGAGCGCCTGCGCGGCGGCGATCTTCATCTCGTCGTTGATCGCGGTCGCCCGCACATCGAGCGCGCCGCGGAAGATGAAGGGAAAACCGAGCACGTTGTTGACCTGGTTCGGATAGTCCGACCGGCCCGTCGCGACGATTGCGTCGGGGCGCGCGGCCTTGGCCTCGGGCGGGGTGATCTCGGGATCGGGATTGGCCATCGCGAAGATGATCGGCTGCTTCGCCATCTCCACCACCATCTCGGGCTTGAGCGCGCCGGCGGCCGAGAGGCCCAGGAACACGTCGGCGCCCTTCAGTGCCTCGCCGAGCGTGCGATGCTGGGTCTCGGCCGCGTGCGCGGACTTCCACTGATCGAGATCGGTGCGGCCGCGGTGGATGACGCCGCTCCGGTCGCACATGATGACATTGTCGCCGCGCACGCCCATCGCCTTGATGAGCTCGGTGCAGGCGATCGCGGCGGCGCCCGCACCGTTCACCACCACCTTGATCTCGGCGAGCTTGCGGTTGGTGAGGTAGCAGGCGTTGATGAGGCCCGCGGCGGTGATGATCGCGGTGCCGTGCTGATCGTCGTGGAAGACGGGAATGTTCATCCGCTCGCGCAAAGTCTGCTCGATGATGAAGCAGGCGGGCGCGCCGATATCCTCGAGATTGATGCCGCCGAAGCTCGGCTCCATCAGCGCGACGGCGTTGATGAAGGCGTCGCTGTCCTCGGTGTCGAGCTCGAGATCGATCGAATCGACGTCGGCGAAGCGCTTGAACAGCACCGCCTTGCCTTCCATCACCGGCTTGGAGGCGAGCGCGCCGAGATTGCCGAGCCCGAGGATCGCGGTGCCGTTGGAGATGACCGCGACCAGATTGCCCTTGGCGGTATAATCATAGGCCTTGGACGGATCTTCGGCGATGGCGCGGACCGGGACCGCGACGCCGGGCGAATAAGCGAGGCTCAGGTCGCGCTGCGTCGCCATCGGCTTGGAGGCGATGATCTCGATCTTGCCGGGCCGCCCCTCGGCGTGGAAGGCCAGGGCCTCGGCGTCCGAGAATTTTACGTTGCTGCCTTCGCTCATGCGGGCGATCCCCTCTCTTTGCCTATGCTCTAGGCCGCGTTCCGCGACATTCGCAAGGGCGGGCGCGAGCAGGGCGTCAGAAGGGGACGCCGGGCCGCAGCACGATCTGAAACAGGGCGAGCACCGCAAGCAGCCAGCCGAGCGGCCACAGATCGGACTTGAGAAAGCCGGGCGGCGCCGATTGCGAGCTGCGCTGGCCGATCGCGCCGAGCTGGACGAAGAGCGCGCCGGCGCCGTTCATGATGACCGGCACGATCGCGACCTGAACGATCTCGCCCGGCACGCGGAACGGCAGGATGAGCAGGATCGCGGCGAGCGCGGGCAGCGTTGCGACATAGAAGATCGCGCGGCCCGAACGGACGCCGGGAAGGAAGCTGTGGAAGTGGCGGGCGAGCACGCGCCCGGCCCAGACCATCGCGCCTATCGCGAGCAGGGCGACGACATATTTCGCGGTCTGGCCGAGGCCGAACCAGTCCATCGCCATGCCGACATCGTTGGCGGGCACGAACGCGCCGATCACCGCCTGCGGCAGCGCCTGGAAGAGACCGCTGAACGCGATCCACACCATCAGCAGCCGCGACGTCGCCGAGCCGTGCGCGCGGCCGCGGGCGAGCACGAGCATGACGAGCGCGAGGAGGATGGTCGCGGCCGCGCCGGTGCCCTGCCACAGCGTCGCCAGCGGGTGATCGCCCGTCCAGCCGTGGTTATGTGATAGAGCGTCGGATTGAGGCCCGGCGTCAGCGCCTTGGGCAGGACCAGGAACAGCTCCTGCACGAAGAAGACGAGGTTGAACGCCAGCGTCGCGAGCAGCGTCGAATGCAGGGGCAAGCGCAGCTCGGACGGGACGCGGGTCATCGCAGTCGGCCTTAACCTGTGTCTGGCGGGCTGAAAACCGGTTCCGATCCTTGGGCAGAGCCTTTATCGACCGGCCATGGCCAGCGCCGCGAAACCTGCCGGGGGATCCGCCCCGACGCCGATGATGGTGCAATATCTGGCGCTGAAGGCCGAGGCGGCGGACTGCCTGCTCTTCTATCGGATGGGCGATTTCTTCGAATTGTTCTTCGACGACGCCAAGACGGCGGCGGCGGTGCTCGACATCGCGCTCACCGCGCGCGGCGAGCATGACGGCGCGCCGATCCCGATGTGCGGCGTCCCCGTCCACGCCGCCGAAGCCTATCTCGCGCGGCTGATCCGCGCCGGCCACCGCGTCGCCATCGCCGAACAGACCGAGAGCCCGGCGGAGGCCAAGAAGCGCGGCTCCAAATCGGTGGTCGCGCGCGCGATCGTCCGCGTCGTCACCGCAGGCACGCTGACCGAAGAGGCTTTGCTCGATGCGCGGACCGCCAACTGGCTCGCCGCGGTGGCGCCGGTCGGCGATCGCTTCGGCATCGCCGCGGCGGACATCTCGACCGGGCGGTTCGAGCTCGGATCGGTCGGTGCCGCCGCGCTGGATGCGGAGCTGGCGCGGCTCGGCGCGGCCGAGATCGTCGCGCCTGCCGATCTGCCGGGCGCCGAAGCGCAGCGCCGCGACCGCGGCTTCGACAGCATCGCGGCGGAGCGGCGGCTGAAGGAGCGGTTCGGCGTCGCGACGCTCGACGGCTTCGGCGCGTTCGACCGCGCCGCGCTTGCCGCCGCGGGCGGCCTCCTCGCCTATCTCGACGAGGTGGCGAAGGATGCGCTGCCCTTCCTGCAGCCGCCCGCCGCGCGCGCCGCCGACGGCCATATGGCGATCGACGCGGCGACCCGGGAAAGCCTGGAGCTGACCCAGGCGGGGGGCGGCGGACGCGCCGGATCGCTGCTCGCATCGGTCGACCGCACCGTCACCGGCGCGGGCGCGCGGCTGCTTGCCGCCGACATCGGCGCGCCGCTGATGGACCGCGCGGGCATCGACGCGCGGCTCGATCTCGTCGCGCTGTTGCACGATCAGTCCGGCCTCCGCGATGGCCTCCGCCGCCAACTCCGTGCGCTGCCCGATGTCGGCCGCGCGCTCGGCCGGATCGCGGTCGGACGCGGGGGGCCACGCGATCTCGGCCAGCTTCGCGACGGGCTGGGCGAGGCGCGGCGGCTGCACGCGCGGCTGGCGGGGCTGCCCGATCGTCCGGCGCTGCTCGAAACGCTGCTTCCCGCGCTCACCGGCCACGGCGCGCTCGAAGACCTTCTCGGCCGCGCGCTCGTCCCCCAGCCACCTATCGACGCGAGCAATGGCGGCTATATCGCCGAGGGCTATGATGCCGCGCTCGATGCGCTGCGTACCACTGGTGGCGAGGGAAGGCGCGCGATCGCGGGGCTGGAGGCGCGCTACCGCGAGCAGACCGGCATCGCGACGCTCAAGATCCGCCACAACGCCGTGCTCGGCTATCATGTCGAGGTGCCGTCCAAGCATGGCGACCGGCTGATGGCGGCGGAATCGGGCTTCACCCACCGCCAGACGCTGGCGGGCGTCGTCCGCTTCAACGCGCCCGATCTCCACGAGCAGGCGCTGCGCGTCGGTCAGGCGGGCGCGCACGCGCTGGCGGCGGAGGCGGCGCATCTGGAGGAGATGACCGCCGCGGTGCTCGACCGCGCGCAGCCGATCGCCGCCACCGCCGATGCGCTTGCTCGACTGGACGTCGCCGCGGCGCTCGCCGAGCGCGCCGCCGAGGGCGGCTGGTGCCGCCCTGAGTTCGCGGGCCATTCCTGCTTCGAGGTTGAGGGCGGCCGCCATCCGGTGGTCGAGGACGCGCTGAAAGGACGCGGCGAGCGGTTCGTCGCCAACGATTGCGCTCTGTCCGAAGAGCAAAGGCTGTGGCTCGTCACCGGCCCCAACATGGGTGGCAAATCGACCTTCCTCCGCCAGAATGCACTCATCGCCGTGCTCGCGCAGGCGGGAAGCTTCGTCCCCGCGGCACGTGCCAAGCTGGGGCTGGTCGACCGGCTGTTCAGCCGCGTCGGCGCGTCGGACAATCTGGCGCGCGGGCGATCGACCTTCATGGTCGAGATGGTTGAGACCGCCGCGATCCTGGCGCAAGCGACCGAGCGGAGCTTCGTGGTGCTCGACGAGGTCGGCCGCGGCACCTCCACCTATGACGGGCTCGCCATCGCCTGGGCCGTCGTCGAGGCGATCCACGACCGGAGCCGCTGCCGCTGCCTGTTCGCAACGCACTATCACGAGCTGACCCGGCTCGCCGAGCGGCTGGACGCGCTGTCGCTCCACCACGTCCGCGCGCGCGAATGGAAGGGCGAACTCGTCTTCCTCCACGAGCTTGCCGACGGCCCCGCCGACCGCAGCTACGGTATCGCGGTCGCCAAGCTCGCCGGGCTGCCGCCGCCGGTGCTGGCGCGCGCCAAATCGGTGCTCGCCAAGCTGGAGGAAGGCAAGGCCGCGACCGGCGGGATCGCCGCGGGGCTCGACGATCTGCCGCTGTTCGCTGCCGTGCAGGCCGAAGAGCCCGAGCCCGACCCGCTCGTCGCAGCGCTGGCCGAAGTGGACGCCGATGCGCTGACCCCGCGCGATGCGCTCGATCTCGTTTACCGGCTCAAGCGGATCGCGTCCGAGGAGCGCTGATCCGTTCTGCGGCCGGCACGATCATGCTATGATCCGAGTCGCTCGAGCTTCCACCCGAAGCCGGCCTGTGCGCGTGCCATCCGATGCTTTGGGGAGAGCCGGCATGCCTTTCATCACCACCTCCGACGGCACTGAGATTTTCTACAAGGACTGGGGCCGCAAGGACGCCCAGCCCATCGTCTTCCACCACGGCTGGCCGCTGAGCGCGGATGATTGGGACAATCAGATGATGGTCTTCCTCGCCGAAGGCTATCGTGTGATCGCGCACGACCGCCGCGGCCACGGCCGATCGACCCAGACCGACACCGGCAACGAGATGGACACCTATGCCGCGGACGTTGCCGCGCTCGCCGATGCGCTCGACCTCAGGGACGCCGTGCATGTCGGCCATTCCACCGGCGGCGGCGAAGTCGTCCATTATGTCGCGCGTGCCAGGCCCGGCCGTGTCGCCAAGGCCATCATCATCGGCGCGGTGCCGCCGGTGATGGTCAAGAAGGAGAGCAACCCCGGCGGGCTGCCCATCGAGGTGTTCGACGGATTTCGCGCCGCGCTGATCGCCAATCGCGCGCAGTTCTTCGTCGATGTGCCGACAGGCCCCTTCTACGGCTATAACCGCGAGGGCGCGAAAGCCGATCCGGGCGTGATCTGGAATTGGTGGCGGCAGGGCATGATGGGCGGCGCGAAGGCGCATTATGACTGCATCAAGGCCTTCTCCGAGACGGACTTCACCGAGGATCTGAAGGCGATCGACGTGCCTGTTCTGGTCATGCACGGCACCGACGACCAGATCGTCCCCTATGCGGATTCGGCGCCGCTGTCGGCGAAGCTGCTGAAGAACGGCACGCTCAAGAGCTACGACGGGCTGCCGCACGGCATGTGCACGACGCATCCGGACGTGGTGAACCCCGACATCCTCGCCTTCATCCGCGGCGATGCGGCGCCCGCGCGGGCGGCGGCGACGGGCGATCTGATGACGGCTTGAGACGCCGCAGAGGGCTGGGCGGTGACGGCGGCCCGGCGCCCGCTTATGGTGGGGCTATGTCTTCCCGCCTCGAATCCGTGCTCGACCGCCGCGCGATCGTCGACCGGCGCGACCTTGGCGAGCGGATCGCGGCGCTGGGGGGCGACGCGGACACGCGCCGCAGCGCTGCCGCAGCGCTGCTCCGCGAGGCGCTGGACGCGGGCCGCGCGGAAATCGCGCGGCGGCTGGCGGACAAGCCCTGGCAGGGCAGCGAAACGGCGGCCGCCTATGCCTTCCTCGCCGACCAGATCCTCCGCGTCGCATATCATCACGTCACCACCGATCTCTATCCCAACGCCAACCCGACTGCGGGCGAGCGGATCGCGCTGATCGCGGTGGGCGGCTACGGCCGCGGCGAGATGGCGCTATATTCGGACGTCGACATCGCCCTCGTTACGCCCTGGAAGCCGACGCCCTGGGCCGAGCAGGTGATCGAGGCTCTGCTCTATCTGCTCTGGGATCTGGGGCTGAAGATCGGCCATTCGGTGCGATCGGTGGACGACATGATCCGCGTGGCGGCCGGCGATCATACGGTCCGCACCGCGATCCTCGAATCGCGCTTCCTGTGGGGTGACGAGGCGCTCTACGACCAGGCGATCGCGCGTTTCTGGAAGGAGGTGGTCGCCGGCAACGCCGCCGATTTCGTCCGCGAAAAACTGGAAGAGCGCGAGGCGCGCCACAAGCGGATGGGCGACAGCCGCTACGTCGTCGAGCCCAACGTCAAGGAGGGCAAGGGGGGCCTCCGCGATCTCCACACGCTCTTCTGGATCGGCAAATATGCCTATCGCGTGCGATCGGTCGCCGAGCTCGTCGAGCAGAAATTGCTGTCGCGGAGCGAGCTGCGCCGGTTCCAGCGCGCAGAGCGTTTCCTGTGGGCGGTGCGCTGCCACCTCCACATCGTCGCGGGGCGCGCCGAGGACCGGCTGACCTTCGACTATCAGCGCGAGATCGCGGGGCGGATGCATTATGCGGACCGGCCCGGAAAATCGCCCGTCGAGCGGTTCATGCGCCACTATTTCCTCCACGCGAAGACGGTGGGGGATCTGACCGGCCTGTTCCTCGCGCATCTCGACGAGACCTTCGCGCGGCGCGGGATGCGCTTCCTCATCCCCAGCATCCGCCGGCGGCCGGGCAGGCTCGAGGGCTTCGTGCTGGATCGCGGCCGCCTGGCGCTGCCGTCGGACGATTTCCTGCAGGCCGATCCGGTGCGCCTCATCCAGATGTTTGCGCTCGCCGACCGGCACGAGATCGAGATTCACCCGCAGGCGATGCGCGCCGCCGGGCACGATGCGCGGCTGATCGACCAGGCGGTGCGCGACGATCCGCGCGCCAATGCCTTGTTTCTCGACGTGCTGACCTCCCCGCGCGATCCGCAGGCGGTGCTGCGCTGGATGAACGAGGCGGGGGTGTTCGGCCGTTTCGTGCCCGATTTCGGCCGCGTCGTCGCGCAGATGCAGTTCGACATGTACCACCATTATACGGTGGACGAACATACGCTGCGCGCGGTGGGGCTGCTGGCGCGGATCGAGGCCGGCGAACTGGTCGAGGATCACCCGCTGTCGAGCGTCCTCATCCACCAGATCGCATCGCGCCGCGTGCTCTATGTCGCGGTGCTGCTCCACGACATCGCCAAGGGCCGCGGCGGCGACCATTCGGTGCTGGGGGCGGAGGTCGCGATGCAGCTCTGCCCGCGGCTGGGGCTCGACGAGGCGGAGACCGAAACGGTCGCCTGGTTGGTCCGCTGGCATCTGCTCGCGTCCGCCACCGCCTTCAAGCGCGACCTCGCCGACCCGAAGACGATCGCCGACTTCGCGGCGCAGGTGAAGAGCCCGGAGCGGCTGAAGCTGCTCACCATCCTGACGGTGGTCGATATCCGCGCGGTGGGGCCGGGGGTGTGGAACGGCTGGAAGCGCCAGCTCCTCCACTCGCTCTACGAAGCGGCGGAGGAAGTGCTGCTGCTCGGCCACAAGCAGCGCGGCCGGCGCGAACGGGTGGAGGCGATCCAGCGCGATCTCGGCGAACGGCTGGGCTGGGACGACGAAACACGCGCCGCCTTCGCCGCGCGCTTCGCCGACAGTTACTGGCTCGCCGAGCCCATGCCGGTGCTCGAGCAGAATGCTGCGCTGGTCGCTGCGGTCGCCGCCGATCCCGAAGGCGCGACCCCGTTCCAGGCCGGAGTCATGGCGGAGCGCGGCGCCACTCTGTTCACGATCCACGCGCCCGACCGGCGCGGGCTCTTCTACCGCGTCGCCGCGGCGATCAGCCTTGCCGGCGCGAACGTGATAGACGCGCGCATCCACACCAGCGCCGACGGCATGGCGCTCGACAATTTCTTGCTGCAGGATTCGGAAGGCCAGCCGTTCGCCGATCCGCACCAGATGCGGCGGCTGGAAGCATCGGTGCGCGCCGCGCTGGCGGGGGAGGAGCCGGCGCACGACCGGCTCGCCGCCAAGCCGCTCCCCATCGCGCGATCGGGCGCGTTCCGCATCCGCCCCGCGGTGTTCGTCGATAACAAGGCGTCGAACCGCTACACGGTGGTGGAGGTCAACGCCCGCGACCGCCCGGCGCTGCTCAGCGGCCTCGCCCGTGCGCTGCGCGAAGGCGAGGCACGGCTCCATTCGGCGCATATCGCGACCTACGGGGAGCGGGCGGTCGACGTCTTCTACCTCACCGATCGCGCCGGCGCGAAGATCGAGGAGGCCGATGCGATCGAGGCGCTGCGCCAGCGGCTCCTAGACGCCGCCGCTTATGCCCCGGCGGAAGGCGCCGCGGTCTCCTAGCGCTTCACCGCCGCGCGCCAGGTGCGGATCCAGTCCACGCTTCCTCGGCATTCGTGCATCTCGCGCTGCTCGGTCAGGCGGAAGCGCGCGCCGTCCCAGACGAATTCCTGCGACGTCCCGCAATCCCCGAGCCCGCGGCCCTTGGCATAATGGCTGAGCACGCCCTTTTCGTAACCGGCGTTGACGAGCATCGGATTGCCGTCGTCCTCGCCCCAGCTCGGCATCCGGTCGAAGCGGGCATAGTCCGCCTTCAACTGGCCGCGCACCCGCTCGATCACGAACGGCACGGATGAGAAATTGTAGGCGCCGGCGCCGCAGCTCAGCAGCACGAGCGTGCGGCGCGCATCGAGAGCATGCGTCTCGGCCGACACCGGCCCGAAATCATCCGCCGGGCAGTCGGCGACCTTGCGCATCGCCGCCACTTCCTTCGCCGTCGGCGCGATCGCCGTTGCATTCGTGATGGGTGCCGCATCGATCACCGGAATGGCGGACGGCGTGGGCGGTCCCGGCTTCGTCCCCTTTCGGACCAGCGCGCTTGCCGTGCCGATCCGGCGCTGGCGATCGTCGATGTAGAGGAGCGCCGCGGCGATGCCCGACGAGGACAATGTGCCCACGATCTTGCCGCGAGCATCGACGAACACGGCCGTCTGCGCCGGGATCAGCGCGGCGACGAAGGCTGCGGGATCGGCGGGGCGATACTCCTCCTGACCACCGCCGGTCAGCGCGAAGCGCTTGCCATCGATGAGCATCGCAGTGGCGGCGACGTTCCACAGCTCGATCGCAACCTGCGGGCGGTCTGCCGCCGCCGATCCGCGCATGATCGTGGCCGTGGCGATGTCGTCGGCCGTCGCACCGTCGGGCACCAGCGCGACGGCCTGGCAGTCGAGGCCATTGTCGCAGCCGACCGTCCAATCGCCGAACGTCCTGATCGCGCCCGGCTGCGGCACGGCCGCCGCCGCGAGCAGCGCGAGCAGCGCCCCCGTCACGGCGCCTTGACCAGTTCGCCGCCCTTGATGACCGCGGCCACCTTCTCGAGCGTGCTGACGTCGGCAAGCGGATCGCCGTCCACCGCGACGATGTCACCGTAGCGGCCGACCGCGATGGCTCCGACGTCCCGCTCGCGGCCTAGCGCCTCGGCGGCGGTCCAGGTGGCCGAGCGGATCGCCTCCGCCGGAGTCATGCCGTACTCGACCATGATGCGGAACTGGCCCGCGGCGGTGCCGTGCGGCATCACGCCTGCGTCGGTCGCGAACACCATGCGGACGCCGGCGCGATGGGCTTTGCGGAAATTGTCGCGCTGGATCTGCGCCACCTCGCGGTCCTTGCGCAGATTATCTTCCAGCACCCCGTTCGCTCGGCCCTCGCGCTGGGTATATTCGGTGTTGAAGATATCCATCGCGAACCACACCGGCCGCTTGCGATCGAGTGCGAGGCGGATGCCCTCGTCATCGACCAGGCTGACATGCTCAATCGTGTCGATCCCGGCGCGGATCGCCGCCTTGATGCCCGCCGCGCCATGCGCGTGGGCGGCGGTACGCAGACCCCATTGATGCGCCTCGTCGGCGATGGCGCGCAGCTCCTCCTCGGAAAGCTGCTGCTGCCCCGGCTCGGTGTTGCGCGAGAAGACGCCGCCGGTGGCGCAGACCTTGATCACCTCCGCGCCATATTTGCGCTGCTCGCGGACGCGGGTGCGCAACTCCTGCGCGCCATCGCCCACCGCCTTGCCCTTGGCGTTGAAGGAGGGCGGCAGATAGGTGCTGTCGCAATGGCCGCCGGTCGCCGAAAGCGGATGCGCGGCGGGGACGATGCGGGGGCCGCGCATCAATCCCTCGTCGATCGCTTGCTTATAGGCGACATCCGAATAATTCTCCGATCCGACGTTGCGGACGGTGGTGAACCCCGCATCGAGCATCGCCGTGGCGTTGCCGACGCCCTGCACGGTCCAGAACTGATCGGTAAATTGCAGGCCGGTGTAACCGCCGTAATTGGGGTTGGCATCGAGATGGACGTGCATGTCGATGAGGCCCGGAAGGATCGTCTTGCCGGGCAGGTCGATCCGCTTCGCGCCTTCGGGAATGTTCGGCCGGCCGCCGTTCCGCGCCGTCACCGCCGCGATCCGCCCGTCGGTGATGACGATCACCGGCTCGGCCACGTAGCGGCCGGTCTGGACGTCGAGCATACGGTCCGCGGTGACGACCACCGTTTCCGCAAGCGCAGGCGAGGCCAGCACGGCGAGGCCGGCGGCGAGCAGCATTTCCTTCTTCATTGACGTCCCCCGAATACGGCTCGAACCGGCCGCTGCTGCTCTGCATGACGGAGATCGATAGCGGCGGCAATATGGTGTCGGCGGCTCTTGCCAGCATCGGCGAAGCGTGAGAGCCTTCGCGCGTTTCGATGCTGCCTGGGGTGGCGCGCATGGAAGGTTCGCGGAAGCGGCCGGCGCATCTGTGGATCGTCGGCGTCGTATCGGCGCTGTGGAATATGATCGGCGCCTATGATTTCACGATGACGCAGGCGAGCCCGGATACGCACCTTGCCGCCTATACGGCATCGCAGCGGGCGTGGATCGACGGTTTCCCGATTTTGATGGAGGTCGGCTGGGGGCTCGGCACGGTTGGCGCGCTGGCGGGATCGCTGCTGCTCATCGCGCGCAGCCGCTATGCGCTCGCCGCCTTCGCCGCATCGCTTGTCGGGCTGCTGATCGTGACGCTCTACACCTATGGGCCCTATCCGCCGCCGCCCGAGATGCAGGGCGGCGCTGCGGTGGCGCTCAACCTCGTCATCTGGGCTGTCGCGATCGCGCTGTTCCTCTACGCGCGGCGGATGCAGGCGAAAGGCGTCTTGCGCTGAGGTGATGTTCCCCGGCGAAAGCCGGGGTCCAGTCTGTCAGCGCGGAACAAGTGTCGGCGATTGGGCTCTGGCGTTCGCCGGAGCACCGCATCACATGTGCAGGACGCGGCCGTAGGCGGCGAGGACGCTTTCGTGCATCATCTCGCTCAGCGTCGGGTGCGGGAAGACGGTCTGGATCAGCTCCTGCTCGGTCGTCTCCAGCGTCTTGCCGATGGTGTAGCCCTGGATCAGCTCGGTGACTTCCGCGCCGATCATATGCGCGCCGAGCAGTTCACCGGTCCTGGCGTCGAACACGGTCTTGATAAAGCCCTCCGCCTCGCCCAGCGCGATCGCCTTGCCGTTGCCGATGAAGGGGAAGGTGCCGGCTTTGACGGTATAGCCGGCTTCCTTGGCCTTGGCCTCGGTGAGGCCGACCGATGCCACCTGCGGATGGCAATAGGTGCAGCCGGGAATGTTGCGGACGTCCATCTCGTGCGGGTGGACGTCCTTGTTGCCGAGCGCCTGCGCGATCGCCTCGGCGGCGATGACGCCCTCGTGGCTCGCCTTGTGCGCAAGCCAGGGCGGCGCGGTGACGTCGCCGATCGCCCAGACGCCCTCGACGTTGGTGCGGCACAGGCCGTCGGTCTTGATATGGCCCTTCTCGGTCGCGACCTCGAGCGCCTCCAGCCCGATCGCCTCAGTGTTGGGCACGATGCCGATCGCGACGATGACATGGCTGAAGTCGCCTTGCACGACTTTTCCATCCTTGCCCTTGATGCTGGCCTTCACGCCCGACGCGCCGGCCTCGATCTTGTCGACGCCCGCGCCGGTCATGATCGTCATGCCCTGCTTCTTCAGTGATTTTTCGAGGAAGGCGGAGACGTCCGCATCTTCGACCGGTACGATGCGGTCGAGCATTTCGACCACCGTCACCTCGGCGCCCATATCGTTGTAGAAGCTGGCGAACTCGATTCCGATCGCGCCGGAACCGATGACGAGCAGCTTGTTCGGCATTTCGGGCGGCGTCATCGCGTGGCGATAGGTCCAGATGCGCTTGCCGTCGGCCTTGGCGAACGGCAGGTCGCGCGCCCGCGCACCGGTGGCGACGAGGATATGCTTGGCGGTCAGCGTCTCGCTGCTCTTGTCGCCCTTCACCTCGAGCTTGCCGCCCCCCAGCAGCTTGCCCTCGCCCATGTGCACGGTGATCTTGTTCTTCTTCATCAGGTGCGTGACGCCCTGATTGAGCTGCTTCGCCACCCCGCGCGAGCGTTTCACGACGGCTTCGAGATCGGCGCTGATCTTCTCCGCCGCGAGCCCGTAATCCTTGGCGTGCTGCATATAGTGGAAAATCTCGGCCGAGCGGAGCAGCGCCTTGGTCGGGATGCAGCCCCAGTTGAGGCAGATGCCGCCGAGCTGCTCGCGCTCCACGATCGCGGTCTTGAGGCCGAGCTGCGCCGCCCGGATCGCCGCGACATAGCCGCCGGGCCCCGAGCCAAGGACGATGAGATCGTAGGTGTCAGGCATTGAGCCAATCCTCTGCTAAACGCCACTGGCCTTCGGCATAGCGACGGTCCTTGGAGCGAATGTCCGGGTCATCGAGAAAATGGTAGATGTGATCCGGAACTATGAACGATACGCGCTTGCGGCGGTGAGGCCACGTAAGGGACGCCAAGACTGACCATCGTGCGGTGAGCGAAGCTGGCTCCGCCCCCATTTGCTCCTTGCGAAGCAGGCTCAGAAACTGCTTGCGCCACCACTCGTCAATCAAGCAATCATCCCCAGCGGGCTTTCGACCAGGCGCTTGAAGGCCTGCATCAGCTTCGCGCCGTCGGCGCCGTCGATGGCGCGGTGGTCGAAGCTGCCGGTGGCGCTCATCACGGTCGCGATCTGCAAGGACTCGTCGATCACATAGGGGCGCTTCTCGCCCGCGCCGATCGCCATGATCATCGCCTGCGGCGGGTTGATCACCGCATCGAACGCCTTGATGCCGAACATGCCCATGTTCGAGATGGAGGCGGTGCCGCCCTGATATTCATTGGGCTGCAGCTTGCCCTCCTTGGCGCGGCCGGCGAGATCCTTCATCTCGGTGGCGATCGCGGAGAGCGACTTGGTGTCGGCGCCGGTGATGATCGGCGTGATGAGGCCATTGGGGATCGACACCGCCACCGAAATGTCGGCGCGGCCGAACTTCAGGAGCTGATCGCCCGCGAAGCTGACGTTGCACTCCGGCACCTCGATCAGCGCGACGGCGAGCGCCTTGATCAGCATGTCGTTGACCGACAGCTTCACGCCGCGCGCCTCGAGCGAGGCGTTGAGCTGCGAGCGCAGCTTCAGCAGCGCGTCGAGCTGGATGTCGACGGTCAGATAGATGTGCGGGATCTGCTGCTTCGATTCGGTCAGGCGGCGCGCGATCGTCTTGCGCATGTTGGAGAGCTTGACCGCCTCGTGCGGGATGTCGGTCTCGACTGGCTGGCTCGGCGTCGCGGCGGCGGGCTTGGGCGCATCGCCGGCCGCTCGCTCGGGCTGCGCCGGACGCGCGGCCGCACCGCCGTCGAGGTCAGCCTTGACGATCCGGCCGCCCGGGCCGGAGCCGGTGATGCCCGAAAGGTCGATGCCCTTCTGCTCGGCGAGACGGCGGGCCAGCGGGCTCGCCTTGACGCGATCCTCATTGGATTTGGGCGCGTCCGCCTTCACGGCCGCACCCACCCCTCGGTCCCCTCCCTGGGAGGAAGGGGAAGATTGTGCAGGAGCGTCCGACTTCCCGTCTTGCTCCCCTCCCTCTTTCAGGGAGGGGCTGGGGGTGGGTTTTTCTTCTTCCTTTTCCTTCTTCTTCTCGGGCGCGCTCGCGGCGGCAGAGGCATCCTCGCCCTCAGCGGCGATCAGCGCGATCACCTCGCCCACCTTCACGCCGTCCGATCCTTCGGGGATCAGGATCTTGGCGATCGTGCCCTCGTCGACCGCTTCGAACTCCATCGTCGCCTTGTCGGTCTCGATCTCCGCGAGGATGTCGCCCGACGCGACGCTGTCGCCCTCCTTCACCAGCCATTTGGCAAGCGTCCCTTCCTCCATCGTCGGAGACAAGGCGGGCATCTTGAGTTCGATTGGCATGGTGGGCGTGTCCTCGCTGCGCTCGGCCCTGCTTCAAAAGCGCAGGGCGGCGGGCGGGTCAAGGGCCGGGCGGGCGCGCCGCCTTGCATCAGGGGCGGTTCTGGCGCAGCATTCCGGCAAGAGGGGGACTGCAATCATGAGGGCCTATCTGGTCGTCATCGACGAGACCAAGGAGGCGCGCGCCGCACTGCGCTTTGCCGCGCGCCGCGCCGCGCGCACCGGCGGCAGCGTCGAAATCCTCGCGCTGATCCCGCCCGCCGAGTTCGTGCAATGGGGCGGCGTCCAGGCGACGATGGAAGAAGAAGCGCGGCTCCGTGCCGAGGCGATGGTGGCGCAGGCTTCGGGCGCGATCGTCGAAGAGGCCGGCATCCGCCCCTCGATCACCGTCAAGCAGGGCGAGCCGATCAAGGCGGTCACCGAATTCCTGAAGGAACGCGACGACATCGCGGCGCTGGTGCTCGGCGCCGCGGAAGGCGCGCCGGGGCCGCTGGTCAGCCACTTCGCCGGCAGCGCCGCGGGCAGCCTGCCCTGCCCTCTGATGATCGTCCCCGGCACGCTCGAAGATGAAGCGCTCGACCGGCTGACCTAGCGCGGCGTTTGTGTGTTCCCCGGCGAAAGCCGGGGCCCAGACACAGTCTTCCGCTTGCGACTGGGCTCCGGCTTTCGCCGGAGCACATATTACAGTCCTCAGCCGCGCTCGCCCGGATAGGGCACCGCCTTCGCCTTCACCTTGCGCAGCTTCCGCTTCGGCGTGTGGCGGACGACCTTGTCGACATAATAAGTATGCTTGGTGACAACGGGTTCGGTGGTCACCGTCGTCTCGGTGATCGTTACCGGCCCATAGGCATAATAATAGCCGTACGGGTAATAGCCGTAGCCATAGGGATAGGCCGGAGCGCCGCCCTCATAAGCATAGCCATAGGCCGGCCCGCGCGGATCGTGGTCTTCCACCCAGGCATAGTCCTGCTCGTCGGGGTAGAAGTCGCCATCGCCGACATAGGCGGGGATGCCGCGATCGTCATAGCCCCAGCCGTCGCCATATTGATCCCAGTCGAGCCCGTAGCGGCCGTCGCGCACGGTGCCGCGGCGATCGACCAGCAAGGCGTCGTCATAATAGCGCACCCAGCGCTCGTCGCCATGCGGCGGCGCGAAGCCGTAACGGTGCGGATCGCGGACGCGGTAGTCGTCGCCGGACCAGTAGCGATCGACCTGCCCGCCGCGATCGACGCGGCGATAATCGGCATAATCGTTCGACGCGTGATGCGCGTGGTGCTGCGGCGCGGCCTTCGCAGAAGGCGGCGGCGCGGGACGCTCGGCGACGGCGACCGGCGGGCGCGGCGCGGGAGCCGCGCGCTCGGCAACCACCGGCGGGGCCGGGCGTGCTGCCGGAGGCGGCGGCGTAGGACGCGATGCGACGGGCGCAGGTGCCGGACGCGCCGCGGGCGGCGGCGCGGGACGCGAGGCGACCGGCGCTGGTGCAGGTCGCGCGGCAGGCGGCGGGGCCGGGCGCGACGCGGCTTGCGGGGCAGGCCCGGGCGCCGGCGCTGCGGGTGGGGCCGGCGTGGCGGCGGGCGCAGGCGTCTGCCAGCTCACGCCCGCTTGCGGGCGGTTCGGCAGGTTGAGCCGCGCGTCGGGCGTATCCTCCCACTTTTCGGGCGGATCGACGGTCTGTGCGTGGGCGGCGGCCGATGCCAGCACGGCGGCGCTCAACCCCAGGACGGAAAGCCTCTTCATCGCATCATCCCCTGCCAGCCCCGGCGAGGCGCGGGAGCCCTGATGCGGTGTTAACCTTCGATCGCGGCCTTTTCTACCGACGCCAGCCGCGCCGCGATCCGCCGTACCAATTCGACACAGCCGATAACGTCGGCATCGTCGAACCGCGCCTTCGCCGGGCTGTCGAGATCGAGCACGCCGATCAGCGCGCCGTCATGGACGATAGGCACCACCAGCTCGGACGCCGATGCACTGTCGCAGGCGATATGGCCGGGGAAAGCATGAACATCGGCAACGCATTGCACCTCGCGCGTCGCCGCGGCCGCACCGCACACACCCTTGCCGAAGGGGATGCGGATGCACGCCGCGCGGCCCTGGAACGGGCCCAGCACCAGCTCGCCGCCGACATTGCGGTAGAAGCCCGCCCAGTTGAGACCGGGCAGGCTCTCGAACAGCAGCGCCGCGACGTTGGCCATATTGGCGATCGCGTCGGGCTCCCCGCGGGTCAGCGCATCCGCCGCCTCGGTCACCTGCCGATAGAGCTCGGCCTTGTCGTCGGTTGCGATCTTGAAATTGTACATGCCTGTCCTTCCCATCCTCCCCCGGCGAAGCCGGGGGAGGGGGACCATGCCCAGCATGGTGGAGGGGCCTTGCTGCGTCAGCATACCCTCCACCGTCCTTCGGACGGTCCCCCTCCCCGAGCGTGCTCGGGGAGGATCTAGTCGAGCCGCACTTTGCCGCGGCCCTGCTTCACTGTCGCGCGCTTGACCTTCGCATCCACCCGCCGCGCCTTGGCGGCCTTGCTTGGCTTGGTCTTCACCCGCTTGGGCGCACGGACATGGGCCTTGGCGATCAGTTCCTCAAGCCGGGCGCGGGCATCGGCTCGGTTCGCTTCCTGCGTGCGGAAGCGCTGCGCGGTGATGACGATCTCGCCACCCGCGGTCATCCGGCTGCCGGCAAGCTCCTTCAGCCGGGCATAAGCATAAGGTGCGAGGCCGAGCCGGAAGACATCGCAGCGCAGCTGCACCGCGGTCGCGACCTTGTTGACGTTCTGCCCGCCCGGGCCGCTGGCGGCGATGAACCGCTCCTCCAGCGCATCCTCCGGCACCGGGAAGCGGTCAGCCGGGGGCATCGGGGAAGCCGGCGTAGGGGAAGCTCGGCGGCAACGGGGCCTTGGCCTCGACCGGCGCTTTGCCGTCGCGATCGAAGGCCAGCGTCCAGGCGTGGAGCAGCATCGGGCCTTTGCCGGCGCCATAGACCGGATCGCCGGAGATCGGCAGGCCGAGGCCGCTCGCGGCGTGGACGCGGAGCTGATGGGTGCGCCCGGTCTCGGGCGTGAAATGGACGAGCGCGCGGCCCTTCGCCTCGGCGACAACGCGCCAGTGGCTCACCGCGCGCTTGCCGCCCGCATCGCCGACCATCCGCCAGCCCGCCTCCGCGCTGGAGACCTTGGCGAGCGGCAGATCGATCGTACCCTCGGCCTTGTCCGGCACGCCGTCGAGCACTGCGAGATAGGATTTGCGCACCGCGCCCGCCTCGAACGCCTGATTGAAACGGACATGCGCCTTGGGATTGCGCGAGAGCAGGAGGCAGCCCGACGTGTCGCGATCGAGCCGGTGGACGGGCTGCGGCAGGCGGCGGAAGCCGAAGCGGAGATCGCCCAGAAAATCCTCCAGGCTGCGCGGCGTGCGCGGCCCGGGATGCACCGCCATGCCTGCGGGCTTGTCGATGACGAGCGCCTCGCCATCGAGAAAAAGAATACGGTCCTGCCACATAGTAAAACCACTGCACGTGCTGTTGCCGATGCGCAACGATTGCATCCCCTATCGCAACGCGCGCCCGTTTAACCCGGAATTAACCTTTTAACTTCATTTATCGCGTGATTAACAAATCTTTCCGGTGTGGAAATTCCGACGGTTAACAACGACCGACACCGCAAAGCAGGGGGCCTTGCCATATGCGCGTGCTGCTGATCGAAGACGAGCCGACGACGGCCAAGAGCATCGAGCTGATGCTGGGCGCCGAAGGCTTCAACGTCTACACGACCGACCTGGGCGAAGAGGGCTTGGACCTCGGCAAGCTCTACGATTACGACATCATCTGCCTCGACCTCAACCTGCCCGACATGCATGGCTACGACGTGCTGAAGAAGCTGCGCGTCGCCAAGGTCGGCACGCCCGTCCTGATCCTCTCCGGCGTCGCCGAGATGGATTCCAAGGTGCGCGCGCTCGGCTTCGGTGCCGATGATTATGTGACCAAGCCGTTCCACCGCGACGAGCTGGTGGCGCGCATCCACGCTATCGTCCGCCGCTCCAAGGGCCATTCGCAGTCGGTGATCAAGACCGGCAAGCTGGCGGTGAACCTCGATGCCAAGACCGTCGAGGTCGATGGCGCGCGAGTGCATCTGACCGGCAAGGAATATGCGATGCTGGAGCTGCTCTCGCTCCGCAAGGGCACCACGCTCACCAAGGAGATGTTCCTCAACCATCTCTACGGCGGAATGGACGAGCCCGAACTCAAGATCATCGACGTCTTCATCTGCAAGCTGAGGAAGAAGCTCTCCTCGGCCTGCGGCGGCGACAATTATATCGAGACGGTATGGGGCCGCGGCTATGTGCTGCGCGATCCAGAAGAACTGCCCGAGGCGCAGGTCGCCTGACTTCCCATCACATTCGAGGGGCCGGGAGCGGCGCCGCAGCGATGCGGCGCCGTTCTTGTATCGTTCCGTCGCGCGCGCGATAGTCGCGCCCGATTCGGACGAGGAGACAGGGCATGGCGTTTCGCGGTAGCTGCCATTGCGGCAAGATCGCCTATCGGGTGGACGAGGATGCGCCGGCGAAGGCGATGGCGTGCAATTGCTCGATCTGTCGGCGGCAGGGCAATCTCCACCACTTCACCACGCCTGAGAAATTCCATCTCGAGACGCCGCGCGACGCGATCACCACCTATCTTTTCAACAAGAAGGCGATCGAGCATCATTTCTGCTCGGCCTGCGGCTGCGCACCCTTCGCCGAAGGCACCGGGCCGGACGGCAAGATGATGGTCGAGATCAACCTGCGCTGCGCCGAGGATATCGACCTCGACGCGCTGGAGATCACGACGTTCGACGGCGCGCATAAGCTTTAGTCCGTCATCGCGAGGCGCGTAGCGACGCGGCGATCCAGCGGGTGTCCGACAAAGAATGGATTGCCGCGCTTCGCTCGCAATGACGAAGTGCGGAGAGGTGCCCGTCAGGGCGCCAGCACGGTGTCCACCGCGCGGGCGCGGGTTTCGGGATAGTCGAGCGTATAGTGGAGGCCGCGGCTCTCCTTGCGGTGGAGCGCCGAGCGGACGATGAGCCCCGCGACCTCGACCAGGTTGCGCAGCTCGATGAGATCCGGCGTCACCCGGAAATTGCCGTAATATTCGTCGATTTCCTGGCGGAGCAGTGCGACGCGGTGCTGCGCGCGTTCGAGCCGCTTGGTGGTGCGGACGATCCCGACATAATCCCACATGAAGCGGCGGATCTCGCGCCAATTGTGGTGGACGACGACCTCTTCGTCGGAGTGGGTGACGCGGCTTTCGTCCCATGCGCGGATCGCGGGCGGCGGCGGCAGATCGTCCCAGTGCGCGCCGATATGCTTCGCCGCCGCCTCGCCGAACACAAAACATTCGAGCAGCGAGTTAGAGGCGAGCCGGTTGGCGCCGTGCAGCCCCGATTGCGATACCTCGCCGGCGGCATAGAGGCCGGGCAGGTCGGTCCGCCCGTCAAGATCGATCACCACCCCGCCGCAGGTATAGTGCATCGCGGGCACGACCGGGATCGGCTCCCTGGTGATGTCGATGCCGAGCTCGGCGAGGCGCGCGCGGATCATCGGGAAATGCGCCTCGATGAAGTCGGCCGGCTTGTGGCTGATGTCGAGATGGACATAGTCGAGGCCGAGCCGCTTGATCTCATGATCGATCGCGCGCGCCACCACGTCGCGCGGCGCAAGCTCGGCGCGCTCGTCGAAATCGGGCATGAAGCGGTGGCCGCCAACGCCCGGAACCGTGTCCGGGATCTTGAGCTGGCCACCCTCGCCGCGCATCGCCTCGGTGATGAGGAAGTTTTTGACCTCCAGATTGTAGAGGCAGGTCGGGTGAAACTGGTTGAATTCCATGTTCGACACACGGCAGCCCGCGCGCCACGCCATCGCGATGCCGTCGCCCGTCGCACCGCGCGGCGCGGTCGAGAATTGATAGACGCGCCCTGCGCCGCCCGTCGCCAGGATCGTCGCGCGGCCGGTGAAGAGCTGCACCTTGCCGCTGCCGCGATGCAGCGCATAGACGCCCCAGACATGCCCCGCGCCCGAATAGCGGACGCCGTGCCGCCCGGTGGCGAGATCGACCGCGACCATGTCCGCGACCAGCTCGATATTGGGGTGCGCGTGCGCCGCCTTCTCCAGCGCCTCTTGCACCGCCCAGCCGGTCGCGTCGGCGACGTGGACGATGCGGCGGTGGCTGTGCCCGCCCTCCTGCGTCAGGTGCCAGCGTTCTCCGCCGTCCTCGCCCGGATTGAACGGCACGCCGAGCGCGGCCAGCCGCTCGATCGCGGCGGGCGCATTCTCGACGACGAACTCCACCGTCTTGCGGTCGTTGAGCCCCGCGCCGGCGATCATCGTATCCTCGATGTGCCGCTCGAAACTGTCGCCTGGCTCCAGCACCGCGGCGATGCCGCCCTGCGCCCAGGCGGTCGACCCCTCGTTGAACCGCCCCTTGGCAAGCACCGCGACCTTGAAGCGATCGGCGAGGTTGAGCGCCGCCGTAAGCCCCGCAGCACCGGAGCCGACGATGACGACATCATATGCGCGCGGGGCGGTCATGGCTTCAATCCCCCCTCCCGCTTGCGGGAGAGGGTTAGGGTGAGGGTGCGAGCGCAGGGAGCATTGAGCATCTCCACCCTACCCTCACCGCTGCGACTAGGGCGCTCCCTTCGGGACCACCCAAGTCTCGCTCCTCTCCCGCAAGCGGGAGAGGGATGGGTAAGTGGCATTTTACGCCGCCGCATTGGCCGCCCGGGTGAGGTTGAGGAACACGTCCTCCAAATCCGCCTCGCGTGTCGAGACGTCGACGATGCCGAGCCCGTCCTTTTGGAGCGCGGCGAGCACTTCGCCCGCGTTCACCCGGTCCTTGCGGTAGGTGATCGCCAGCGTCCGCTCGTTGACCATCTCGATCTTGTCGAAACA
Organism: Allosphingosinicella indica; assembly: GCF_900177405.1. Lineage (NCBI taxonomy): Bacteria > Pseudomonadati > Pseudomonadota > Alphaproteobacteria > Sphingomonadales > Sphingomicrobiaceae > Allosphingosinicella > Allosphingosinicella indica. Next base: position 1,186,029 of record NZ_LT840185.1, on the reverse strand, counting down.
GTCGGCGGCGGGGATGGCGGCGAGGTCGCGGTCGACCGTCACCTCGACCGCCTTCTCCTGCGCCATGCCGACCAGGGTGCGCGTCGCCTCGTTGGCGATCAGGCGGCCGTGGTTGATGATCGCGATGCGATCGCACAGCTCCTCCGCCTCCTCCAGATAATGGGTGGTGAGGACGATGGTGACGCCCTCGGCATGAAGGCTGCGGACATAATCCCAGAGCTGCTGGCGAAGCTCGATATCGACGCCCGCGGTCGGCTCGTCGAGCACCAGGATCGGCGGCGAATGAACCATCGCCTTGGCGACCAGCAGCCGCCGCTTCATGCCGCCCGACAGCGTCCGCGAATATGCGCGCGCCTTGTCCTCCAGATGCATCGCGCGAAGAAGCTCCATGCTCCGCCGCCGCTCCTTCGGAACGCCGTAGAGCCCGGCCTGAATCTCCAGCGTCTCGAACGGGGTGAAGAAGGGATCGAAGATGATCTCCTGCGGCACGATGCCGATCGACGCCTTGGCGTTGCGCGGGTGCACGTCGATGTCGAAGCCCCAGATCGTCGCGCGACCGCCGGTCTTGTTGACGAGGCCGGCGAGGATGTTGATCAGCGTCGACTTGCCAGCGCCATTGGGGCCGAGCAGCCCGAAGATCTGCCCGCGCGGCACCTCCAGGCTCACCCCGTCCAGCGCGCGCTTGCCGCCGGCATAGGTCTTTTCCAGGTCTTCGATCAGGATCGCGGCATCGGTCATGTCGCATCGCATAGCGGCTCGGCCCGGCGCCGCAAAGCCGCAGCGATTGCGCGGGGACGGGCGCGTTGCTAAGGGCGCCGCCATGCAGACGGACCGCTTCACGCCCGAAATCGCCACGGTCGACAAGCCCCGCGTCGCCTGCGACGGCGCCACCGAGATCAGCCCCGCGCTCGGACACCCGCGCGTCTGGCTGCAGATCGACGAGAAAGGCTTCGTCGATTGCGGCTATTGCGACAAGCGCTTCGTGCTGAAGGGTGGCCCGGCGGACACCTGAGGCGCCTCTCGACACGCCGTCTCGACAGGCTCGACGGCTGCTCGAAATGAGCGGACGGAGTTTTTTAGAAGCCGCTCATCTCGAGCCAGCGTCGAGCGAAGCCGAGACGCGCGGTCGAGAGATCGCTCGCAATGACGCAGTCAGTGGCTATATGTCTGGGATGGACATTCCCGCAGACCCGCGCCGCTTCCTTTATCGCGACGGCCAGCTCGATCCTGACGCCGCGCGCGGCCTCACCGCCGACGCGCTCGCGCGCTGCGACGATGGCGAGCTTTATCTCCAATATACCGCGTCCGAGGCGTTCACCTTCGACGACGGGCGGCTGAAGACGGCGGACTTCAACACCCATGCCGGCTTTGGCCTGCGCGGCGTGGCGGGCGAGACGACCGCTTTCGCCCACGCCAACGAGATCAGCGCCGACGCCATCCGCCGCGCCGCCGAGACGATGACGGTGCTGGAGGCAGGCGGCGCCGCCAAGCCCGCCCCGCCGCGCCGCACCAATGCGCGGCTCTACACCGATGCCGATCCGCTGAGTCTCGTCCCCTTCGCGAAGAAGGTGGCGCTGTGCCAGGCGATCGATGCCGCGGCGCGCGCCCGCGATCCGCGCGTCGCGCAGGTCACCGTCTCGCTCGCCGGATCGTGGAGCGTGATCGAGATCGTCCGCGCCGACGGCTTCGTCGCGCACGACGTCCGCCCCCTCGTCCGCCTCAACGTCTCGATCGTCGTCGAGCAGAACGGCCGGCGCGAGAGCGGCTATCACGGCCTCGGCGGGCGCGACCTCTACGACCGGCTGTTCGACGAGGCGACGTGGAACCGGGCGATCGACGTCGCGCTCGCGCAGGCGCTGGTGAACCTCGATTCGGTCGCAGCGCCCGCGGGCGAGATGACGGTGGTGCTCGGCCCCGGCTGGCCCGGCGTATTGCTCCACGAGGCGATTGGCCACGGGCTGGAGGGCGATTTCAACCGCAAGGGCACCAGCGCCTTCTCCGGCCGCATCGGCGAGCGGGTGGCGGCGCCCGGCGTCACCGTGGTCGATGACGGATCGATCGGCCATCGCCGCGGATCGCTCACCATCGACGACGAGGGTACGCCGACCGGGCGCACAACCTTGATCGAGGACGGCATCCTCAAGGGCTATATCCAGGACCGGCTCAATGCGCGGCTGATGGGCGTGGAGCCGACCGGCAACGGCCGCCGCGAGAGTTTTGCCCACGCGCCGATGCCGCGGATGACCAACACCTTCATGCTCGGCGGCACCGAGAACCCCGGCGAGATCCTGTCGCGCGCGAAGAACGGCATCTACGCCAAGAGCTTCGGCGGCGGGCAGGTCGACATCACCAGCGGCAAGTTCGTCTTCTCCTGCACCGAGGCGTACAGGATCGAGAACGGCAGGCTCGGCGCGCCGATCAAGGGCGCGACGCTTATCGGCGACGGGCCGACGGTGCTCACCAAGGTCGCCGCGATCGGCGACGACATGGCGCTCGACGAAGGCATCGGCATCTGCGGCAAGGGCGGCCAGTCGGTCCCCGCCGGGGTCGGCCAGCCGACGCTGCTGATCGAAGGGCTGACGGTGGGTGGCACCGCGGCGTGACTAGACATCGCAAGTTCGTCATTGCGAGCCCGGCGGATGTCGGGTGAAGCAATCCAGCCGGCACCGAAGCTGGATTGCTTCGCCGCTCCGCTCCTCGCAATGACGGGACGAGACAGATGACCGACGACTGGCAACGCGATCTGCTGACCTTCTGGTTCTCGCTCGGGATGGAGCAGTGGTTCCAGGAGAGCGCAGAGTTCGACGCCGAATGCCGCGAGCGCTTTCTCGAGGCGTGGAAGACCGAGCGCGAGAAGCCGGCCTCCGCATTCTTCGGCAGCGCGGAGGAGGCGCTGGCGGCGGTGATCCTGTTCGACCAGATCCCGCGCAACATGTTCCGCGGCCATGCCGACAGCTTTGCGACCGATCCGCTGGCTCTCGCCATCGCGCGCGGCGCGATCGAGAAGGGTTATGACGATGCGACGCCCGCGGCGCACCGCTTCTTTTTCTACATGCCGTTCGAGCATAGCGAGGCGCTCGACGACCAGCAGCGATCGCTGGCCTTGTTCACCGCGCTGGGCGATGCCGAACTGCTGCGCTTCGCCAAGCTGCACCATGACGTGATCGCGCGGTTTGGCCGCTTCCCGCACCGCAATGCGATGCTAGGCCGCCAGCCGCGCCCCGACGAGATCGCCGCGGGCGACGTCACGCCCTTCTAGATGGCGCTGGTCGAGGCCGCGCGGTTCGGCAACAGCTTCGACGCGGGCGCGGCAAAAGCGCTGCTGGAAGCGAACGGTATCGGCTGCGTCCTCTTCGACACCGAGATGAGCTGGGAAGGGTTGGGCGGCATCATCCCGATCCGCCTGATGGTGCTCGACGAGGATTCGGGCGAGGCGGTGGCGCTCTTATCCGATCTCTGACGATCGCTCGGAACGAACAGAGCTAGAGGAAGCGTGCGATCGGGGTGAGGTCGTATCCGGCTTCGGCCGCCTTGCCGATCAGCATGTCGCGGTCCGCGCCCTGCGTCGCGCGGGCCAGCGCCCAGAGATAGGTCGAGCGCGTGCCCGAGCGGCAGAAGGCGAGCGTATTGCCCTCGGCGCTCGCCAGCGCCTCGGCCATCGCGGGAACCTGCGCCGCGTTCAGCCCCGCGACCGGGATGTGGCGATAAGCGATGCCTGCGGCCTCCGCCGCCGCCGCGATTTCGGCGGCGGTGGGCTGCCCGGGCTCCTCGCCGTCGGGGCGGTTGTTGACGATCAGCGTCAACCCTGCCGCCGCGAGCTCCGCGACCTCTTCCGCCGTGATCTGGCCGGACACGAACATGCCGGGCTCGAGCCTCCGCATCATCCTCTCCTTAGTCCGCGAAGCCGCGGATCACCGCGACGAACGCCTCGCCATAGCGTTCCAGCTTGGCATCGCCCACACCGGTGACGCCGCCGAGCGCCGCCATCGTCGTCGGCCGCACCGCCGCCATCTCGCGCAGCGTCGAATCGTGGAACACCACATAGGGTGGCACGCCCGCCGCCTGCGCGAGATCGCGGCGGCACGCGCGCAGCGCCTCGAACAGCGGATCGCCCTCGGGATTGGCGCCCCCCCCGCGCTCGCGCCGCCGACGGGTCTTTCTGGAAGGAAGCACCAGCTCGACCAGCTCCTCGCCCTTCAGGATCGGCCGCGCGGCGGGGCCGAAGGACAGGCCGCCATATTCGTCGGCGCGCAGCGCGTCGCGGGCGAGCAGCGCGCGCGCCACCGGCTTCATCAGCCCCAGCTCGCTCTCGTCGGCGATGCCGAACACCGAGAGGTTGTGGTGGCCGAAGCCGTGGATTTTGTCGCTGTCCTTGCCCGCCAGCACATCGACGAGATGGGTGATGCCGAAGCGCATCTCGGTGCGGAAGGCGGCGGAGAGCAGTTTGCGCGCGGCCTCGGTGGCGTCCACCGTCGCGGGCGGCGCGAGGCAATTGTCGCAATTGCCGCAGCTTGCCGGCGGGGTCTCGCCGAAATGGCGGAGCAGGATCGCGCGGCGGCACCCCGGCGCCTCGACCAGCGCGGCGAGCGCGTTGAGCCGCGTCCGCTCGCCCGCGCGGCGCTCGTCCGGCACCTCGGTCTCGATCCGCCGCCGCGCGCGCGAGAAATCCTCCGCGCCCCAGAAGAGATGCGCTTCGGCGGGATCGCCGTCACGCCCCGCGCGGCCGGTCTCCTGATAATAAGCCTCGATCGATTTGGGCAGGCCGGCATGGGCGACGAAGCGCACGTCGGGCTTGTCGATCCCCATGCCGAAGGCGATCGTCGCCGCGATCACCATGTCCTCCGACGCGACGAAGGCGGCCTGGTTGGCGGCGCGCACCCGGGGGTCCAGCCCGGCATGATAGGGCAATGTGCGGCGGCCGCTGGCGGAGAGGCTTTCGGCGATCTTCTCGGTCGCGGCGCGGCTCGGCGCATAGACGATGCCGGGGCCGGGCTGCTCGGCGAGCAACGCCTTCAACTGCCCCGAAATGCCGTCGCGCGGGCGGATCGCGTAGCGGATGTTGGGCCGATCGAACCCGGCGAGGATCAGACCATCGGCGGGGATGCCGAGCTGGACGAGGATGTCGGCGCGCGTCGCCTTGTCTGCGGTCGCGGTGAGCGCGAGGCGAGGCGCATCGAGCGTGTCGAGCAGCGGGCGGAGCAGCCGGTAATCGGGCCGGAAATCATGCCCCCATTCGCTGACGCAATGCGCCTCGTCGATCGCGATCAATGCGAGCGGAATGCGGCCGATGAGATCGCGGAAGCCCGCCCCCGTCGCACGTTCGGGCGCCACGTAGAGCAGATCGAGATCGCCCGACTTCAGTCTTGCGATCGTCTCGGCGCGGTTGTCGTCGGCGGAGGTGAGCGCGGCGGCGCGGATGCCGAAGCCGTCGGCGGCGCGGATCTGATCGTGCATCAGAGCGATGAGCGGCGAGACGACGAGCGCGGTGCCGGGCCGCGCCAGCGCCGGCACCTGGTAGCAGAGCGACTTGCCTGCGCCCGTCGGCATCACCGCCAGCGTGTTGGCGCCCGCCATGACGCGATCGACCACCTGCTGCTGGACGCCGCGAAAGCCGGAGAAGCCGAACGTGTGGTGGAGAATGTCGAGCGGGTCGGTCACCCGCGGTCCCTATCCCCCGGCGGGTGGCGAAGTCGAGGCTTCAGGCGGCGGCGCGCCCCGGCTCGGCCTGACGCGGCGGTTCGGGATAGCCCAGCAGATAGCCCTGCGCCTCGTCGCACCCTTCGCGCAGCAGCACGGCGAGCTGCTCGTGCGTCTCGATGCCCTCGGCGAGCACCGGTATCGAGAGGCTCTTGCCGAGCGCGAGGACGGCGCGGATGATCGCGGTCGCCTGCGCGCTCTCGACGATTTCCGATGCGAACAGCCGGTCGAGCTTGATCTTGTCGAACGGGAAGGCACGCAGCGTCTCCAGCGACGAATAGCCGGTGCCGAAATCGTCGAGCGCCACGCCGATACCCAGTGCCTTGATCTGCCGCAGCACGTGGAGCGCGCGATCCCGGTCCATCATGATCGCGCTTTCGGTAAGCTCGATCTCGAGGCGCTTGGGCGGAAGCCCGGTCTCCATTAGGATCTCGTGGATCAGCCGCGGCAATTCGGCGTGCGCCAGCTGCAGCGCCGACACGTTGACTGCGACCTTCGACCCATTATCCCAGCTCGCGGCTTCGGCGCAGGCCTTGCGCAGCACCCATTCGCCCAGCGAGAGGATGAGGCCATGCTCCTCGGCGACGGCGACGAACACGGTCGGCGGGATGGCGCCACGCTCGGGGTGGTTCCAGCGGAGCAGCGCTTCGTAGCCAGTGACGGCGCGAGTCGCGACATGCTCCTGCACCTGATAGTGGACCTCCAGCGCATCCGCGGCGATGGCGAGGCGGAGGTCCGCGGCCATCTCGCGACGATCGCGGATCGCCTCGTCGAGCCTGGCGTCGTAGAAGCAGGCCGAAGCCGCGCCGTCGCACTTGGCGCGATACATCGAGAGATCGGCGTTGTTGCACAGCGTGTCCGCGTCGCGCGCATCGTGCGGATAGACCGCGACGCCGATGCTGGCGCCGACCCTGAGTTCGGCATCGCCAAGCGCCACCGGGGCCTTCAGCGCGGTTTCAAGGCGGTTGATGAAGGCGACGAGATTCGACCGGTCGGCGAAGCGCGTCAGTGCGACAAATTCATCGCCGCCGAGCCGGGCGACGATGTCCTCACCCTCCAGGAGTGCCTCCATCCGCCGCGCCAGCGCCTGCAGCAAGGCATCGCCGGTCTTGTGGCCGTGAAGATCGTTGATCTCCTTGAACCGATCCAGATCGACCGCAATCACGCCCACCTGGCTGCCCTCGGTCTGCGCGGCGGCGATGTGATGCGCGAGCGAATGCTGGAAGCTCGCGCGGTTGGGCAGGCCGGTCAGCGCGTCGTTCATCGCCAGATAGTGGAGGCGCTGCATCGCATCGGATCGGGTGCGACTGTCGATCAGCCCGGCGAATACGCCCGCGCCGATCACCACCGTGCCGACCAGCGCGGTCGCCAGCGCCAGCGCGCGCCAGCTCTCGGTGCCGAGCGGCGTATCGCTGATGGCGAGCGGTGCGATCTTCAGCGCGGTCATGCCGACGAAGTGCAGCGTAGCGATGCCGAGAACGATCAGGATGGTGCCGAGGCTCTTGCGGATATTCGTTTCCGCGGCGGAACAGAGTATCACGAGTGCAGCGGCCGAGAGCGTGACGGCCAGCAGCACCGAGACGGCGACGAAGCCCCAGTCCCAGCTGACGATACCATCGATCCGGTAGGCGATCATGCCGGTATAATGCATTGCCGATACCGCAGCGCCGAACAGCGCGCCGCCGAGCGCCGCCCAGAGCCGCGTGTTGCCCCAGGCGGCAATCGAAAAGGCCGCGAGGGTGCCGACGATGGCCACCATCAGCGAGGCGATGGTGAGGACCGGATCGAGTGTGACGGGCACCGCCGGCTCGAACGCCAGCATCGCGACGAAATGAGTGCACCAGATCGTGGTGCCCGCCGCGACCGCGGTGAGGAACGCCCAGCCCAACCGCTCGACATGCAGCGTGCGCAGCGCGCGCTCGAAAAGCTGGACGATGGTGAACGCGCCGCCGGCGCAGATGATCACCGCGACGAGCACCAGCCAGGGATCATGTTCGGTGGCAATGCAAAGTGCGACTTGGATCATCGAAGGCCTCGAAACGGGCCCTCGCGAGCCGGACTTGATTGCCGCCGCTTTGGATCAAGTTCAGTTACGATAGCGTAAAAGGAGGCTCCGGTGCCGTTTTGGCGCGTGAGCTAGGCGGGCACGTCTTCCTGCTCCTCGGCCTGCTGGCGGAGCCACATCTCGGTGTAGAGGCCGCGTCTGACGAGGAGCTCGCGGTGGGTGCCGCGCTCCACCACCCGGCCGCCGTCGAGCACGACGATCTGATCCGCATCGACGATCGTCGAGAGGCGGTGCGCGATGACGATGCTCGTGCGGCCGCGCTCGATGCCCTTTAGCGTCGCCTGGATTTCCGCCTCGGTGCGGCTGTCGAGCGCGCTGGTCGCCTCGTCGAGGATCAGGATCGGCGGGTTCTTGAGAAGCGTGCGGGCGATGGCGACGCGCTGCTTCTCGCCGCCCGAAAGCTTGAGCCCGCGCTCGCCGACGCGCGCGTCGTAGCCGTCGGGGAGCGATTCGATGAAGCCGGCGATTGCCGCGCCTTCGGCGGCGGCGCGCACCTCCGCCTCGTCGGCGCCCTCGCGACCGTAAGCGATATTGTAGCCGATCGTGTCGTTGAACAGCACCGTATCCTGCGGGACGATTCCGATCGCGCCGCGCAGGCTTGCCTGCGTCACGTGGGCGATGTCCTGGCCGTCGATGAGAATGCGCCCGCCGGTCGGATCGTAGAAGCGGTAGAGGAGCCGGGCGAGCGTCGACTTGCCCGCGCCGGACGGGCCGACCACCGCCAGTGTACTCCCCGCCGGGATGACGATATCGATACCTTTCAGGATCTGCCGCTCCGGCTCGTAGCCGAACGAGACGTCCTCCAGCCGCACCTCGCCCGCGCCCACGGCGAGCGGACGCGCTCCGGGCGCGTCGCGTATCTCGGCGGGCGTGTCGAGCAGCCGGAACATCGCCGCCATGTCGACCAGCCCCTGCCGCACCTCGCGATAGACGAAGCCGAGCATGTCGAGCGGGCGGAAAAGCTGCATCAGAAGGGTGTTGACCAGTACCACATCGCCGGTGGTGAACAGGCCGCGGCTCCAGCCCCAGACAGTATAACCCATCGCCCCTGCCATCATCATATTGGTGATCAGCGACTGGCCGATATTGAGTGCCGCGAGCGACGTTTCGACCTTGACGTTGGCGTCGGTCAACCGCTCGATCGCCTCGTCGTAGCGGCGCCGCTCCATCTCCTCGGCGTTGAAATATTTGATGGTCTCGTAGTTCAGCAGCGAGTCCACGGCGCGCTGGGTCGCGCGCTGGTCGAACTCCGTCCATTGCTTGCGGACCGAGAGCCGCCATTCGGTGACGCGGCGGGTGAAGGCGACGTAGATTACCACCATCGCGAGCGTGCCCGCGACGAGCCCCCAGCCGAACTTGACGAAGAAGATCACACAGACCGCGGTCAGCTCGATCACCGTCGGGCCGATGTTGAAGACGAGGAAGTAGAGCATCGAATCGATGCTCTTGGTGCCGCGCTCGACAATGCGGGTAAGCGCGCCGGTGCGCCGCTCGAGATGAAAACGCAGCGACAGCGCATGGAGGTGGCGGAACACATCGACCGATAGCCGCCGTGCCGCATCCTGGCCGACGCTCTCGAAGATGCCGTTGCGGATATTGTCGAACAGCACCCCGCCGAAGCGCGCGCCGGCATATGCGACGACCAGCGCGATCGCGAGCAGCGCGGCGGGCTCCATCCCCGGCGTCATCCGGTCGATCGCGCCCTTGTAGGCGAAAGGCATCAGCAGGGTGACGGCTTTGGCGGCCAGCACCAGCACCAGCGCGGCGATCAGGCGGACGCGAAGGCCGACGCTGTGGCGCGGCCAGAGGTACGGGAGGAAGCGGCGCAGCGCCGCCCAGCCGCCCTCGTCCGAGGGCGGCGGCTGATCGCCCGTCAAGTTTGTCGCCGCGCCCGCCATCTTCGTCTCATTTAGGAACGGGTGCGCGAACCACCAAGTTATGGAGGCGAAACATTTGGAACGGCTCCGGGCATCGCGGGTTTTACGGGCAAGGAGCGAACGAGGGCATTATGGGACCGGCAATCTACGTGATCGCGATACTGGGCTGCGGCGAGGCGGATGCCGCCTGCCAGCCGGTGGCTTTCGCCGAGAGCCGCTACGAGAATATCGAAGACTGCAACCGCGCCGCTCCGGCCGCGGTGGAAAGCAATCTCGATCTCGCCTTCCCGGTCGTCGTCGCGCAGTGCCAGAAGGCGACGCAGCCGATCTCCCAGTCGTTGTTCCCGAACGACGTCGCGATGCCCGAGGCCGGGACGCTGCCTGCCGAGCAGCCGCGTGCGAAGCCGCGCATCGACGTCCGCCTCGCCTCCGCGCGGGGTTGATCTCGGCTAGATCCTTCCGCTGACCGAAAGCGTGAAGACGGGGCCGTAATAGCGGTCCCGCGCCTCGGTGAAGAGCTTCTCCCCATCGCGTCGCGGCGCGTAGAAGGTTCGCTCGAAGCTTTCGTTGGTGCCGAAGATATTGTCCACGCTGCCGCGCACGGTCAGCCCCATCACATCCTTATGCTCGACATAGACCCCGACGGGTCCGGGCCGGTTATAGGCAAGGAAGTCCTGATCCAGCCGGTAGCCGCGCGTCTGGCGATAATGATCGAAGCTGGCGCCATAGGCCCAGTCGCTGGCCGGTATGTCGTGGCGGAAGTTGAGCAACAGCCGCCGCTTCACCCGTTCGTTGATCGCGCGGTAGACGAGCGCGACCGGATCCTTGAGGCTGCTTTCCTGGAATTGCGCGACGAGATCGAGCTTCGCGCCCTTCAGACCCATCGGATCGAAGTTGAACGTGCTCGTCAGTTCGATCCCGTAGATCGTCGCGCTGTCGAGATTGCCCGGCGCCTGACCGGTCTCGCCGATCGGCACGACGTCGACGATGTCGCTGATGAGCTGGCCGTAGAGCCGCCCCTTCACCGTCCCCCACGGCCCCAGGTTGCGCGTCGCTTCGATCTGCGCATCCCAGCTTTGAGGCGGCACGAGATTGGCGTTGCCGTTGTTGACCGTGCCGCCGCTGACATTGGCCGAGGCGACGAAATCGAGGAAGTTGAGCTGACCCACCTCGCGCGCCAGCCGCGCGCTGACGTCGAGATCGGGCGACGGCTTCCACGCCAGCGCGACGAAGCCCTTGGGCCGGTAGAAGCTGCGGTCCAGCCCCGACGGCCCGCTTTGCGTCAGCCGCGAATATTCGAGGCCGAGCGACGCCTGCAGCGTGAGATTATCGGCGAGCGGACGGCCGTAGGTGAGCGTCGATTCCGCGCGCTTCTCTTCCACCGTTCCCGTCGCGTTGGGAAAGGGCACCGGCACGAAGACATTGTTCGCGTCATAGGTCTCCAGCCCGTTCTCCGCGTCGAGCTTGTTGAGCGCGCCTTCCAGCGAGAACAGCCAGTCCGCGGCGCCCTCGCGCCAGCGATATTCGGCGCGCGCGATCGTCTCGGTCTCGTCGAGGATCTGGCTGTAGCGCTGGCCGAGCGTCGGCGTGTCGTCGGCATAGCTCTGGATCAGCGTCTGCAGGAAAGGATAGTGATCGAAGCGGTGGAGGCCGATCAGCTTCAGCCGGTCGGAGCCGATGCCGAATTCATAATCGCCGCCGAACTCGTAATTGTAGCGCCGCGTCCGCTCGGTGACGTCGCGGAAGCGGTCGGGCTGGCCGGGGCCGACACGGGTGCCCAATTCCTGCACGTCCTGGTGGAAGATGCCGCCGGCACCGTTCAGGTTGAGGATCGAGCCATTCTCGAAACTGTGGCGCAGCGTCGCCGAGAGCCGCGGCTGATCGCCGAAGACGGTCAATTCTTCCTCGCGCCGGTCGATGATCGTGCCGTCTGGCGTGAAGACGCGTTCCGGCCCGGCATTGCCGTTGCGAAACGCGTCGTTGCGGAAGCTCGCCGAAAGCTCGGTGCGGCCGATCGCGCCGCTCACCGACACCTCGCCGTTGGTGAGCCGCGCGGGCGTGCGCTTGGCGCGAATCTGAGGGCTGTAGACGAAATTGCCGGTGAGCCCGGTCGCCGCGGTGACGACGTTGGCGACCTGCCCGGTCAGCCCCGGCACGTTGAGCGTCGCGCCATCGACGATGTCGATCCGCTGGACATTGGCCGCGCTGATCCGCCGCAGTTCGGTGGAGATGTCGGTATCCTTGCCGGAAAAGCGCTCGCCGTTGATCAGCACGTTCCCCGTCGCCTGGCCGAGTCCGCGGCGCTCGGTGTCGCTCTCCTGGATGACAAAGCCGGGGACGTTGGACAGCATGTCGAAGGCGTTGCGCGGCGCGAAGCGGGCGAAATCGGCGGGGGCATAGCTGGTGCCGGCGGAGGGGGCTGCGGCGGGTGGCGCCTCGGGCGGCGGCGCATCGCCGGTCGGCGCCTGCGCGAGTGCGGGCGGCGCGACGATGGCGGCGACCGACGCGCAAGCCGCGACCTTCCAAAGGCAGAAACGTCCCATCATCCTCCCCGCAATAGCCGTATTGCCGCCTTAGAGCGGCAAGGCGGCAGGGCCAATGGCACACGACGAAGCTGCGGCAGCTTTCGACGAACGGCGGAACGGAACATGGCACCCGCGCAGCGGTTAACCGGCAAAACGCCAGCAAGGACAAGATGATGAGCGATACCGACACCGTCGACATGATCCACGAGGATGCGCTGCCTGGTCACGAGAGCGAATTGGAGCCCAAGCCCGAGTGGGCGCCGCGCTACCCGGGTTCGGGCCGGCTCGACGGGAAGGTCGCGATCGTCACCGGCGCGGACAGCGGCATCGGCCGTGCTGTCGCCGCGCTCTATGCCCGCGAAGGCGCCGACATCGCCATTGTCTACCTCTGCGAACATGACGATGCCGCCAAGACCAAGGCGATCGTCGAGAAGGAGGGCCGCAAGGCGATCACCATCGCCGGCGATCTGGGTGAGAAGGATTTTTGCGAAAGCGTGATCGCCCAGACGATCGACGCGTTCGGCAGGCTCGACATCCTCGTCAACAACGCCGGCGAGCAGCATAGCGACAAGGAAATCACCGACATCACCGAAGAGCAGTTGAAACGCACCTTCCAGTCGAACATTTTCTCGATGTTCTTCCTCGTCCAGGCCGCGCGCCCGCATCTCAAGAAGGGCGCAGCGATCGTCAACTGCACTTCGGTCACCTCCTATCAGGGCGAGAAGGAGCTGCTCGATTACAGCTCGACCAAGGGCGCGATCACATCCTTCACGCGTGCGCTTTCCGAGAACCTGATCGGCGAGGGCATTCGTGTGAACGGCGTTGCACCCGGGCCGATCTGGACGCCGCTCAACCCCTTCGGCGGATCGAGCAAGGAAAAGCTCGCCACGTTCGGCGAAAAGACGCCGATCGGCCGCCCGGGCCAGCCCAATGAAGTGGCGCCGAGCTTCCTCTTCCTGGCGTGCGAGGATTCCTCCTACATGTCGGGCCAGGTGCTGCACCCCAACGGCGGCACCATCGTCGGCAGTTGAGGCCATTGGCGGCAGCGCCGCACCCTTCTATGATCGTTCCAGAGCAGAACGGAGGGGACGGTGCGGACATTCTTGAGCAGTACGGCCGGCATCGTCGTCGCCTTCGTGGCGATGGCGCTGTTCGCTTGGATCGGCGGGTCGATCTTTCCGATTTCCGGCAACGCGAGCCTGCGCGAGACCGACCAGATCCGCGCGGCGTTCGAAATGGCCGGGGTGGGCCCGAAACTGGTCATCATCGTCTCCGCAGCGCTTGGTGCGCTGGTCGGCGGTGTGCTCGCGAAATGGCTGTCGGGCAGCCGCGGGCCGGTGTGGGCGGTGGCGCTGTTTATGGCCGCTTACGGCTTTGCCAACGCCTTCTTCCTCGCGATGCCGCCGGTGATGCTGCTGGGCGCGGTCGTCGGACCGCTTCTTGCCGGCATGATCGCCGAGCGGGTGGTTCCCACGCGCGCGCTCGCGGAGGAGGATGAAGATCTAGCTGAAGAGCAACCGCTGGAGGCGCACCGTGACGAGCCGCTTTGACAGCTTCGCCGCCTTCTGGCCGCATTACCTGCGCGAACATGCCAAGCCGCAGACGCGCGCGCTCCATTATGTCGGCACCAGCCTCGTCGTCCTGATCGCGCTGGTCGCGCTGCTCAGCCGTCAGTGGCTGTTGCTGGCGGCCGTGCCGGTCGCGGGCTACGGCTTCGCCTGGGCGAGCCACGCGGCGGTCGAGCACAACCGCCCCGCGACCTTCACCCATCCGCTATGGTCGCTCCGCGCCGATTTCCGCATGTGGCTGCTGTGGCTCACCGGCCGGCTGGAGCCGGAGCTTCGTGCCGCCGGCGTCGAGGCGCGCCGTGGATAGCCCCGTCGGTTTCATCGGCGAGCCTGCCGACGGCCTGCTCCGAAAGCTGCGCGTCCGCGATCAGATCAGCCGCGAGGAAGAAGCGGTCATCCGCGGCGTCATCGCCGAGGTGCGGGTGGTGAAGGCGGGGCAGATCATCGTTCCCGCTGAAATGCCGGTGTCGATCAGCACCCTGCTCTGTGACGGGCTCGTCTGCCGCTACAAGGATCTCGGCAGCGGCCGACGCCAGATCATGGACATCCACGTCGCTGGCGATTTCGTCGATCTCCACGCCTTTCTGCTCGGCAAGCTGGAGCATAATGTCGCTGCGATCACCGATTGCCGGCTCGCGATCGTGCCGCACAAGGCGCTGCGCGCAATCACCGAGACGCACCCGCATCTCGCGCGGTTCCTGTGGTTCGTGACGCTGGTCGACGCCGCGGTGCTGCGCGAGCAGATATTGTCGATCGGCCGCCGCAACGCGCTGCAGCGCATCGCGCATCTGCTATGCGAGCTGGAAGCGCGGCTCCAGGTGGTCGGCCTGGCCGAAGGCGGGCGCTACCGCCTGCCGCTGACGCAGAGCGACGTCGCCGATGCGACCGGCCTCACCTCCGTCCACGTCAACCGCACGCTGCGGACGCTGCGCGACCGGGGCCTCGCCACCTTCCGCAGCGGCGAGGTCACGATTCACGACCAGCCCGGCCTGCGGCAAGTCGCCGAGTTCGATCCCGGCTATCTCTACATCGGGCGCCGCCCGATCTAGCGGCCGTCGAGCCCGAAATTGAGCCGGCGCGAGACGTTGTAATCCATCACCGCCACGATGAAGTGCGCGACCCACCATTTGAAGCGGTTGTAGATGGTGCGCTGCGCCATATGCGCCTCCAGTGTGATGCGGCGCGATCCTTCCAGCTCGTGCGCGAAAAAGCCGCGCATCTGCTCGGCGAAGCCGGCATCCTCGACGCGCAGCATCATCTCGAGATTGAGATAGAGGCTGCGCATGTCGAAATTGGCCGATCCGATATGGACCACGTCGTCGGCGATGATCAGCTTGCTGTGCAGCTTGGTCGCCTCATATTCGTATACCTCGACGCCGCGTTTGAGCATCCGCCAATAGGTGTAGCGCGCCGCGCCGATGGTGGCGGTGTTGTCCGATTTTGCCGCCGTGACCACGCGCGACTGACCCCGCCGCGCGACGCCGTAGATGCGGCGGAGCAGCGCGCGGCTCGGCGCGAAATATGCGGCGATCATGTCCATCCGCTTGGCGCCCCGCATGTCGCGCAGCACCGCCTTCGCCCATGGGCTCAGCCGCCGCGTCGGGCCGCCGAACAGCCAGTGGATGCGCCCCATCTGCTTGCTGTGGCTCTTGAGCATCCGCCGGAGCGATCGGATCCGCGATTTGGGATCGTGCGCCCATTCGAACAGCGAGTCGAAATAATCGGCGAGGCAGGCGACGCCGTCGCCCGCGACGCAGAGCCCGATGTCGCGCCACGCGCCCTCTTCGACCGTGCCGAAATAATCGTCGCCGACGTTGAAGCCGCCGACCAGCACGACCTTCTCGTCGGCGAGCGCCAGCTTCTGGTGGTTGCGCAGCAGATAGCGCCGGCCAAAGCGCGGTACGAAGCGGCAGAAATGGCATTGGCCGTCGGCGAGCGGCTTGAAGAAACCGTCGGACCCTTCCTTGGTGCCGAAGCCGTCCACCAGCAGCCAGACGGTGACCCCGCGATCGACCGCGCGGACGATCGCATCGCGCACGCGGCGGCCGGATTCGTCGGGATCGAAGATGTAGTAGAGCAGGCGCAGCGTCCGCTCGGCGCCGTCGATCAGCGCGATCAGCGCCTCGAGCCGCTCCGGCCCGTCGGGAAGCAGGGTGAGGCGGTTACCTTCCACCTCGGCGGTAAGCTTGGGCTTCGCGTCCGACATCACCGCCTCATGCGGAGCCGCGCGCGGCAAGTCCAGTGGCTCAGGAGCGACGATGCGGGCCCATCCGCGTCATGATCGTCACGAAGAAGGCGGTCGACCAGCCGATCAGCAGCACCCCGTTGATCCCCTCGATCGCCGCAACCAGCTTCCAGCCTTCCGCGATCGGCGCGTCGCTATAGCCGATCGTCGCGTAGGTGATGGTCGAGAAATAGACGCCGGTGCGAAGGTCCGGCACGGCATCGAGCGCGTGGAAGGCGAAGGCGTAAAGCCAGATTTCGGTGCCGTGCAGCGCGAACAGCCCGAACACCAAAGCGAAGGTGAGCGCAAAGCCGCGCGGCGACATCGGATGCATGCTCGCCCAGTCCACCGCGTCCCGCTCGAGCCGCAGTAAGCGGCCCAGCGCGTAAAGCCCGGCGCCGTGGATCGCGACGGTGAGCAGCACCATGAAGGTCGACACGGCAAGCTCGGCAAGCATCCTGCACTCCCGGCTTGGCGGCCGCTATAGTGGTACCTTTTCGAGCTCGGGCGGTGCTTTAAGCTCGAAGTCCAGAACGCGCCCATATTTTGCGACTTCGCGGAGCAGCGCCGGGTCGCGCGCCAGCGCTTGTCGGGCGCGTATCGTACGCCCGGCCATCCCATCGTTCGGCGAAAAATCGCCCGGTTGCACAAAATTGATCGCGGACGCGCGCTGCGCGGGATCTTCCAGCGCCATGATGAGCGCATCGCGGGCATCGTTCGGACGATCGAGGCACAGCATCAGATCGGCGATCATGACGCGCCGGCTGGGGCCGATGATGTCTCGCGCTTTCAGCGCCTCCTCGGTCTCGCCGAGTTTCTGCAAGATGCAGGCGCGATGCAGCGCCATGGCTGCGAGAGCGCCGGCTCCCACTTCTTCGCGCCGCCTCAGCGCTTCCACTATGGTACGATCGATTTCCTGACGCGCCGCGTCGGCTTTGCCGGCGCGAAATAGGTACACGGCGCGGTTGCCGCTCAGGTTGAGGGCGTTGGTTTCGCCACCCAGAGGCCAGATCGCGAGCATCCTCTGGTACAATGCTTCGATATCGTCCCACCGATCCGCCCGTGCGAGCGCCGCCGCGATCGACGGAACAAGGAAGATCAGTCCGTCGTCGTCTTTCGGATCGATCTTGCGCTGCGTCAGCGGCAGCAGATCGCGAAGAATCGCATCGTAATGGCCGGCATCGAGAAGCGCATCGCCATAATCTTTTGCGGCATCCGCATTGTTCGATGCACGCCATCGGCCTTCGGCGGCGCGAAGATAAGGCTGCCACAACCTTCCGAGCTGCGGTCCGGCCCAGCGCTCGATGTCAGGCCATAAAGCCTCGTAGCGCCGATCCGAGAGCATCGTGTAAAGCTTGCCGGGCACTGCCACCGTCTCGACCAGCGCCCGGGCGCCCGCGACGTCGCCCGCGTCCATGCGTCCTTCGATTACCGCAGTTGCGAGGGTGGCGCGCTGCGCGAGATCGTCGGACATCCAGCCGATCTCCAGCAACTTTTCGCTTAGCCGGGCAAGCCGTCGGCGATCGTTGGCATCGCTGAGGCGGCTCATCAGGTTGCTGACCGAATAATCGTCAACCTGCAGGGCCGCGTCGGGGTTTATCTCGATCAGCCGCACGAGATAGTCGGCAGCAGGGCCGGGCCGATCCGAAAAGCTGTACAGCATGAATGCTAGCGCCAGCGGCGCTCCGTAGCCCGGAAGAAGGCGCACGCTCTCGTCGATCGCCGCACGTGCGGCCGGCTGCTGCGCCTTGTCGGAGAGGCAGCCGGCGCGCGCATACTGGATCAGACCGCGCGGCCGGCCAGGCGACGGCGTAAGCGCCAATGCCTTGTCGAGCGGAGCGAGCGTGCAGGGCGGCTGCACGCCTTCGCCCATCAAGGTCGCAATTTGCGACGCGGCATCGCCGCTCTCGAGAAGAACATCATATGGCGGAAGGTCGGAGAAGAAGCCGGGGACAGGTTGCGCGCCAACCGGCTGCCCCGCCAACAGCAACAGCGCTAGTCCGTACTTCTGCATCGTCACCTCTCCCCTAAAGAGAGGATAATGCCTTGTTCAGATAATGAAATGCCGAACTCTATTTCTGCTCGGCTCTCCACTTGCGGACGGCGGCCAACGTGTTCTTGACGTGGTCGCGGTGGCTCATGTCGCTGTGCGCGTAGAGGATGCGGCCTTGCGGCGAGATGACGTAGGAGGTGCGGTTGGAAAGCCCGACTTTCAGCGGCAGCGCGACATCATATTTGTCGATGAGGCTGTTGCCCGCCGATGCCACCGCGAACTTGTTGCGGCATTCCGAGACGCTGAACTTGGCGAGCTTGTCGATCGGATCGGCCGACATGCCGATCACCGTTGCGCCGAGCTTGTTGAAATCGTCGGTCGCCTCGGCGAATTCCTGCGCCTCGAGCGTGCAGCCGGGGGTGAAGGCGGCAGGGAAGAAATAGAGGACGACCGGCCCCTTCTTGAGCTGTTCGGCGAGGTGCAGCTTGAACACCTTGCCGGCGATCGCGCCGCGGGTCGTGAAATCGGGCGCGGGCGCGCCGACGGGGAGCGCCGCCGACGCCGGCATGGCAAACGACAGCAGCAAGGCGGCGAAGAGGGATTTGCGCATCGGGCTTCTCCTTCGAGTCGCGGCGGAGAATAGCGTGCGGGCGGACCCGCGCCAGTGGCCGCGTCAGCCCACGTTGGCGCGCCGCCAGTCGGCCGGGTGCTGATGATCACCGCGCCAGATGCCGCGTTTCGCCGCCTTCGCTTCCGCCATGACGTCGGGATGCGCGTCGAAACGGTCATCGCGCGCGCTTTCGGCGAACCCCGCCGCGACCATCGCGCGGGCGACATCGCCGGTGCCCGTCCGGCACGTCGCGAGCGCGCGGCCGTAGCGATCTTCCGCGCGCGATCGGCAATCGAGGCCGCCTGCCGCGACCAGGCGGACGAGCGTCTCGCGCGCGTCCTTGCCGCATGCCCATGCCGCGCCCGCACCGTCGCGGCATGTCTGGCGATATTCGGGCGCGTCGATCCCGGCGAGGCGGATTTCGACCCCGCCGACCCGAAGGCTGTCGCCGTCGATGACATGCACCGCGCTGCCGTCGGCGGCGGTGATCGACTGCTCGCGCCCGCGCTCGAACCAGATCGCGAGCGCGACCATCGCACCGAACAGCAGGAGATTGAGGAAGGCGCGCATCACGTTCAGACGGGAACGTCGCTCCGCCCCTCGATCTGCAGCGCGTCGCTCTCCCGCTCGGTGAACGCGCCGCCCTCGCCGCGGAAGGCGGCATGGAGCCGGTCGAGATCGACCGCCCGCTCCCAGCGCGCGACGACGATCGTCGCCACCGCATTGCCGATGAAGTTGGTGAGCGCGCGGCATTCCGACATGAAGCGATCGACCCCGAGGATCAGCGCCATCCCCGCCACCGGCACCGCGGGCACCACCGAGAGCGTCGCGGCGAGCACGATGAAGCCCGATCCGGTGACCCCTGCCGCGCCCTTGGACGAGAGGATCGCCACCGCCATCAACAGCAGTTGGTCGGCCAGCGTCAGCGGCGTGTCGGTCGCCTGCGCGATGAAGAGCGCGGCCATGCACATGTAGATGTTCGTGCCGTCGAGGTTGAACGAATAACCGGTGGGCACCACCAGCCCGACGATCGGCTTGGGGCAGCCCGAGCGCTCCAGTTTCTCCATCAGCAGCGGCATCGCGCTTTCGGAACTGGAGGTGCCGAGCACCAGCAGCAGCTCATCCTTGATGTAGCGGATGAGCGCGAACAGCGAGAAGCCCGCGGCGCGCGCGACGAGGCCGAGCACGACCACCACGAACAGCAGCGACGTGACGTAGAAGGTGACGATCAGCCCGGCGAGATTGGCGAGCGTGCCGATGCCATATTCGCCGATGGTGAAGGCCATCGCGCCGAACGCACCGATCGGCGCGGCATACATCAGGATGTGCACCATCCGGAACACGACCGCGGTGAGCGTGCGGAGCGTGCCGAGCAGCTTCTCGCCCCGCTCGCCGATCAGCGCCAGCGCGACGCCGAACAAGATCGCGATGAACAGCACCTGCAATATCTCGCCCGAGGTGAAGGCGCTGATCGCAGTGTCGGGGATCATGTGGAGGACGAACTCGGTGATCGTCCGCTCCTGCGCCGCCTTGACGTAATTGCCGACCGCGCCTTGATCGAGCGTCGCCGGATCGATGTGGAGCCCGTCGCCCGGCCGGACGATATTGGCGACGATCAGCCCGACGGCGAGCGCCAGCGTCGAGAAGGTGAGGAAATAGGCCATCGCCTTTGCGCCGACCCGGCCGAACGCCTTGAGATCGGACATGCCGGCGATGCCGGTGACGACGGTGAGGAAGATCACCGGGGTGATGATCATCTTGACGAGCTTGATGAACCCGTCGCCCAGCGGCTTCAGCGACTGGCCGAACGCCGGATGCAGCCAGCCGACGAGAATGCCGAGCGCGATGCCGACCAGCACCTGGAAATAGAGCGTCCGATAGAACGGCCGCGACGCCTGCGCCATAACGCCCCCTCTTCGGCTTGCGCGCGCACTTTAAGGCCGGCGCGGTGGCGGGCAATCGCTTTCGGGAGCCATCCGCGGCGCGGTCGGTTCTGTCTCCTTCAAGGAGGGACCGAATGCTCGAACATGTTCCCGAGTGGCTGGGCCGCGCGCTGAAGGGCGTGCGCGCGGGCGCGGACAAGCTGGTGATCGCCGACGCGTCGCTCGGCGCCGGCTTCGCCGCGATCCGGTTGCACAGCCCCGCCTTCGCCGACGGCGGGCGCATCCCGGACCGGTTCACCGCCGACGGCGCGGGCCTGTCGCCGCCGCTGCTGTGGGACAACGTGCCGGACGAAACGCGGTCGATCGCGCTGATCGTCGAGGATCCCGATGCGCCGGCGCCGCAGCCCTTCGTCCACGCCGTCGCCTTCGACATCGACCCCGGCGAGCGCGCGCTGGCGGAAGGCGCGATCGGCGAAGACGCGTCCTTCGGCGTCGGCCGCAACAGCTTCGGCAATGACGAATGGCTGCCGCCCGATCCGCCGACCGGCCACGGCGAGCATCGCTATGCGTTTCAACTCTTCGCACTATCCGCGCCGGTCGATCCCGGCGACGATCCGGGCCGCAAGGCGCTGGTCGAGGCGATGGCGGGCAAGGTGCTCGCCGCAGGCCTCCTCACCGGCACCTACGCCCGCGGCGAACCCGCCCCGCTCCAGCGCGGCGGTGCGGCGGTGCCAGCACGCTAATCCGCCGGCTGCGCCACCGCGTCGAGCAGGGCCGCCGTCGCGACGTACAGGCGCTCGCTTTGTTCGATCGGGAGCATCTCGCCGAGCAGGCGGTAGAGGCCGCAGCGGTCGCCGCGGCCGATATGGCCGAGCATCTGGACCAGCGTCGCTTCGTCGAAGCTCAGGCGTCCGCAGCAGGGCGGGCTGACGATGAAGGGGTCGGGCCAGGCCGCGCCTACCGCTTCCATGAACAGCCAGAAGCGGACCGCCGCTTCCTCCGATCCGAGCCGTTCGGCGATCGCGCTTGAGGGATTGCAGCCACGTTTGCGCAGGCTCACCCACCAGCGCATCGTGACGATCATCGCGCGATGCGGCTCGTCGAGGCAGCCGATGCACGGGGTTCGGGTCAGCACGGCAAGATCGGTGGTCATCAGGATCAACCCTCCAGGTCACCACGCTATTGCGAAACGTTATCAATATCAAGCGCTGATTGCTCCTTGCGCGGCCGTGAAGATTTCGACCGGCAGTTTTGCGCGATGAACAATCGTGGCATGACGGTGTTGAAGCTTTGAGCTTCGCAACCGGGGGACAATGGGCAAGACGCCGTTCGACGAATTATGGGGGGTCAGCCGCGGCCGAAGGGCGCGCGACGGGCTGGAGCCGCTTGCCGACTGGCTTACGGGCACGCCGCGCGCCGAGCTCGACCGGCGCCAGCAGTCCGCGGAAAGCGCCTTCCACAATCTCGGCATCACCTTCGCCGTCTACGGCGACGACGAGGCGGCGGAGCGGATCATCCCGTTCGACATCGTACCGCGCGTGTTTACCGCGGGAGAATGGTCGCGCCTCTCGGCCGGGCTCGAACAGCGCGTCGCCGCGATCAACGCTTTCATTGATGACGTGTATGGTGCGCGGCAGATATTGAAGGACGGCGTCGTTCCGGCAGACATCGTGCTCGGCAACAGCCAGTTCTGCATCGCCGTCGCCGGCGCGCGGCCGCCGCACGGCGTCTATGCGCACATCTGCGGCATCGATCTTGTGCGCACCGGACCCGACGACTTCTTCGTGCTGGAAGACAATGCGCGTACGCCGTCGGGCGTCAGCTACATGATCGAGAATCGCGAGGCGATGATCCGGCTCTGCCCCGAGCTGTTCGACATCTTCCCGGTGCTGGCGGTCGACACCTACCCCGATCTGCTGCGCGACACGCTCTATTCGGTGGCGCCGCACGGCACCCGCAACCCGACCTGCGTGCTGCTCACTCCCGGCCACTTCAACAGCGCCTTCTACGAGCACAGCTTCCTTGCCGATTACATGGGAATCGAGCTGGTCGAGGGCACCGATCTGGAGGTCGACGACGATTTCGTCTGGATGCGGACGATCGAGGGCCGGGTCCGGGTCGACGTCATATATCGCCGCGTCGACGACGCCTTCCTCGATCCGCTTACTTTCCGCGCCGATTCGATGCTCGGCGTGCCGGGGCTGATGGCGGCCTATCTCGCCGGCAACGTCACCATCGCCAATGCGCCCGGCACCGGCATTGCCGACGACAAGGCGATCTACAGCTACATGCCGGAGATCGTCCGCTATTATTCGGGCGGCGAGGCGAAGCTCCCCAACGTCGAGACCTGGCGCTGCCGCGAGCCCGAAGCGCTCGGCTACGTGCTCGATCACCTCGACGAGCTGGTGGTGAAGCTGGTCGACGGATCGGGCGGCTACGGCATGCTCGTCGGCCCGACCGCCAGCAAGGCGGAGATCGAGCAGTTCCGATTGGCGCTGAAGGCCGAGCCGCACCGCTATATCGCACAGCCGACGCTTGCGCTCTCGACGGTGCCGACGCTTGCCGAAAAGGGCATCACCCCGCGCCATGTCGATTTCCGCCCCTTCGTGCTGACCGGCGCGGACGGGGTAACCATCGTCCCCGGCGGGCTCACCCGGGTGGCGCTCCGCGAGGGGTCGCTGGTGGTCAATTCGAGCCAGGGCGGCGGCACCAAGGACAGTTTCATCCTCGCCGCGCCTGGCGAGCACGGCACGGTGCAACGCTGATGCTCGCGCGCACCGGACAGGCGCTCTACTGGATCGGCCGCTACATGGAGCGTGCCGAATTCACTGTGCGGCTGCTGGAGGCGACGATCCGCCTCCATTCGCTCGTCGGCGCGGGCGGCGCCGATCTCGGGCCCTGGCAGAGCGCGCTCGACGTCGCGGGCGCAGGCCCCGCATATGCCGCCACCGGCGAGAGCCTCGGTGCTTTCAACGTCAGCCGATACCTGACGCTTGCCGACGAAAACCCCAATTCTGTGCGCGCCAGCATCCAGGGCGCGCGCGAGAATGCCCGGTCGGCGCGCAACGACATCACCCGAGAGCTTTGGGAGGCGATCAACCGCACATGGACGAATGTCCGCGACCGATCGAGTCCGGGCGGCGCGCAGGCGACCAACGCGCTGGTCGATGCATTGAAGGCCGATGCCCGCGGCTTCGAGGGCGCACTGTCTCGGATGCTGCGCAGCGAGGCCTATTGGCTTATGCGGCTTGGCGCGGTGATCGAGCGCGCCGACAACACGGCGCGCCTGCTCGACGTCAAATATTATCTCATCCTGCCCGAGGGCGAACAGATCGGCGGCGTGCTCGATCGCGACCAGTGGACGACGATCCTGCAGACCGTCTCGGCGCGCAACGCCTATCGCTTTCTCTATCGCCAGACGCCCAAGCCCTGGCTTGTCGCCGAGTTGCTGATTTTCCGCCAGGAACTGCCCCGCTCGCTCGCCTCGGCCGCGGCGGAGGCGGTGGCGCTGCTCGCCGCATTCGGCGACCGCACCGGGCGGCAGGGCGAGGCGGACCGGCTCGCGCGGCGCCGTCTCAACGAGCTGGAGGAAGGCGACATCGATACCCTGTTCCGCGCGGGCCTCCACGAATCGCTGCAGCGCTTCATCGGCGAGAATGCCGCGCTCGACGCCGCCATCGCCCAGCAGTTCCGGTTCGTCTGATGCGTCTCGCCGTCCAGTATGACACCCGCTACCGCTACGACACGCCGCCCAAGCGCGTCGTCCAGCTCATGCGCGTCACGCCGCTCAGCTTCTCGTCGCAGAACGTGCTCGAATGGCGAATCGACGTCGATTGCGACGCGCGGCTGCGCGAGCATCGCGACGGCTACGGCAACATCGTCCACATGCTCTACGTCGATGCCGAGATCGACCACCTCGCCGTCACTGTGAGTGGCCGGGTGCTGACCGAGGACAGCGCCGGGGTGATCGCCGGCCTGCCGCACGATCTGCCGCCCGCCGTCTTCCTGCGGGAGACAGCGCTGACCCACCCCAGCGCCGGCATACGCGGCCTCGCCCATGCCCTCGAAGCGAAAGGCGGACCGACGCTCGATCGGCTGCACCGGCTCAACGCCGCGCTCCACGAACGGCTGACCTTCGATACCGACAACACCGATCCGGGGACGACGGCGACCGAGGCGTTCGATGCCGGCCACGGCGTCTGCCAGGACTTCGCGCATATCTTCATCGCGGTGGCGCGGACGATGGGGATTCCCGCGCGCTACATCTCGGGCCATCTGTTTCGCCGCGACGGCGCAGTGCATCAGCCCGCGGCGCACGCCTGGACGGAGGCGTGGATCGACGGCCTCGGCTGGACTGCATTCGATCCCACCAACGGCATCAGCGCCGACGACGCCTATATCCGCGTCGCCGGCGGGCTCGACTATCGCGAGGCGGCGCCTTTCGTCGGGTCGCGGAACGGCGGCGGCGGAGAAAGTCTGGCGGTTGAGGTTGAAGTGCGGCTAGCAAGGGCGCAGGCACAGGCCCAGACGCAAAGCTGACGGGCGGCGCCAGAAGGGGATCGCATGACCTATTGCCTCGGTATGCTGCTGGACGCGGGGCTCGTCCTGATGGCCGACACGCGCACCAACGCGGGCATCGACAATTTCTCCTCGTTCAAGAAGCTCCACGTCCTTGCCGACGATCGCGACCGGCAGATCTTCGCCTGCTCGGCGGGCAGCCTGTCGATCAGCCAGTCGGTGATCGGCCTGATCCACGAAGGCCTGCCCACCGGCGACGGCGAGATGACGCGGACGTTGAAGCGCGCGACCTCCATGTTCCGCGTCGCCCAACTGGTTGGCGAGGCAGTGCAGATCGCCAGTCAGACTGTCGGCGCTGCGCTGGCGACGATCAACGCGTCGAGTTCGGTCTCGCTGCTGCTGGGCGGCCGCGTCGGCAAGGCGCCGCCGGCGCTCTACCTCATCTACAACGCCGGCAATTTCATCGAGTGCAAGGCGGACGTCCCCTTCCTCCAGATCGGCGAGACCAAATATGGCAAGCCGATCCTCGACCGCGGTCTGGACTACGAGACGCCGCTGCACGAGGCGGTGAAGGTGGGCTTCCTCTCGTTCGACAGCGCGATGCGATCCAACCTCGGCGTCGCGCGGCCGATCGACCTGCTGGTGATGCCGAGCGACGCGCGGCAAGGCGTGTTCCAGCGCCGGATCGAGCCCGACGACGAATATTTCAACGATTTGTCGATGCGCTGGGCGGCCTATCTCCACGAGGCCACCGGCGCGATCCCCAACCCGCCCTGGCTGCCGGACGCGATCGTCGACGAATGAGATTCAGGCGCTGACCGAGGCGCCCAACGGCAGTTCGCGCTGCTCCGGCTCGAAGCGGGTCCAGCCGCCGGGGCCGAGCCGCTCCATCGGGCGGAAGCGCGTCTTGTAGGCCATGCGCTTCGATCCCTCGACCCAATAGCCGAGATAGACATAGGGCAGCCCCGCGCGGCCGGCGCGGACGATATGATCGAGGATGATATAGGTGCCGAGCCCGCTCCGCCCCTCATGCTCGGGCTCGAAGAAGCTGTAGATCATGGAGAGGCCGTCGGCCTGCTGATCGGTGAGGCAGGCACCGACGAGGCGCCCCGGACGACCACCCTCGGACGGCTCGCGATATTCGACGACATAGGTCTTCACCGGGCTCTGCTCGACCATATCGGCGAAGTCGCTCTCGTCCATGCCGACCATCCCGCCGCCCGGATGGCGCGCGTTGAGATAGCGGCGGAGCAGGTCATATTGCTCCTGCGTGGTCCACGGCTTGCACGCGGTGACTTCGAGGTCCGCGTGGCGGCGGATCAGCCGGCGCTGGGTGGTGTTGGGCTGGAACTCGCCGGTCAGCACGCGCACCGAAATGCACGCCTGGCAATCGATGCAGCTCGGCCGGTAGGCGACCCCTTGGCTGCGGCGGAAGCCGATGCGGCCGAGCGCATCGTTGAGCTCGTGCGCATGCTGGCCGTTGAGTTCGGTGAACACCTTCCGCTCGGTCTTGCCGGGCAGATAGGGACACGCCGTCGGCGTGGTCACGAAGAAGCGGGGAAAGCGGAACGGTGCGGTCACCGGGGCTCCGGGTACGAGTGGTCTCAGACGGACGTTATGCGCCCGCCGCGCGCGGTTGCAAAGATGCGGGAGCACGCAAAATCGGCTGCCGCGGCCGGGCGTTCCGCGGCGGGACGGTCGGGCTAGTGAATCTCTACCGGATGGACGTTGAACCCGGCCTCGCCGAGCGCGGCGACGAGCGTGTCGAGATGCGCCTTGTCGCGCGCCTCGCATTCGATGTCGATGAAGGCGTCCTTCGCCGGCAGGTTGGTGAACACGCGCTGGTGATAGACCTCGACGATATTGACCTGCTGCTGCTCGAACAGCCTGACCACCGAGAACAG
Source organism: Allosphingosinicella indica (assembly GCF_900177405.1). Taxonomy (NCBI): domain Bacteria; kingdom Pseudomonadati; phylum Pseudomonadota; class Alphaproteobacteria; order Sphingomonadales; family Sphingomicrobiaceae; genus Allosphingosinicella; species Allosphingosinicella indica. Next base: position 1,159,165 of record NZ_LT840185.1, on the reverse strand, counting down.
CGCGCCGGGCCGGTCATGGAGCTGGACGCGGAGCCGCGCCATCCGTCCCGATCGCGCGAGATCGCGGAGCAGCACGGTGGCGAGCAGCCGCGTGTCGATATTGCCGCCGGTGACGACCAGCCCGACGTTGCGCCCGCGGAACCGTTCCGGATGGGTGAGCAGCGCGGCGAGGCCGGTGGCGCCTGCGCCTTCCGCCACCGTCTTCTCGATCTGGACGAGGAGGCTGACCGCGGTCTCGATCGCGCGCTCGGGCACCAGCAGGATTTCGTCGACCAGATCGGCGACCATTTGGCGGGTGAGATCGCCCGGCCGCTTGACCGCGATCCCCTCGGCGATCGTGTCGCCCGACGACGGCATCTCGCGCCCCTCGATATGCGCGTACATGCTGGGATAAAGCTCGGCCTGCGCACCCACGACGGCGATGTCCGGCTTCACCGCCTTCGCCGCCGCGGCCATGCCCGAGATGAGGCCGCCGCCGCCAATCGGCACGACCAAGGTGTCGATGTTAGGCGCGTCGTCCAGCATCTCCAGCGCGACCGTGCCTTGGCCGGCGATCACCGCCGGATCGTCGAACGGGTGGACGAAGGTGAGGCCGAGTTCGCCCTCCATCTCGCGCGCCTTGGCATAGGCTTCGTCGAACAGCTCGCCGTGCAGCACCACGGTGGCGCCATGGCCCTCGGTCTGCACCACCTTCATCGTCGGCGTCGGCTTGGGCATAACGATGGTGACGGGAACGCCGAGCCGGCGGCCGTGATAGGCGACGGCCTGCGAATGATTGCCCGCCGACGCCGCGATCACGCCGCGCCGCCGCGTCGCCTCGTCCAGCAGCAGCAGTTTGTTGAGCGCGCCGCGCTCCTTGTAGGCGGCGGTGAACTGGAGATTCTCGAACTTCAGCCAGACATTGGCGCCGGTGAGATCGGACAGCGTGCGGCTGAGCAGGGTGGGCGTGCGCACCACCGCGCCCGCGATGCGGTCCGCCGCGGCGCGGATGTCGGCGATGCCGGGAGCGTCTGAGGCCATGCGCGCGCCTAGCATCTGGCGCGCCGCGCCAACAGGCCCTATCGCCGGGGCGATGGCACGGATCGCATTCCTGGGATTGGGCGTGATGGGGGCGCCGATGGCGCGGCATCTCGCCGCCGCGGGGCACAGCCTCGTCGTCCACAATCGCAGCCCGGAAAAGGCGCGCGCATGGGTGCAGGCGCATGGCGGCAGCCATGCCGCGACGCCGGCCGCGGCGGCGGGTGGCGCCGATGCCGTCATCGCCTGCGTCGGCACCGACGAGGATGTCGACCGGGTGACGCAAGGCCCCGACGGCGCGTTCCGCAACATGAGTGCGGGCACGCTCTTCATCGATCACACCACCGTCTCCGCCCGCATCGCGCGCAAGATCGCGGAGGCCGGGCGGCGGCAGGGCATCGCCTGCGTCGACGCTCCGGTGTCGGGCGGACAGGCGGGGGCCGAGAACGGCACGCTGGCCGCGATGTGCGGCGGCACCGAGGAGGCGATCGGCGCGGCCCGGCCGCTGATGGAAGCCTACTCAGCGCGGATCGTCCATGTCGGGCCGGACGGCGCCGGGCAGCTCACCAAGATGGTCAACCAGATCGCCATCGCCGGCGTGCTGCAGGGGCTGTCCGAAGCGGTGCATTTCACCAAGGCCGCCGGGCTCGATCCGGACAAGGTGCTGGAAGCGGTGTCGGGCGGCGCAGCGCAGAGCTGGCAGATGGTCAACCGCTGGGACACGATGATGCGCGGCGAGTTTGATTTCGGCTTTGCGATCGACTGGATGCGCAAGGATCTCGGCCTCGCGCTCGACGAGGCGCGGCGCAACGGCGCCAGCCTGCCGATGGCCGCGCTGGTCGACCAATTCTATGCCGAAGTGCAGGCGATGGGCGGCGCCCGTCAGGACACCTCGGCGCTGGTGAGAAGGCTCAACGAATGAAGAACCGTGAACTCCCCTCCCTGTTTGCAGGGAGGGGCCGGGGGTGGGTGCGAGCCGCCACAGCGGCGCTCGCGGCGCTTTTGCTTGCGCCCGCCGCCTCTGCCGACACGCTGGTCGACAACGTCAAGGGCTACACCCTCAACGAGCGCGGCGTGTTGGTGACGTTCGAGGCGCTGCTGGTGGGCACCGACGGGCGGGTGAAGCAGCTCTTACGCAAGGGCGACCGGCGGCCCGACCGCCCCGACTACCGGCTCGACGGCCGCGGCCGGGTGATGATCCCCGGCCTCATCGACGGCCACGGCCATGTCCTCGGCCTCGGTTTCCAGGCGATGCAGCTCGACCTCAGCGACACCCGATCGCTCGAGGAGGCGCAGGTGAAGATCGCCGCCTTTGCCGCCGCCAACCCGAGCCCGCGCTGGATCGTCGGGCGCGGCTGGAACCAGGAGCGCTGGAATCTCGGCCGCTTCCCCACCGCCGCCGATATCGACGCGGTGGTGCGCGACCGGCCGGTGTGGCTGGAGCGTATCGACGGCCATGCCGGCTGGGCGAACAGCGCAGCGATGGAAGCGGCCAAGATCACCGCCGCCAGCAAGGCTCCTACGGGCGGCAAGATCGAGATGGCGGGCAAGGCGCCGAGCGGCGTCTTCATCGATGCCGCGATGGAGCTGGTCGGCAAGGCCGTGCCGCCGCCGCTGCCGCGCACCCGCGACGAGGCGCTCGCCAAATCGCAGGAGATCATGCTGAGCCAGGGGCTCACTTCGGTCGCCGACATGGGAACGAACGTCGAGGATTGGAGCGCGATGCGCCGCGCGGGCGACGCCAATCGCCTCCGCGTCCGCATCCTCTCCTATGCGATGGGCCTCGATCCTCTGCTGTCGATCGCCGGCGCCGGGCCGACGCCGTGGCTCTACGACGGGCGGCTGAGGATGATCGGCGTCAAGCTCTATAGCGACGGTGCGCTGGGCTCGCGCGGCGCGTGGCTGAAGGCGCCCTATCAGGATTCTCCCAAGGAGAGCGGCCTCGGCTTCAACAGCGATGCCGAGATCCGCAATTTGATGAGCCGCGCCGCGATGGACAATTTCCAGGTCGCCGTCCACGCGATCGGCGACAAGGCCAACGAGCAATTGCTCGGCGCGATCGAGGAGCTGGCCGAAACCTACAAGGGCGACCGCCGCTGGCGCATCGAACATGCGCAGATCATCGACCCGACGGACATCGCGCGGTTCGGCCGCAATTCGATCATCGCCTCGATGCAGCCGGTGCACGAGGCGTCGGACTGGCGGATGGCCGAGGCGCGGATGGGCCGCGAGCGGCTGGGCGGCGCTTATGCCTGGGCGACAATGCTGCAGAACAAGGTGCCGCTCGCCTTCGGCTCCGATTTCCCGGTCGAATCGCCCAACCCCTTCCACGGCCTCGCCGTCGCCGTGACGCGCGAGGATGCGGAAGGGCAGCCGCCGGGCGGGTGGATGCCCGAGCAGAAGCTAACGATGGAGCAGGCCTTCGCCGGTTTCACTACCGGCGCGGCGTTCGCCGGCTTCGCCGAGGAGAGGCTCGGCAGCCTCCAGCCCGGCCGCCTCGCCGATTTCCTGCTCATCGACCGCGACATCTTCACTGTCCCCCCGCGCGACGTCCGCGACACTCAGGTGCTCGAAACGTGGGTGGGCGGCCGCAAAGCCTGGGAGCGCAGCAAGGGCGCGGTGACGCGCTAAGGCGTCAGCCGAGCGCCGCGATCCCGCGGGCGAGATCGGCGATGATATCGTCGGGCGCTTCCAGCCCGACCGACAGGCGCAGCAGATCGGGTGCAATGCCGGCTTCGGCCTGCGCTTCGGGTGGCATTCCGCGATGAGTCATCGTCGAAGGCTTGCAGATCAGCGTCGCGTAGCCGCCAAGCGACGAGGCGAGGGTGAGGAGGTTCAGACCCGTCAGGAAGGCCGCAGCGTCACCTGCCAGCTCGAAGCTCAGCATGAAGCCGTCACCGGGATAATGGAGTGCGGCGATCGCCGGCTGCTCGGCAAGCCATGCATGGACGGCGCGCGCGCTGGCTTCCATCCGCTCAATGCGCAGCGGCAGCGTCCGCAGCCCGCGCAACGTCTGCCAGCATTCGTGCGCGGAAGCGGACAGCCCCGCCGCATTGGCCCACCATTCGATCCGCTCGACCAGCGCCGAATCCTTTGCCAGCAGCGCGCCGCCGAACAGGTCCGCGTGGCCGTTGAGCGCCTTGGTGGTGGAATGCATGACGAGATCGCAGCCAAGATCGAGCGGCCGCTGGCGGCATGGCGTCATCACCGTATTGTCGGCGCAGACGAGCGCGCCCGCCGCCCGCGCCGCGCCCGCGCGGCGCGCGATGTCGGTGACGCGAAGCAGCGGATTGCTCGGCGTTTCGATCCAGACGAGTGCAGGCCCCCACGCCATCGCCGCGTCGAAGGCGGCATCGTCCGCCATGTCGACGAAGCGCGTGACGAGTTTGCCGTCCGCCTCCAGTCCGCTCAGCAGCCGGTAAGTGCCGCCATAGCAATCGTGCGGGGCGACGACCCGCGCGCCTGCCGGAAGCAGCAACGTCGCGAGCAGCACGGCAGACTGGCCCGACGCCGTCGCCGCGCCGCCCGCCGCGCCCTCCAGCGCCGCCAGCGCCTCGATCAGCAGTGCGCGGTTCGGGTTGACGGTGCGCGAATAATCATAGGCCGGCTTGGTAGCGGCATCCGGCCATTCGTAGGTGTCGGAGGCGAACAGCGGCGGCGTCAGGCTGCCGTAGCCGGGATCGGATCGCACGCCGGCGCTGGCGACGATCGTGGCGGCGCTGCGCGTATCGGGCGCGGTCATGCGGACTCCTCCAAAAATGGCGCGATCAACGCCGAAATCGCATCGGCATCCTTCAGGAACATGTCATGGCCATAGGCCGAGTGACGGAGAACGAGGCGCGCGTTTGCGCCGATGCCCCCGGCCAGCGCCTCCATCTGCGACGGCGGCACGAGCAGGTCGCTCGTCGCGCCGATGAGCAGGCTCGGCACCGCGATCTTCGCCGGCTCCGCGACATGCCGGTCGATGGCGGCGGAAAGGCTGAGGAAGCGTTCGGGCGACATGACCTGGTGATAGACGTCGCCGCGCGCGCGGAGATAGGTGCCGGGCTGGGTGCATTCGAGCACGTCGTCGCCCGATATGCCGCCTTCGAACCGGTCGGCGAATTCCTCGCGGGTGCGATAGGTGAGCATCGCCATGCCGCGCGCGATCGACAGCGCTTCCTGTCCGCGCCCCGCCGCGAGGCCGAGCGCGACGGTGCGCCGCTGCAGCTCGCGGATCGCGGTGGAGGCCGGATGCGCGCGGGCATCCGCGGAGATCGCGACCAGCCGCGCGCAGCGATCCGGATAGTCCTGCGCGAAGCGCATGGCGATCATCCCGCCATAGGATGCTCCGACCGCGGCGTGGACGCGCGCGATCCCGGCCGCATCGAGCGCGGCGGCGATCAGCGCGGCGACATCGGCGCTGGCGGGGGCTCGACGACCCTCCGGATCAGACACGAAATCCATGCCGAGTATACGCCAGCGTGCGGGATCGAGCGCGCTGCCAGCACCGGCGACGCCCGGCCACCACCCCGCGCCGCCGTCGGGGCGCACCGCCGGAAAGCGATTAGCCGATATGCCGCCGAGCACGAGGACCACCGGCGCGCTCTCCGGGCCCGCGATCGCGAACGCCGCCGCATCCCCGAAACCTGCGAGCGCGCCGGTAAGCGGCACCGTGAAGGCGCGGACCGGTGTGTCCGGCAGCAGGTCGATCGGACGATGCATCGCGCCTGTCTATCGCCCGCCGTCCTCCGCGCCAATCGGCTCTCCGGTCGCCGGATCGAGATCGGGCAGATCGGCGAGCGCGGCGTAGAGCTCGGGGAGTTCGGCGCGCGATACCTGATCGATCAGCGCGGCGACGTGGGGAATCGTGAAATAGCCCTGCTGGAAGGCGTCGCTGCGATAAGCGGTGCGGAGCACGGTCTCGAGATCGAAAGCGGTGCGGCGCGGGCGCGGATCGTCGAGCGCGTAGCGGCTTTCGCCGAAGCTCGAGACGATGCCGGCGCCGTAGATCGCACGCCGCCCCGCCTCTTCCGCGAGCCCGAACTCGACCGTGTACCAGTAGAGCCGCCCGAGCCGGTGGAGCGCGCCGGCCTGCATCGCCGCCAGCCCCAGCTCGCCGAGCAATTGCATGAAGTCCGCCATCTCCGGGAGCGCGAGCAGCGGAACATGGCCGAACACGTCATGGAAGACATCCGGTTCCTCGAGATAATCGAGCTGATCGCGGCGGCGGATGAAATTGCCCGCGGGAAAGCGGCGGTGACGGAGGTGCTCGAAGAAGATGTCGTCGGGAACGAGGCCGGGGACCGCGACGACGGTCCAGCCGGTGCGCGCCTGCAGCCGCGCGTTGAGCTCGCCGAACTCGGGGATGCCCGGCCGCGACAGGCGGAGCATCTCCAGCCCCTCGCCGAACGCCGCGACCGCGCGGCCGTCGAGCGCCGTCTGCTGGCGCGCGAAGAGCAGATCCCAAACGGCATGATCCTCCGCGCCGAAGTCCGCCCAGCGCTGCGGCACCGTCCAGTCGGTGGCCGCGCCCGGCGGCGGGCGGCTCGGATCGCGCGCGGCGCCGTGCCGCTCGGCCACCGGCGTGGCCACGAAATCGGTAACATCCTTGAACATCGAGAGAGCCTTTCCTGCACGCAAAGAAAAACCCCGCCGGAGCGCCGGGCGGGGTGGGTTCGAGATCGCAGTCTTGTGAGATGAATGCGCTAGAACGGTCCCGCCCGGGCGGTGCCGTAATAATAAGCGCGCGCGGCCATCACGCCGGAAACGGCGATGGCGGATTCGACGGAGTTGTCGCGCTGCAACATGTCGCCAAGGTGCGTGCCTGCGGCCGCGCTGTCAAGGTTGCGCCGCGCCGCGGCACGCGACATGAGGCGGCGATGCGTATCTTAATCCTCGCCGCCACCGCCGCTGTCCTGCTCCCCGTCATGCCTGCGTACGCGGCCGACGTCAGCGCCGAGGCGAAGATTGTCAGCGACTATCGCTTTCGCGGGATCAGCCGATCGGACGGCGACCCGTCGGTGCAGGGCTCGCTCACCATCGGCGCGTCGAGCGGCTTCTACGCCGGCGCGTTCGGCGCCAGCCTCAGCGACGATCCGCGCTACGGCAATGCCGAGATCGACGTCTATGCCGGTTACGCCACCGACATCGCATCGGGCACGCGGATCGACGCGGGCGTCAATTATTACGCCTTCCCCGACTCCCCCGCGCTCGCCGGGCCGACCGATTATGTCGAGACCTATGCGCGGCTTAGCCACCAGCTCGGCCCGGTGCGCGCCACCGCGGGCGCGGCCTGGGCGCCGAGCCAGGATGCGATCGGCGGCGAGGACAGCCTCTATCTTTCCGCCGCGCTCGACGCCGGCATCCCGCTCACCCCGTGGAGCCTCAAAGGCCATGTCGGCCGCGCGCGCGGCGCGCTGGACTATACCGACTGGTCGCTGGGCGTGGACTATGCGCTCGGTCCGATCCGCCTCGGCGCCGCTTATGTCGACACCAGCGCCGGCACGGTCCCCCGCGCCGACGCTACCGTCGTCTTCTCACTCGGCGTCGGCTTCTGACACGGCGCGCGGCCGTCGCCGCCGGTAGAGCCGCACCGCGACCAGAATGAGGGCGAGAGCGGCCGCCCAGGGCGCGAGCGCGGCAACCACGATCAGGATCATCGCCAGGCTCTTGCCGCTGAGCGAGGCCACTTCGCCCCATGCTTCGCGCACCGGCGTCGCGAAGCCACCGGCCAGCGGGGCGCCCGACTGATAGGCGATATCCATCGTCGACAGCGCAACGCGGCCGCGCATTTCGGCGAGCCAGGCGCGCGCCTGCTCCAGCTCTTCCTGCGCGGCATTGACGGCGCGCTCGGCTTCGACCGCCTGCTGGATGTTGCCGCTCCGCGTCGCCAGCAAGGCAGTGAGCCGATCGACCAACGCCTGCTTGATGCGGATGCGCGCCTCGGTATCGACCATCTGCTTGGACAGATCCTCGGCGGTGATCGCGCGGGCCACGGTTTCGCCGCCAGCGCCGTCGGCCGCAGCCGCGAGGCGATCGCCGAACAGCCGCGCCGCGTCGGCGGCGACCAGCAGCTTGAGCGAGCCCTGAGTGTGTTCGCCTTCGCCCGCCGCTCTTTGCAGATCGGCGACGCGGCAGCGCATTGGGCCGAGCGCATCGCACATCGCGAGATGCCGGTCCTGAAGCGCCGCGACCCGGTCGGGCGCGAGCCGGAAGGCGAAGCGATAGGCATAGGCGATGCGCGGCATCTGCACCGCGACGGCATCGGCGGCCGGCGCGCCGGGCGGTTCCTGCTGAGCCTCAGAAGGGGGTGCCTGCTGTTCCGGCAGCGCGTCGGATTGTTCGACGACACCGGCTTCATCCGCGTGCGAGCAAGCGGCGGCCGCGAACAGAACGGCCAGGACAAGGACGTGCTTCATGCATGCTCTCCTCGTTTTAGCATTAGTCTATTCATTCAGTAGACAAAGGCAAGCGGACTCTCGCATCCGTGCCGTCGCTTCGCTATCGAAGCGTCATGTCCGATGACCCTTTCGATCAGATCGTCGATGCGCCGTTCGACGATGCGCTGTCCGAACGCTATCTCGTATATGCGCTGTCGACGATCACCGCGCGCTCGCTGCCGGATCTGCGCGACGGGCTGAAACCGGTGCACCGGCGGCTGCTGTGGGCGATGCGGCTGCTGCGGCTCGATCCCAGCGCCGGATACAAGAAATGCGCGCGCGTCGTCGGCGACGTGATCGGCAAATATCACCCGCACGGCGATCAGTCGGTCTATGACGCGATGGTCCGCCTCGCGCAGACCTTTGCGCTCCGCTACCCGCTGGTCGACGGGCAGGGCAATTTCGGCAATATCGACGGCGATAATGCCGCCGCCTACCGCTACACCGAGGCGCGGCTGACGCCGGTGGCGATCGAGCTGATGGCAGGGCTCGACGACGGCACGGTCGATTTCCGCCCGACCTATAACGGCGAGGACGAAGAGCCCGAGGTGATGCCGGGGCTGTTCCCCAACCTGCTCGCCAATGGCGCGAGCGGGATCGCGGTCGGCATGGCGACCAGCATCCCGCCGCACAATGCCGCTGAAGTGATCGACGCCGCGATCCACCTGATCGACAATCCGCGCGCCGAAGATGCGGCGCTGATGGATTTTGTCGCCGGCCCCGATTTCCCGACCGGCGGCGTGCTGGTCGACGCGCCCGACATGATCGCCCACGCTTACGCCACCGGGCGCGGCGCTTTCCGCGTGCGCGCGGTAATCGAGAAGGTGATCGAGAAGGGCGGCGGCTGGCACCTGGTGGTGAGCGAGATCCCCTATCAGGTCGCCAAGGGGAAGCTCATCGAGCAGATCGCGACGCTGATCGCCGAGAAGAAGCTGCCGATCCTGGCCGACATCCGCGACGAGAGCGACGAGGCGGTGCGCATCGTGCTCGAGCCGCGCAGCCGCACGGTCGATCCGCAGGTGCTGATGGACGGCCTCTACCGGCTGTCGGACCTGGAAGTGCGCATCCCGCTTAACCTCAACGTGCTCGACGCAACGCGCACGCCGCGGGTGATGAGCCTGAAGCAGGTGCTGCTCGGCTGGATCGAGCATCAGATCGAAGTGCTGGTCCGCCGCGCAACGCACCGCATCGCCAAAATCACAGACCGGATGGAGCTGCTCGACGGCTATCTCGTCGCCTTCCTCAACCTCGACCGGGTGATCGCGATCATCCGCACCGAGGACGAACCCAAGCCGGTGATGATCGCCGAGTTCGGCCTCACCGACCGGCAGGCCGAGGCGATCCTTAACATGCGGCTGCGCTCGCTCCGCCGGCTGGAGGAGATGCAGATCCGCGGCGAGCGCGACGCGCTGGAGAAGGAGCGCGGCGAACTCGAGAAGCTGGTCGAATCCCCGGCGCGGCAGCGCACCCGGCTGAAGAAGGATTTGGCGGCGCTCCGCGAACGCTACGGGCCCGACACGCCGCTCGGGCGGCGGCGGACGCGGATCGAGGAAGCGGCGCCGGCGCGCGAGATACCGCTGGAAGCAATGATCGAGCGCGAGCCGATCACCGTGATCCTCTCGCAGCGCGGCTGGATCCGGGCGATGCGCGGCCATGTCGATCTCGCCGCCGCCGACACGCTGAAGTTCAAGGAAGGCGACGGCCCCGCCTTCGCTTTCCACGCGCAGACCACCGACAAATTGCTGCTGGCGACCGAGAGCGGGCGCTTCCACACGCTCGGCGCCGACAAGCTGCCCGGCGGACGCGGCTTCGGCGAGCCGGCGGGTCTGATGGTCGATCTCGACGGGCAGGGCGGCATCGTCGCGCTACTGCCCGCGCAGAACGTCAAGCTGCTGCTCGCTGCATCGGACGGGCGCGGCTTCGTGACCTCGGCGGCGGGCGCGGTGGCGGAAACGCGCAAGGGCAAGCAGGTGGTAAATTTGAAGCCCGGCGCGAAGCTGAAGGTGGTGCGTCCGATCGACGCAGCGGACGATTATGTCGCGGTGGTCGGCGAGAACCGGAAGCTCGTCGTCTACCCGGTCGCCGAGCTGCCCGAAATGGGCCGCGGCCAGGGCGTGACCTTGCAGCGCTATCGCGATGGCGGCCTCTCCGACGCCACAACCTTCCCGATCGCCGAAGGGCTGAGCTGGCCGATGGGCGGTGAGAGCGGGCGGATGCGCGCCGAGCCCGACATGTCCGCCTGGCGCACCGCGCGCGGCGCCGCGGGGCGGATGCCCCCTGTCGGCTTCCCGCGCGACAACCGGTTCAATTGATTCGCTCTTCCCCGGACTCGCTCATCCTGAGGAGCCGTTGAGCGCAGTCGAAACGGCGTCTCGAAGGACGTAGCACGGTCCTTCGAGACAGGCCTTCGCCAAGCTCAGTCCTTCCTCAGGATGAGCGGGGGTGGTGGTTGGTCGCGGCGCTGACCTCCAGCACGTTGATCGCGGCGTGGACGCGCGCCTCCATCTCCTTGCGCGGCAGGCCGGGCGGGACGGGATCGGCGAAGCGGAAGGTGATGAGGCCGGGGCGCTTCAGGAAGCTGCGGCGCGGCCATAGCCGGCCGCTGTCGAGCGCGACCGGCACCACGGGCAGTCCGAGCGCGCGGTATAGGCCGGCGAAACCCGGTTGCAGCGGCGGCGTCTCGCCCGGCATGACGCGCGTGCCTTCCGGAAAGATCGCGATCGGCCGCCCCGCGGCGATGGCGCGATTGGCTTCCTTCAGCATCGAGCGAAGCGTCTTGGCGCCGCCTTCGCGATCGACCGAAATCGCGCCATAGGTGCGCGCCACCCAGCCCCAGCCGGGGATGTCGGTGAGCTGCTTCTTCATCACCAGCACAGGCTCGTCGAGCAGCAGCAGCATCTCGATCGTCTCGAACATCGACTGGTGCTTGGCGGCGACCAGCATCGCGCCCCTGGGCCGCGGCCCTTCGACGCGCACGCGGATGCCCAACAGCACGACGGCGCACCAGTGATGCCAGCGCGCCCAGCCGTGGACCACCGCGGTCAGCGCCTTGCGGCCGATCGCCGCGCCCGGGAACGATAGCAGCACCGCGACCACCGTGCCGGGATAGAAGAACAGAGCGAACAGCAGCGAGCGCAGCAGGGGCATCAGATGCCGACGATCACCGCGGCGCGGCGGAGGAGATATTTGTTATATTCGGCGAAGAGCAGCCGGAAGTTCGGCTTGCTGCGCACCGCGTCCTGCACGACCTCGACCCCCTCGGCGCGGCGCGACAGTTCGAACGCCGCGCGCGGCATGTGCCAGTCGGTCGTCACCAGCCGCACCGATTTGTACTTGTTGCGGCGCAGCCAATTGTAGGTCTCGTCGGCGTTGGAGCGCGTGTCGACGCTCTCGCGCCCCAGATCGATGCAGCAGTCGAACAGCCGCGCATTGCCGTAGCGATCGGCGAGCTCGACCGGGCGGACGGTGCGGTTGACGCCGGAGACCAGCATTTTTTCCGCCTTGCCCTGTCGCAACAGCTCCAAACCGCGCTCGATCCGCCCCGCGGCGCCGGTCAACACCACGATCGCATCGGTGCGCGCGCCGTCCGCCGGCTGCGGCAGCAGCACCACGAACAGCGCGAAGCCGAGCGCGTAGAGCAATAGCAGAAAGGACAGGAAACGGCTGATCACAACAGCCGCCCCAATGCCTTGAGGATGGTCACGCGCGCAACCAGAACCGCGAGCAGCACGCCGGCGAAGGGCAGGACGAGGAGCAGCAGCCAGGAGAGGATCGGCAACCCCGCCGATCCGAGCAGGTCCGAGCCCAGCGCCCCGAGCCGCCGGCCGATCACCGCCAGCACCAGCGCCGCCGCGACGAAGCCGGTGACGCCGCCGAACAAGGCATCGAGCGCGATGCGGCGCTGGAAGAGCCGCGCGACCTGCACGTCGGTTGCGCCCATCAGGTGGAGCACCTCGATCGTCGACCGGTGCGTGTCGAGCGCGGCGCGCGCGGCAAGGACGACGGTGGCGGCGAGCGCGCCGACCATCAGCAGCACCAGCGCCGCGGCCAGAAGCTGGAGCGCGTCGATCAGCTTGGCGAGCGGCGCCAGCCACTGCGCATTGTCGTCCACCCGCGCGTCCGGCGCTGCGGCGCGCACCGCATCGCGCACCGAATTGCCGGTGGTGCCGGGCCCCAGCTCGACGTCGATCAGCGCGGGGATGGGAATGTCCTGGCCGATCCCGCCCGGGCCGAGCCACGGTTCGAGCAGCGCGGCCATCTGCTGGTCCGACACGCGGGTCGCGGCCAGCACGCCGGGCGTCTGCCGGAGCGCAGCGAGCGCGGCGGCCGACTGCCGCTCGCGCGCATCGGGGTTTGCCTCGACGATCTGGACGGTGAGGCGGTTGCCGATGTCGGCGTCGAGGCCCGTCGCCGCGCTGCCGAGCCCCAGCCCGGCGGCGGCGGCGAGCACCGTCAGGAACATCATGATCGCGATCACCCAGGGCATCGGCCCCGACAGGCGGCCCTCGGGCAGTAGCCGCCGGTCCGCGGCGCCGAACTTGCGCACGCCGCCCTTCATTCCTCCGGCCCCTTGGGCGGATGGCGCAGCGCCCCGGTCGGATCGGCAAGCTGGCCGCGATCGAGCCGCAGCATCTCGGCGCGGGGAATGCGGGTGAGCAGATGCACATCGTGGGTCGCCACCACCACCGTGGTGCCGAGCTTGTTGAGCGCATCGAACAGGTGGATCAGCCGCTTCGCCATGTCGGGATCGACGTTGCCGGTCGGCTCGTCGGCGATCAGCAGTTCGGGCCGGGCGATCACCGCGCGGGCGATGGCGACGCGCTGCTGCTCGCCGCCCGACAGCGTCGCCGGGCGCGCGCTGGCACGATGGCCGAGGCCGACCCAGCTCAGCATCTCGGTCACCGGCGTCGCCAGATCGCCCTCCTCCACCCCTGCGACACGCAGCGGCAGCGCGATATTGTCGAACGCGGAGAGATGGCGGACGAGGCGGAAATCCTGGAAGACGACGCCGATTCGCCGGCGGAAGCCGGGCAGGCGATCGCGCGGCATCGTCACGATATCCTCACTGAACAGGCGGATCAGCCCGCGGCTCGGCCGCTGCGCCATGTAGAGAAGCTTCAGGAGCGAGGTCTTGCCCGCGCCCGATGGGCCGGTGAGGAAATAGAAGCCGCCTTCGCGCAGCGCGAAGGTCAGGTCCGACAGCGTCTCCGCCCCCGTCCCGTACCGCAGCCCGACATTCTCGAACTGGACGATGCTGCGCGTCGCGCTCAGTCCCGCCTCCTCTTGCCCCGCGCGATCATTCGCACGGCGCGCTAGCCGCCGTAAAGCGCGGGCTTCTCTTGCAACAGGCCGCGTTCGGGTGTTTAGATTCGCTCGCGTCCGAGCAAGGGGGTTGAGAGCCGCGCGATGATCCTGTCCTGTCCCGTTTGCGACACGCGATACGTCGTCCCGGACAGCGCGATCGGCGCCAACGGCCGGCAGGTGCGCTGCGCCAATTGCAAGAATAGCTGGTTCCAGGGACCCCCGCCCGCGCCGAAGAGCGTGATGCCGGAAGAGCGCGCCGAGCCGCCGGCAGCGGTTGCCGAGGATGCGGCGCCTATCGCGGCAGCCCCGCCGCCCGAACATGCCGTTCCGCAGCCCTTCCAGTCCACGCCGACCCCATTTCCGGAGCCCGAGGCCGCGGACGAGCCGATCGATTATGACGCCTATGCGCAAGAGCCGCCGTTCAGCGGCCGGCGCAACCCGGCGCGGCTGTGGACGATCATCGCGATCATCGCGGCGGTGCTGATGCTGGGCGCGGTCGCGGCGATCTGGGCGTTCGGCCTGCCGATCCAGAATGTGACGAAGGCGGAAGCGGCGACGCCGCTGGAAATCAAGGTCAACGGCCAGCCCGAGCGGCGCCAGCTCGAAAGCGGCAATGAACTGCTCGCGGTCTCCGGCCGGATCGTCAACCCGACCGAACAGACCCAGCGCGTGCCGCAGATCCGCGCCGAACTCCGCGACGTGCAGGGCCGCGTCGTCTACGGCTGGTTCATCTCCGCGCCGGTGCCGGAGCTGGCGCCGGGGCAGAGCACGGTGTTCAATAGCGCCGAGGTGGACGTGCCGCGCGGCGCCAAGCGGCTCAACCTCAGCTTCGGCCAATTCTCCTGACGACCAGCACCAGCCGCGCGAACTGGAGCAAAGCGGCCAGCACCATCCCGGCGCCCGCGGCATAGACCAGCCCGGCGGGGCCATAGCCTTCGCGCACCAGCCACCAGCCGAGCCCTCCGGTGACGACGAAGAAGGCGAAGATCGAATTGACGCCCGCCCACACCTGCTCGCCGAGCGAGCGGAGCGCATAGCCCATCACATATTGCAGACCGTCGAACAGCATGAACGGCGCAATCAGCGCGAGCATGACGGCGGCGAGGCTTGTCACCGCGCGATCGTCGGAGAAAGGCGCGGTGAGGGGGACGGCGAACAGCCAGAAGGTTGCGGACAGCGCGCCGAGCATGAGCAGCGCGAGCCCCGCGGCGATCATCGTGCGCGGCCATGCTTCCTCCGGTTCGCCGGCGCCGACCGCGTTGCCGACGCGCACCCCGGCCGCCGATCCGAAGCCGATCGCCAAGGTGAAGACGATGTTGTGGAGCGAGAACATCGCCTGGAACGCGCCCGCCGCGACGATGCCGAGCTGGGTGGAGAGCGCCATCAGCCAGGAAAAGCCCGCAAGCTCCAGCCCCGCTGCGATGCCGGGGACGACGCCGAAGCCCGCCAGCCGCGGCAGCCAGGCGAAGGCGCGGCGCAAGGCGGCGGCGGAGAGGTCGTGGACGCCGCGCTCGGCGGCGCGCGGCAACAGCCAGCACAGGACGAGCATCGCGATGCCGCCGCCGACCGACACGCTCGCCGTCGCCAGCGCCGCGCCGACCGCGCCGAGCGCGGGAAAGCCGAGATGCCCGCCGACCAGCGCCCAGGCGAGCACAGCGTTGACGGGGAGCATCGCGAGATTGACCGCCATCACGCGCCGCGGACGGCTGATCCCTTCGAGGAAATAGGAGGCGGCGGCGAGAACGAACTGGCCGAGATAGCCGAACGATATGGCGCGGACGACCGCGGCACCCGGCCCCTGGAGATCGGCTGACACGCCGACCAGCATCAGCAACGGCTCGGCGAAGAGCATCAGGATCACGAAGGCGCCGAAGCCGAGCGTCAGCCCGAGCGCAGCGCCGGCGCGGAGCAGATCGCCGGTCTCCGCAAGCCGCCCGCCGCCGTCGGCGCGCGAGACGTGGACGAGCACGCCGGAGAGCCCGGCAAGCCCCATGACGATGGTGATGAAGGTCAGCGTCCGCGACGCTGCCAGCGCGCCAAGCTCCGCCGTACTCATGTGCCCGACGATCGCGACGTCGATCAGATGCATCAGCGTCCAGTTGAGCCCGGTCAGCATGATCGGCCACGCCAGCCGCAGGATGCGCCCCGCCTCTTCCACGATGTCCCGGCGGTTGTAGCGCATGGACGCGGCCGATAGACGGGTTGAAGGACGAGCGCCATATGAAGCCCCTCCCCTTGATGGGGAGGGGTTTGGGGTGGGGTGGCGTCTCCGGAGAAGCCGCGGACGGCATCGAGTCCACCCCCACCCAACCCTCCCCCATCAAGGGGGAGGGCCATTAAGGAGCCGCAATGCGTATCGGAATCCTCACCGGCGGCGGCGATGTGCCGGGGCTCAACCCGTGCATCCGCTCGATCACGCTCACCGCCGACGATCTCGGCTGGGAGGTGACCGGCTTCCGCCGCGGCTGGCAGGGTTTCCTCGAGATCGACCCCGACGATTCCGCGAGCATCGCCAACGGCAGCCTGCCGCTGACCCGTGAGGGCGTGCGCGGCATCGACCGGATGGGCGGCACCATCCTCCACACATCGCGCACCGATCCGCGCACGGTGGAGGGCGGCGACCGCACGGGGCAGGTGCTGAAGGTGCTCGACGCGCTCGGCATCGACGCGATGGTGACGCTGGGCGGCGACGGCACCTTGCGCTTCTCCGCGCATCTCGCGGCGCAGGGCGTGCCGGTGATTTCGGTGCCCAAGACGATGGACAATGACGTTTTCGGCACCGACTATTGCATCGGCTTCTCGACTGCGGTGAGCCGCTCGGTCGAGGCGATCAACGCGCTGCGCACCACCATCGAAAGCCACGAGCGGATCGGCGTGATCGAGCTGTTCGGGCGGCGGAGCGGCGAGACGGCGCTGCTCGCCGGCTTCCTCGCGCAGGTCGATCGCACCATCATCGCCGAAGCGCCCGCGGACCTCGACGTGCTGCTGCCGCTGCTTGCCGAGGACAAGGCCTCGAACCCGGCGAATTATGCGGTGTGCGTCATCTCCGAAGGCGCCTCGATCGCGGGGCGCAAGGAGGATGATGCCGATCTCTCGCGCTCCGCCACGCAGCGCGACGACCGCGGCATCGGCCAGCAGCTCGGCCGCGAAATCGAGGAACGGCTCGGCAGCGGCACCGTCATCCAGGAGCTCGCCTATCTGATGCGCGCGGGCGAGCCCGATGCGATGGACCGGATGGTCGGCTTCGCGTTCGGCGGCCTCGCCGTCCAACTCCTCCAGCGCGGCGAGAAGGCGCGGATGGTAACGCTGAGCGACGGCAATTACGCGCACGTGCCGATCGACACCCTGCTGCACGGCACCAAATCGGTGGACGTCACCGGCCTCTACGACCGCTCCACCTATCGCGCGAAGCTGATGCGCGTCGAAGGCATGCCGATGTTTCTCTATTAAACGACGCGGCCGCCGGAAATCCGCGGGCAGCGGCGACTTCCGAAACCACCATTGCGCGCCCCCCAACCCTTTGCTAGAGGCGCGGGCCTTGCCAGGGCCTCGCGCATGCGGGGCCGTTTCATGATGTGCGGTCGTGGCGGAACTGGTAGACGCGCAACGTTGAGGTCGTTGTGGCCGAAAGGCCGTGGAAGTTCGAGTCTTCTCGACCGCACCACTTATCCTGAAACCTGGTGATGAACCCCGGCGAAAGCCGGGGTCCGGCCGCCGCCTGATGCACGACGTGGCGCCTCCCAATTCAGCCTTTGCCTTCGCCGATCGACAGGTTCATGTTCGCCCTCCAGGCGGGGGCAGGGCCATGACGAACGCAGTTCCGGAGCGACAGCTCGGTTTCGCGATGTGCGTGGCGCTGGTCGTCGGCGGGATGATCGGATCGGGCGTGTTCCTGCTCCCGGTGAGCCTCGCGCCGCTCGGCTGGAACTCCTTTTACGGCTGGCTGGTGACGATCGTCGGCACGCTCTGCCTGGTCGCCGTGCTGATGCGCCTCGGCAAAGGGCGGGCGGGGGACTGCGCGCCTTATTCCTATCCCGCTGCCGCCTTTGGCGCCGGCACCGGCTTCGTCGTCGCGTGGAGCTACTGGATATCCTGCTGGGTCACCAACGCGACACTTGCCATCGCTGCGGTCAGCAATCTCGCCGCGGTCTGGCCCGCGCTCGCCGCACCGGGCGTGCCGGCGGCGGTGGCCGTCGCGCTGGTCTGGCTGTTCACGCTGATCAACTGCCGCGGCGTCCGCACCGCGGGCGGCGTGCAGATCGTGACGCTGCTGCTGAAGGTCGTGCCGCTGGTCGGCGTCATCCTGGTCGCCGTCTGGCTCTTCGGCAGCGGGACGGCGGCGCCCGTCGCGCATAACTCCGTGCCGGTCACCGGCGCTGCGATCGGTGGCGCTGCGACGCTCACGCTTTTCGCCATGCTCGGGTTCGAGAGCGCGATGGTGGCGGGCGACCGCGCCAAGGACCCGGAACGTACGGTGCCGCGCGCCGTGCTGACCGGGGTGCTGATCACGGGCATACTTTACCTGCTCGCGGGCTCGGCGGTGACGCTGATGCTGCCCCCGGAAACGGTGGTGACCTCCACCTCCCCGTTCGCGACCTTCTTTGGGACGCTCGTCGATCCCGCGCTCGGCCCGTTAGTGGCGATCTTCGTTGCGATTGCTGCGCTCGGCGCGCTCAACGGGTTCATCCTGCTGCAGGCCGAAATGCCGTTCACGCTGGCGCGGCACGGGCTGCTGCCGGACTGGACGGCGAAGCTCAACCGGCGCGGGGCGCCGCACCGCATCCATATCGTCTCGAGCACTCTCGCCAGCATCGTGGTGCTCGCCAATTACTCGCGCGATCTCGCCGGGCTGTTCCAGTTCATGCTGCTGGTGACGACCTCGGTGACGCTGATCTTCTATCTCGCCTGCGTGCTCGCCTGGCTGAAGCTCGCGCGGTTCGGCAGGATTGCCGCGCCGCCGGCCATGATCGCCGTCGCGTTGGCGGCGCTCGCTTATGCACTGTGGGCGTTCCACGGCGCCGGAATCGAGGCGAGCCTGTGGAGTCTGGCGATGACCGGGGCAGCGCTGCCCGTCTATCTCGTCATGCGCCGCGCGCGCCGCTCCAGCCCGGCGGCGGCGGATGGTGGAGACGCGCTTCCGGGATGAGGCGGCGGAGCTTCGCCGTGAAACTCCTCAGCGATACCTCGCTCCGCCCCAGCGGCCCCGGCACATAAGCGGGCGATTCCATGCCGCGCTGGACGCGGCGGATAAGCTCGGTGTCTTCGGCATTGACGCGGCGGTTGATCCGCCAGTTGAGGTAGCGCGAAGCCTTCATCTCCCGCCGGTCGTCGGGGATCGCATAGGCGATCTCGCGGATCATCGTAACCGTCGGCGAGACCGGCAGGAACTGCATGAAATCGACCTGATCGGGATAGATGTCGAACGCGACGTTGGGCCAGAGCTTGTAATAGAGCCAGCGCGTCTGCGCCTCCGCCGGCAGATGCGGCACCGGCGGCAGATAACGCTGATAGGCGCGCTCCGAGACGTTGGCGGACTGCCGGTCGATGAGCTCGCCCGACATGCGATCGACATGCGCCTCCGCCTCGACCGCATAGCTCTTGCCGAACAGGCGGGTGAGGCCGGGATGCGCAACCGGGATGTGCAGACCATCCGAATAATTGTCGGCGACATTCTTCCAATTGACGTCGCGTGGGCGGATCGTGACGCGGCCGATCGCGCGCAGATCCTCGAAGCGATAGGGCGCGATCTCCGCTTCATACGGCGCCATCATCGCCGCGACCGAGGGGCCGCCGCCCTCCAGCCGCACGAAGAGGAAGCCGCGCCACGCCTCCATCTCGACCGGGAGCAGCCCGAGCGCGCTCTTGTCGAGCGCCGGATAATCGTCTGCGGAAGGGACGCCGGTCAGACGCCCGTCCGCGGCATAGCTCCACGCATGATAGGGGCAGACGAGCCGTTTGGCGCAGCCGTCGGTGCCGTCGAGCAGCCGCGATCCGCGGTGGCGGCAGATGTTGTGGAAGGCGCGGACCGCACCGTCCTGGCCGCGGATGACGATCACGCTCTCGCCGAGATAGTCGATTGTCCGCCAATCGCCCGTTGCCGGTATCTCGCTTTCATGGCAGACGATCTGCCACGAGGGGCGGAGGACGCGCGCCATCTCTACCCGGAAATATTCGGCATCGTGATAGAGCCAGCCGGGAAGGCTCCAGTCGGCATCGGGATCGGCTTCGGGGGCGTTGCGGAGCAAGGTGGCCATGCCCGCGATTGTGCGGCAAATCGCCGGGCGCGGCCAGAGCGAAGTCGTGCCGCACGACTTGCCCGCGGGCCGGGCTGCGCGCGATTTGCTTGTGAGGCCCCGCGTCACCCCTTATCGCTGACGCGCGATGGCCAGTAATGCTTCCCCTTCCAAATTGCGCCGCACGCTGTCGATCATGCTCAAGACCGCCATCTACGGCGGGCTCGTCGGGCTGATCGCGCTGATCGTCGCGGTGCTCGTCGCGATGAACTCGCTTCCATCCTACGGCGAACTCCGGAAGCGCGACGATCTCGGCCAGATGATCCGGGTGCGCGCCGCCGACGGGACGGTCATGCTGGCGCTGGGGCCGAGCTTCGGCGAATGGCTGCCCTATGCGCAGATCCCAGAGGTGATGCGCGACGCGATGATCGCGGTGGAGGACCGCCGCTTCCTCTCGCACCCCGGCGTCGATCCGCTCGGCATCGTGCGCGCCGCCAAGGTCCGCGTAGAGCGCGGCCATTGGGCGCAGGGCGGATCGACGATCACCCAGCAGCTCGCCCGCAACATCTTCCTCACCAACAGCCGCACCTTCGGCCGCAAGATCCGCGAGGCGATCCTGGCGCTGGCGATCGAGCGGCGCTTCTCGAAGGAGCAGATCCTCGAGCTCTACCTCAACCGCGTCTATTTCGGCGGCGGCGCCTATGGCATCGATGCCGCGGCGCGGCGCTTCTATGGGCATAGCGCCAAGGAGCTGAGCCTCTCCGAAGCGGCGATCATCGCCGGGCTGGTCAAGGCGCCCTCCAACTATTCACCGACCGCCGATGCGGAAGCCGCCAAGGGCCGCGCCGGCGTCGTCATCCGCGCCATGGTCGAGAATGGCGACGTGACGCCGGTCGAGGCCGCGTCCGCCGCGCCCGCCGACGTCAAGTTCGTCCCCACCCCGCGGCAGAACAGCGTCCGCTATTTCACCGATTGGGTGCTGCCGCAGCTTGACACGCTGATCGACGAGACCACCGCGCCGATCGAGGTGTGGACCACGCTCGATCTGGAAATGCAGCGCGCCGCCGATCGCGCGATCAACGCCAATACGCCGTCGGGCGCACAAGGCGCGCTCGTGGCGCTGGACCGTGACGGATCGGTCCGCGCGATGGTCGGTGGGCGGGACTATGTCTCGTCGCTCTACAACCGCGCGACGCAGGCGGTGCGGCAGCCGGGATCGGCGTTCAAATTGTTCGTCTATCTCGCCGCGCTCGAAGCCGGCCATACGCCGTCGGACACGGTGGTCGACGGCCCGGTAACGATCGGCGGCTGGAGTCCGCGCAATTCCAGCCGCAGCTTCTCCGGCCCAATCAGCCTCCGCGAAGCCTTTTCGCGGTCGGTCAACACGGTATCGGCGAAGCTCGGCCAGGAAGTCGGCTTCCGCAACGTCGCCGACATGGCGCAGCGGATGGGGATCACCACGCCGGTCAACACGACGCCGTCGATGGTGCTCGGCACATCGGAGGCGCGGCTGCTCGACATGACGCGCGCCTTCGCCTCGGTCTCGCGCAAGGGCGTCGCAGTGGTGCCCTATGGCATCCGTCGCGTGACGACCGGCGAGGGGCAGCTGCTCTACCAGCATGAATCGGACGATTCGCGCGTGCTGCTGACGCCATGGGTGGCGGCGCAGATGACCGACCTGCTCCAGTCCGCGGTGCTCACCGGCACCGGGCGCGCCGCGCAGATCGGCCGGCCGGTGGCGGGCAAGACCGGCACCACCAGCTCCAACAAGGACGGCTGGTTCGTCGGCTTCTCGAGCGGGATCACCACCGGCGTGTGGATGGGCCGCGACGATGCCAAGGCGATTCCCGGGCTGCAGGGCGGCCGCGCGCCCGCCGCCGCGTTCCGCGATTTCATGTCCACCGCGGTCGCCAAGCGGCCGGTGGAAGCGTTCGACATCGAGGTCACCCTGCCCGACTGGCAGACCGAGCCCGACGAGGAAGCCTGGTACGGCGAGCCAGACAATTTCATGATGGTCGATCCCGACGGCAACCCGATCGGCGGCGGCCCCGATTATGGCCCGCCTTTCCCGGAGGACGGCAGCCTGCCCCCCGGCGCTCCGCCCGAGACGCTGCCGCCTGGCCGCGACGGACGCCTGTCGCCGCCGATCCTCGATTCGCGCGATCCGCGCGATCCGCGCGACTTCCCTCGTGACAGCCGCGACCCGCGCGTACAGAACCGGCGCGAGGGCGACCGGCTCGATCAGGAATGGCTCGACCGCGCGATCGGTCGCAACCGCCCGCCACCGCCGGCACCGCCGCCACAGCAGGGCCGACAGCGCAACGACGTGCCGCCGCAGGACCAGCGCCGCCCGGCCGAGCAGCCTCAGGACTTCTAGGCTGGGCCTGTCATCCCGGCGAAAAGCCGGGATCTCATTCCTTCAAAGACGCAAGAAAAGGGATTCCGGCTTTCGCCGGAATGACGGTCGGTGCTGGGAGAAGCGCGTCCGCTTAGAAGCGGAAGGCGGTGCCGACGTAGAGCGCCTGGCTGTCGCGGCGATCGTCGGTGAGCGGCTGCAGGCGATCGCGATCGATCTGGTAGCGGACGCCGCCGGTGACATCGATGTTGCGCGCGATCGAATAGGTGCCGCCGACGTCGAGCGAATAGCTGCTGTCGACCGGGTTGAGGCGCGGCAGCACGTCGTTGGCGCGCTCGGCACCCACCGCCACGCGGCCGGTGAAGTTGCGCGTCGGGCTGTAGCTGACGCCAACTTCCGCCGATTCGCGGCCCGGCAGCACGCCGCCGTCAAACTTGGAGACGTCGCCCGAAAGCGCGAAACGCTTCCAGCCGACCGAGACGCCCAAGCTGTAGGCGGTGGGCGTGATCGCGGTGATTGCGGCCGCGCCATCGGCCGAGCGCGTCGTGTCGCCCGGCGTGATCGAACGCGCGCGGACCGCGACGGTGACCGGCTTGTTGCTCTTGTCCGCCGAGACCGACGGGGTGAAGCGGAAGCTGCCGGCGGAAAGCCCGCGGCGCGCGAATTCGGCAGCGAGGCGCGGATCGGCGACGGCAGGCGTGAAACCGTTGGCGGCGGAGCGTAACGACAGCGCGGGGCGCTTGGCGGACTCCTTGGCGCCGGACTGCACGACGGTTGCGGCGATGGCAGGCGTCAGCACGAGCGCGAGCAAGGCCAAGCTTGCGCCCCCCAACAGACCTGACATTCCCCGTTTCTTCGTCACCGCTTATGCGACTCCTGGATCGATACGGCTCTAATACGACTCCATACGCCCGGCCAGCGCTTCGGGTCCGTTAACCGGGATTCGCTTTCACGCTGTTGCATCTTTCCCACAACCTGTGGCCCCGAACCCCGATATGTTCACCATGACAGCGGCAGATTGATACAGGATGAAGCGGCGAGGGTGCCGCGATTTGCGACGAAGCCCGCGCTGCCGAGTCGCAGAGACGGCTTGCCGCCTGCGCGGTGATAACTTAACGCCTCCCTGTCTCAGTTTTTCGAGGAAATGCTTCATGGTTCGCGCCGCCGCCCTTGGCCTCGCCGCCGTCTGCCTAATCGCGCTGCCCGCCTGTGCCAATCGCAACAAGCAGGCGCCGCGCCAGGTTGCGGCCTCGCAGGTGACGCAGATCGGCGTCAATTCCTACCTGTGGCGCGCCGCTCTCGACACGCTGTCGTTCGCGCCGATGGGTCAGGTCGATTCCAACGGCGGCGTGATCGTCACCGATTGGTACACCAACCCCGAATCGCCCAACGAGCGCGCCAAGGTGACCGTCACCATCCTCGATCGCGACCTGCGCGCCGATGCACTGCGCGTCGCCGCCTCGCGCCAGGTGCTGCAGAACGGGCAGTGGATCGAGGCGCCCGTCGCCGCGGCCACCGTGCAGAAGCTGGAAGAGATCATCCTGACCAAGGCCCGCGACCTGCGCCGTAGCGCCGTCGCCGGCTAAGCCCGGAGCAAAGCGTGGCGAACAGCCGCTTCAATCCGCTCGAGGCCGACGCGCGCTGGCAGCGGACGTGGGAAGAGCGCGGCTCGTTCCACGCCGATGACGCGAGCGGGAAGCCCAAGAGCTATGTGCTGGAGATGTTCCCCTATCCATCGGGGCGCATCCACATGGGGCACGTCCGCAACTACACGATGGGCGACGTGCTGGCGCGCTATCGCCGGATGAAAGGTTTCGAAGTGCTCCACCCGATGGGGTGGGACGCCTTCGGCATGCCGGCCGAGAATGCGGCGATGGAGAAGAAGGTCCATCCGGGCGAATGGACCTGGGCGAACATCGCGACGATGCGTGCGCAACTGAAGCGTCTCGGCTTCGCGCTCGACTGGAGCCGCGAACTCGCGACCTGCGACCCCGCTTATTACGGGCACGAGCAGGCGCTGTTCCTCGATCTGCTCGACGCCGGCCTCGTCTACCGCAAGGAGAGCGAGGTCAATTGGGACCCGGTCGACATGACCGTGCTCGCCAACGAACAGGTGATCGACGGCCGCGGCTGGCGGTCGGGCGCGCTGGTCGAGCGACGCAAGCTCAGCCAGTGGTTCCTCAAGATCACAGACTTCGCCGAGGAGCTGCTCGACGGGCTCGGCACGCTCGATCAATGGCCCGACAAGGTCCGGCTGATGCAGGAAAACTGGATCGGCAAGAGCCGCGGCATGCGCTTCGGGTTTGCGCTCGCCGGTCGAGGGGATACCGTCGAAGTCTTCACCACGCGGCCCGACACCATCTTCGGCGCGTCGTTCGTTGCGGTATCGCCTGATCATCCGATCGCGCTACAAGTGGCGGAAGGCCGGCCCGATGCGGCGGCGTTCATTGCGCTGTGCAAGCAGGGCGGGACGACCGCGGCGGAGCTGGACACGGCCGAGAAGCTCGGCTTCGACACCGGTCTGAAAGCCGTCCATCCGCTTGATCCCGCATGGGAATTGCCGGTCTACATTGCCAATTTCGTGCTGATGGACTATGGCACCGGCGCGATCTTCGGCGTGCCCGGCCATGACGAGCGCGACCATGAGTTCGCCACCAAATACGGCCTGCCGATCCGCCGCGTCGTCGCGGCTAGCGCAGACGACGCCGGGACGCCGATCGGCGACGCGGCCGAGAGCGCCGGCGGGGTCATCGTCAATTCGCGCTTCCTCGACGGTCTGGATGTCGAGGCCGCCAAGGCCGAGGTGATCCGCCGCGCCGAAGCGGATGGCTGGGGCGAGGGGACGACCGTCTGGCGGCTGCGCGACTGGGGCGTGTCACGCCAGCGCTATTGGGGAACGCCGATCCCGATCGTCCATTGCGACGCCTGCGGCCCGGTGGGCGTGCCCAAGGACCAGCTTCCCGTCACGCTTCCGGAGGACGTCAGCTTCGACGTGCCCGGCAACCCGCTCGATCGGCATGCGAGCTGGAAGCATGTGCCCTGCCCGAAATGCGGCGCAGCGGCGCGGCGGGAGACCGACACGCTCGACACCTTCGTCGATTCCTCCTGGTATTTCATCCGCTTCGCCAGCCAACCGGACGACAAGCCGTTCGACAAGGCGGTCGCGGAAAGCTGGTTGCCGGTGGGACAATATATCGGCGGGGTCGAGCATGCGATCCTTCACCTGCTCTACGCGCGCTTTTGGACGCGCGCGCTGCAACGCATCGGCAAGATCAATGTCGCCGAGCCTTTCGCGGGGCTCTTCACCCAGGGCATGGTGACGCACGAGACCTATCGCGCGCCCGACGGCCGCTGGCTCGCGCCCGACGAGGTTTCGGGCGGCATCGTAACCGCGACCGGCGAGGCGGTGACGCTGGGCCGCGTCGAGAAGATGTCCAAATCTAAGAAGAACACCGTCGATCCCGAGCCGATCGTCGATCAATATGGCGCCGACGCGGTGCGCTGGTTCATGCTCTCCGACAGCCCGCCCGAGCGCGATCTGGCGTGGAGCGAGGAAGGCATCCAGGGAACGTGGCGCTTCGTCCAGCGTCTGTGGCGGATGACCGCTGCGGACCCTCAGACCGACGGCGAGGACAAGGCCCTCGACCGCAAGCTGCATCAGACGATCGCGGCGGTGGGCGAGAATATCGAGGCGCTGGCGTTCAACAAGGCAGTGGCCAACGTCTACGAGCTCGCCAATGCGATCGAGAAGGCGCCGCCGTCGGCCTCGCGCAACGCCGCGGCTCGGACCTTGCTGCTGCTGGTCGCGCCAATGGTGCCGCATCTCGCCGAGGAAGCGTGGGCAGCGCGCGGCGGAGAGGGGTTGATCGCCGATGCTGCCTGGCCCGCCTTCGACGAGGCGCTGTTGGTGGTCGACGAGGTAACGATCGCGGTGCAGGTGAACGGCAAGCTCCGCGACACGCTGACCGCGCCCAAGGGGGCCTCGCGCGAGGCGATCGAGGAAATGGCGCTGGCGTCGGAGAATGTGGTGCGCATCCTCGACGGCAAACCGCCGCGCAAGGTGATCGTGGTGCCCGACCGGCTGGTGAATCTGGTCGCATGACCGAGCCTCACCCCGCCGCGCGGCCTGAGCTCGTTGAAGGCCTGCCTTTGTCTCCAGGCAGAAGGGCAGGGCTTCGACACGCTCAGCCCAGGCGGGTGTGGGGTTTTGCGCTGATCCTGTCCGCGCTCGCACTTTCCGGCTGCACCCTGCGCCCGCTCTATGCCGGCGGCGGGCAGGGCGCGGTGGCGCAGACCCTCGGCACGGTGACCGTGGCCCCGATCGCCGGCCGTGCCGGCTGGCTCGTCCGCACCGCGCTCGAGGATCGGCTCGGCCA